>CAIKLQ010000461.1 GCA_903828255.1 uncultured Verrucomicrobiota bacterium
CGGCGGCAGCGCCACCCAGCAGCAAGCAGCGTGTGGCTGGCTTGGTCCGTGGCGCGGCATTCCTTCCCGGACGCGTCAACAGACAGCAGCGCAAATCAAACCCTCTGTAATCGCATCCTGGCGCGTCCGTGCGGCGGCTGTCGCCCGCGCCTGGCGGGTGGGGTAGCTACTCTCGCGCACCGCCTGGCGCTCAAAGCCCCCGCCCGCGCGCTGGCCGCCCTCGCCCGCTGCCAGCCCGGACCGGGCCAATGCACCCGCCACCAGTTGGGCCAGTGCCGGACCCCGCCGCCCGGTCACCCCTTTCATGCCGCCCCGGTTCAGCGCGTGAAGCTCCTAGCGGTTTTCGGTTTTCTAAAACGCTGTTGCATTTGCAGCCCGCTGCGGGAATCCCCTTGCTATCATCCCGCATCGGCGCATAGTCGCGCCCGTGGTGCAAACCGCGCAACCGGAAGTAACGCAAAGAAACGCATATGAATGCTCCATTGCCCTCGGCTAGGGTTCCAGGGATTTCACCGAAAATCACCGGCTCGCTTCACGCAGTAGCCCGGCGCGGTGGGTTCATTGACGCGGCACCGCCGTTGGTCCTCAGAAAACAAAAAGGGGCTAAGGCTTGCGCCCGCCCCCGTGCAAGAGTTGCGGTTAATGGCCAGCCTGCTCTCAAGCCGACAGTTTGGAATACTGGCCACCGCAGGTTTTGATCTCGGCGCAAGGAAACACCTCTCCAACTAATCTGTCAATCATGGACTACACCCTTAAGCCCGCACCTAGCTCGGCGACTAACCCGGTTGATTGGGCAAGCGACCCATTTTACACGCGTGCCATTGTGCTTGGAATTGATATTGGCCTTGAAGGGATCGGCGTTTGGCTGCGTAAGGGGTTGGCACCAGTTTACGCCCGCACGTTCCTTTTTGAGACGCCGGACGCCGCGCCCTTGGCGGGCCGGCGCGGTTTGCGGGCAGGTCGCCGATGCCGCCAAGCCGAAAACCGCCGCGAAGTGATGCTGAAGCAATTCTGCGCTGACTTTGGGTTGCCTTGGGTTGAGATCACTGACAAGGGACGCGATGACGGCCCGTTCCGTTTCCGGTGGATCGCCACACGAAAGGATGTCGAAGGTTTGCGCGACATCCGCGCATTTGTGGCTTGTCTGCGCCATATCATCCGGCACCGGGGCTATGACTGGCACGCGCCAGAAGACGGCGGCGAATATCCTTGGGGCGACGAAGCAAAAGCAAACGATGCGATTGAATGGGCGAAGACGGCATTCTGCCAACAGGAACACGCCGACAAACTACGCTACGTGCTTACCGATTGCGGATGGACTGAGAAGGAACGCCAAGGTTTTGAAACGGCCCTGACTCTGGCCGTAGAGAAGTACAATACCAAGGGCATTGACGCCGTGCTGGCCGAACATTTTTCCCAGCCGAAAAACAATCTCCGGTTTCCTGCCCGGCGTCATAACTTTCCACGTGAGATGGTTTGGGCGCATTTGACAGACATCGTTGAAAAGCACCCGCAATTTGCCGGCGGAGGGGAGCGCGTGAAAGCAGCGTTGAACCGACTCCACGAAATTATTAACGACCACCGCAAAGAACCGGGCGAGCTTGCAGCTCGTAAAGTCAATCGCTGTCCGCTGGCAGAAATGTTGTTCAACGACCCTGCCCCCAAATGTGATTCGAGCAGGCACCGCCACATCCGCCGGCTCAAACTTTTGGAATTCCTCGCCACGCGTACCTTTGTCCGCAAGGACGGCACCCGCATTCTGGCCAGTCGGGAAGTATTCAGTTGGTTGCTGGACGCTTTGCTTGAGGCAGACGTTCAAGCGTTGGCCTCGGATGGCCTCCTCCAGCGGTCACGGGTGGATAAGCGGGAATTCAAGAAAATGCTTGTCGCCAAACATGATCCTACCGGCAAGACAGAACTGGCCAGCGACTCCCAATCGCACAACGGGGAGTTCTTCACCCAATTAACGGATTTGCTCTGGCCGAAAATGTCAGACCTGGGCGGGCGCGCTTCTCTTTGCGGCCGCAGTGCGGAAGCTTTAATTGATTACGCCACGAAGGAAGACATGGAGGCGGAACGTGTCGCCGCCCGCCTCAAAGACAAGCGCTTTGAACGTGCGGGAAAGAAAATGAGCTTCTATGAAATCCGGCAGACCGCAGCGGCAGGGTTTGGCATTTACAAGCAAGTTGAGTTTCTGCTGGGCCGCTGGAAAAAGAACGCCAAGCCGGGCGACAAGCCAGCCGTCCCCGGCAAACTGCGTCAGGTGTTCGCGCAATTGATCCGGGATGGTATTCTGCCGCCGGACAAAACCGCACCGGATTATGTCATCGTGGAAACGGTCGGCGACATTCCGCGCAACAAGGTTCAAGCAAAGGAAATTCAGAAAGAGCAAACCGCCCGGCGCGAGTTTAAGGACAAGCTCTTCGCGGACTTCGACAAAAAGGTCCCATCCGGGATGGACCGCAATGAAGCGCACAAGCGACTCCTGCTCTACAACCAACAAGGCGGTCATCTCGGCGCTGCGGTTTGCCCTTATTCCGGCGCTTCGCTCGGCGACAACCCCTTGGCTCACGACCTGGAGATTGACCACGCCTTTCCCCGTTCGCGCGGTGGCCTCAGTGAAATGGTCAACCTGGTCCTCACGCACCGGAAAACCAATGGCGAATTGAAACGGGAGCAAACCCCTTACGAAGCGTTCGGTGGCCAGTATAATTCTCCACAGTGGCAGGAGATCCGGAATCGCGCCCTCAAGATGCAGTGGTCTGGACAGAAGCGGGAATTCTTCCTGCGCTCAGAAGACACCCCGCCGGAATGGGGGAACATGACCCGCGTTGCCCAGCTGGCCCGGCAACTCCGCTTCGAGGTCGCCCGCTGGATGGATATTGCCGACGACGACGCCAAAATGCGCGAGTACATCGGCACGCCCACCGGATACCAAACAAGTGTTTGCCGGGAGGCATGGGGGGATAAGCTGCCCGAAGATTTCTGGCCGAGGAAAAACCGCGATAATTTGCGACACCACATGTGGGACGCCGCGATTCTTTCCCACATCCCGCCGGGCAAAGGATTGAACCATGTCCGATGCCACGGGATTTTTTGGAGCGAGACGAACCTTGGGAATATCAAACTACTGGCGTTGCCGGGGCTTGGACCAGATTTGAAGCGTTTCGAGCAAGAAACCGCCGCGCTTTGCCGCGTTGAAAAGATTCAACCTGCGCACAACAAGCAGTCGCGTTTCCAACAAACCATTTACAGCCCGCCTGACGAAAATGGTTTGATGTGGGCGCGTGATCCCCTCGACAAAATCGCCGGGAAGAAAGATATGTCCGGTGAGAAGCTGCTCAAATTGCTACGAGATGCAGGCATTGATGAAAATCAGTTGCCAGCCAGCCGTTCCAATGAATGGCACGAGAAGCGACAGGCGCAATTCTTCACCCGCGAAGAAGCATTATCGGCGGTTGAGTCATTGGCGTTGCCAACGGTCCACCAGATTTCCGCACCGGTCTTTGAGGAGTGGTGGACCGACCGGCTCAAGGGCGACAAAAAACGCGTAACCGA
>CAIKLQ010000462.1 GCA_903828255.1 uncultured Verrucomicrobiota bacterium
ACCTCCCGGCACGGTTGCCCCATTTCCGCTGGCGGTGTTCTGGGCCCCGCCGCCGACGGTCGCCTGCTGGCCAGCGATGGCCGAGTTGGCATAGCCGCCGCCGATGGTCGAGTAGGTGCCGCTGGCGATGTTGCCATTGCCCCCGCTGATCGTCGCCGATGCGCCGTTCACCATATTGCTCCAGCCACCGCCGACGGTGCCGAAGTTGGCGAGCACCTGGTTGATAAGGCCGGCGTTAGCGGTGCCGCCACCCGCAATGGTCGCCCCGACGACGCCGCTGCCCACCACGTTCCCGCTCGATCCGCCGATGACATTGATGGACTCAAAACCACTTTTCGCATACTCCAACCGCAATCCGCGCTGGTAGTTCACTCGGAAGTCCAGCGGTTGATTGTCGGTCGTTCTCCGGTCCCATTGTTCGTCAGCACCGAAAGGGAGTTGCCAAAGTTGGCACTGATCAAATCCACCTGGGCATCGTTGTTCACGTCCGCCGTGGTTACCGAATAAGGGCCAACGCCAACGCCGAGCGTGGCGGCGAGAGTGAAGCTGCCATTGCCGTTGTTCGTCAACACCGACAGCGTGTTGGTGCCAGCGTTCGCGCAGATCAAATCCCCCCGGCCATCGCCATTCACATCCGCCGCCGTGATTGACTGAGGATGGGAATCCACGACCGGAGAGCCGATGAGGACGAAATTGCCGCCGTCATAGTTGGTCGTGAGTTGAAAGGCCCCGTAGCTGTTGGCGTACATCAGATTCACCCCGGTCAATCCCGCGCCGCTGCCACTGAACGTGCCGGTGAGATTCACCCCGCTCGCGCCGTCGCTGACGAGGTTCGCGGGCAGTTGCGCTGCTGCCAGCGTCCCGACGATGTTTGCGGCCAACACGGCGCTGGCGCTGGTCGCCACACCCGCGTTAACTGAATAAACCGAATACGGCGCGGTGGCCAGTGCCTGCCGGGGTGTGAGCGTGCTGAATGCCCCGCCGCCGGTGGAGCGCACGCCAATCTCCAGCCAGCGATCCGCGCCGGGGAACTGATTCCCAAAATCCAGCGTCACCGTGAACAGGCCGGTGGTCACGGCCGTCGCGGAGTTGGTGAGGGTTCCGCCTTGTCGCGCTCCGCCGCCTGACGCGTCGTAGAGTTCAAATCGGAAATCGTAAAGTCCGCTCGCCGGGCTTGCGCCGACATTCAGCCGGCCCTGGTAGGTGAAGGCGGGGCCTTGCGCTTGCGCGAAGCGACCGACCGCAAGGTGGAGAAGGAGCGTGGTTAGCAGGGGAATGAGTTTCTTCATGCAGGAGGAGGTGGTGAATGGTTTTTCCGATTCCGCCACGGAAGATCAGACACCCAAAGTTTGATGCCTACAAGGTATTTTCAAAGCTCG
The DNA here is from genome assembly GCA_903828255.1 of uncultured Verrucomicrobiota bacterium. GTDB lineage: Bacteria > Verrucomicrobiota > Verrucomicrobiia > Limisphaerales > JADLHS01 > CAIKLQ01. The sequence goes on from CAIKLQ010000462.1 coordinate 1,380, forward strand.
GTTCCGACGACTCCTGTACGAACGGAAATGGCGGATCGCTTTCTGATTTTCCCATCAAGCGAGAAGGACGTCGCCCGCAAGATGCGGGAGACGTTTTCCTTTGAGGGTAAGACGCTCGTCCTCAAGAAAGGCGCGCCCGAGGTTTTCCGAATCACGAAAAGGAAATGAGGGGAACGACCAAAGGATTGGAATTGCCGGAGTGTTATTTTCATCCGTGGTTGAACCCGCCCGGTGAAGTTTTTGAAGTCGCCCGCCAGCTTTTTGCTTTTCGTTCCTGCCTCCCGCAGAAACCCGCGCCAGAAGGAAGTTGCCGCGCAGCGGGTGCGCAGCCTCGAGTCACGGCATGAAGCTGCTTCAAATCAACCCCATCCCGCGAGGGCGGCGCCGATTTGAATGATGAATGACTTTTTTCATGCACGCCCAGTCTGAGGGAACGTCGGTTGGAAACCCTTTGGGCAAACATTAGACATTTCTAAGGCAATGACGCCCTCACCGCGCGATCGGAGCGCCGAGCACCGTCTCGGCCAGTTGGTTTTCAATCCCAGAAACGGGCCGAGGCGGTGCTCGGCGTTTCGATTCTTGGAAAACTCTGGCCGACGGTCCTGCGCCGCCATTCATTCCACGCTTGATGTTCCCCCGCGGCAGGGTCCTCAATGGCCCGGCGAATCAGCCAACCCCGGCGGGCGAGGCGAGGAGTAATCGGCGGCGACACCCCATGTCAGAAGTCACCCAGATTCTCTCGGCTATCGAGCAGGGGGAGGCCCACGCAGCGGAGGAATTGTTGCCGCTGGTCTAGGACGAATTGCGCCGCCTAGCCGCATGTCGCCTGGCGAACGAAAAGCCTGGCCAGACTTTGCAGGCCACCGCACTGGTTCACGAAGCGTGGCTGAAGCTGGCCGGCGGGGAGGCGCAACCGCGTTGGAATGACCGCGCGCACTTCTTCGCGGCGGCGGCGGAAGCCACGCGGCGGATCCTGGTGGACAATGCCCGGAGCAAACGTTGCGTCCGCCACGGTGGCGAATTGGAACGTGTGGACTTGGCGACCCTTCAAGTGGCGGCGCCGGTGGCCGACGAAGATGAATTGCTGGCGGTGCATGAAGCCCTGGATGAACTGGCGAAGCTGGACGCACGCAAGACCGAAGTGGTGAAGCTGCGGTTCTTTGTCGGCCTGACCTTTGCCGAGGCGGCGGAGGTGTTGGGCATTTCCGAGGCGACTGCCAAGCGGGATTGGGCGTTTGCCCGGGCGTGGTTGTATCGGAGATGCGGAAGCGGTGAGTCTGCGGGCGAATAGAAATTTCCCGGTGGATGATACGATTGGCGACGAAATCTCGCTTGGATAGGTATGGGCAAACTTGACCCGAAATTGGAAAACCTTTTCGCGCAGGCGTTGGAAATCGCCGACGCGAAGGAGCGTGAGGCTTTCGTCGAGCGTGCGTGCGACGGGGACGAAGCGCTCCGGCAGGAGTTGGAGTCGCTGCTGCGAGCCGATCAGGGCGCGGGCGATTTCATGAAGGCCACGCAGGTTGTGGGGCCGGCCAACTTGATTCCTTCCGAGAAGACAGGAGACCGCATCGGGCGTTACAAGTTGCTGGAGCAAATCGGCGAGGGCGGCTTTGGCGTGGTGTGGATGGCGGAACAGGAGGACCCGGTCCGCCGCCGCGTCGCGCTCAAGATCATCAAGCTGGGGATGGACACTAAAGAGGTGGTGGCGCGGTTCGAGGCGGAGCGGCAGGCGCTGGCGCTGATGGAGCATCCCAACATCGCCAGCGTCTTCGACGGCGGCGCCACCGACACGGGCCGGCCTTACTTTGTGATGGAACTGGTGAAAGGGATTCCGATCACGGCCTACTGCGACGCGAACAAACTCCCCACAACCGCGCGACTGGCACTGTTCATCCAGGTCTGCCACGCCGTGCAGCACGCCCACCAAAATGGCATCATTCACCGCGATCTCAAGCCGTCGAACATCCTCGTCACCGAGCAGGATGGCTCACCCGTGCCCAAGGTCATTGACTTCGGGGTGGCCAAGGCGACCCAGGCGCGTCTTACCGAGAAAACGCTCTTCACCAGGTTGCACCAAATGATCGGGACACCCGCCTATATGAGTCCGGAGCAGGCCGGGTTGGGTGCGTTGGGCTTGGACACGCGCAGCGACATTTATGCACTGGGCGTATTGCTCTACGAACTGCTCACGGGCCGCACGCCGTTCACGAAGGCGGAATTTGAGAAAGCCAGTCTGGATGAGATCTTCCGTCTCATCCGGGAACAAGACCCGCCGAAACCTTCGACGCGGTTGCCCGCGCCCACGGCGAACCGGCTGATTGTGGACGTTTCACTGCTGTTCCGGATGGGAAGCGAGGAACGAACCGAGCAACGCACGGATGTGCTTTTGCAGACGAATGAAGTCGTCACCGTTGGCCCGCTCAAGGTGAAATTCCTGGTGGGCGCCCCGGCTCGCAATCCCTTTGCCCCGACCAATCCGCCGGCGGCCCAAACGCAGGTCCGCCATTGGCTGGCCGCTTTCCTGCCGCAGGGCGACATCGGCGTGGCTTCCGTGACCTTCTTCTCCGCGAAGTCGGATGAACCGATTCTCGGCGCCAAGAACATCACGCCCGAAGGAGTCGCCTCCAGTTACCACCCCGGCTTCACCGAGCAAAGGCCCAAGTCCCGTGATTCAGGCGATCCCTTCGCCAACTGCGTTTGGTATGGATTTGCGCCGCCGGAGGACAGAATGCTCACCATCAAGCTGCGCTATTACGACGCGAAATCGCTGGTGGAGAAGCATTGCATCATTTCCACCGGACTCAGCCCATGACTCAGCATCTCGCCGCGATGCCATGACAGCTCCACGCCTATGAGCCCCATCTTGATCGGCTATTTCGCACATCGTCCGTGGACTCGGGCCGAAGATCGGCGCTTGTTCCCGGCACAGATCGAGGCCATGTGCAACGTTGGAAATGCGATCGCTCCGCCGAACTGGATCAATCTCTGGCTGCACAATGACTACTGGGTTTTCAACACGGAGGCGCGGGCCTGGGCGGCGGCAGTGGACCACGACAATCTGCATCGCTTGCGCGCCGATCTCACCCGGCGCTGGGATGGCACGCCGGGAAGCATCCAGGCAGGCATGGACAAATACATCGCCCGCCACGTGCCGGTGCCGGATGCGGCGGCACCGTCCGCCCTGCGGCGGTTTGAATGGTGGCTTTTTGCCTACCGCATGTTTCCACTCCGCTTCGCCGACGGGGTGGAAGCGCCGTATCCGATTCGTGCCGGGGGCGTTCAACCTCTGCCGGCGGACTACGATTACCTGGGCCTCGACGTAGTCAGTCGGGAGCGCGATCTTGAGTTCTGCCATTCGCCGCTCGACTGCAACGGCTGGTACACCGAGGTGGCGGTCAACCGTTTTTGCCTGTTGGACGAGCTGGAAACGGCGCTCCAACTCGCGCGGCATTGGTCGAAGGGCAAATTCGACGAGAAAGGGTCTTACGTCGGGCCGGCCGAGCCGGGGCCGTATTTCATCGTCGAAGTTTTCCGCAAGCGATTCGAATCTGCGTGAGTCATGAAACGGAAAAAGACAACGCTAACCGCTGGCCGCCCGGATGGCACTGAGTATCCCGAAAAAGGAAAGTCTCGGCTCACGCAAATCTGGAGACGATCAATCGGGAGATGACTACCAGTGAGAATTCATCTAACAACGCGGCTTGCTCGCAAGCACGAACCGTGACCATCTCGTACAACAACACTCGCCGCGACCTGCTCGCGTTTCAGCTTCATCATTTCCGGCGTTCACCAATCATGTGGCTTCCCGTCGCGCTCCTTGGCTTGATGTTCTTCCTGATGGCGTCAGAGCAAGCGCTCCTGACGCGGATCGTCGCGACCGTGATCTTTCTGATCCTGCAACTGCCAGTTCTGCTGGCTTTCTATGCGGCCATACTCACGCTGAACCTGCTGCTGCGGAAGGACCGCAATTCGCCGCCGGAGACGGTCACGTTGAGCGACGCCGGCTTGCAGATCAAAACCGCCACCAGTTTCCAAGAGCACCAATGGGCAGGCATCAAGAAAGTGAGCCACACGCGGCGGCATCTGTTCATCTACCTCACGCCCAGCATCGCCTGCATCGTGCCGCGTCGGGTTTTCGCCAGCGCCGGAGAATGGGAATCGTTCAACGAATTCTGCCGTATCAAGACCACCGACCCGAAACAGGTTCACCCATCACCATGAAAACGAGCACCTCCGTTCAACCCTGCCAAAGACCTCCCAAGATATGAAGATTTGTCTGACTCCGCCTGTGGGAGCGGAACGCGCCCGCCACTGCAGTTGGGTTTCGCTCATTCTGGTTCTTCTGCTGGCTGGCCTGGGCTCCGGGTGGCCGAGCAGGAGGAACCGGTGCGCCGCCGGGTCGCGCTGGTCCGGTTTGCATGGCTTGCCTTCAATCACCGCCGCCAACCAGCGGCGTTGAGGAAAAGCTCCGAATGAGATTGAGAACGCATGGCGGAGATTGTCAAAACCAATTGGGATCCGTTCCCTCACGGCTGCGGCGATGAGCGAGGTGACGCGCATTTTATCGTCGTTGCAGCAGGGCGATTCCCACGCTGGGGCAGAACTGCTGCCGCTGGTCTATGACGAATTGCGGCGGCTGGCGCAGTGGCAGATGTCGCGCGAGACACCGGGACAGACCCTTCAAGCCACTGCGCTTGTGCATGAGGCCTGGCTGCGCCTCGTTGGCAATAGCAACGACCATTGGGAAGGACGACGCCACTTCTTCGCCGCCGCGGCGGAGGCGATGCGGCGCATTCTCATCGAGAACGCCCGTCGCAAACAGGCCGTCCGCCACGGTGGCGGCCTGCACCGGACAGACATGGAACTGGATGACCTGCCGATCGCGGGCGTCGCGCCGGACGACGAACTCCTGGCGGTGGACGAGGCGCTGGATGCGTTCGCCGCCCACGACCCAGCCAAGGCTGAACTGGTCAAGCTCCGCTATTTCGCCGGCTTCACCCTGGAGGAAACCGCGGCCGCCCTGGGTCTCTCGGCGCGCACGGCCAAGCGCGATTGGGCCTACGCCCGGGTCTGGCTCTACCGCAAGATCGCCCAACGCCGCGGATGACGGCAGCGCCGACGGGCCAGGCGAAAGAAAGTTGGCCCGCTTTTTCCGGAAATTTCGCATCAGCGAGTGACGGCCTTTATGGGCCGGTTGAACTCGCTATGAAAACCCGGAAGAAATGTTGGATAATCGAGAAGAGCGGTAAGACGCTGTTGAGCGTGCTGGCTGGAATGAGCCTGGCCTTGGGAACCGCTTCGGCGGCCGGGCCGGCCACTTGCCAGCAGCCCTCAAATCCGTTCGAACGAGGCGCGGCGCGGCTGATGGACCGAACTCCGCCGGAGTGCCTGCCCTCCGAGACGAATAATCCCGTGCTCCGTCCGCTGGTCGAAAAGTGGAAGCATCTCCCGATCGAATCGCGGCGCTGCCCCACCATTCGTAGCAATCACACCGTCAACCTCGCCGTTCATATCATCCGCAAAGCTCCAGGCAGGCCGGCGCTGGTGTGCCTCCATGGCATCTTGGCCGATCACCTGATGTGGGAGTACGTCGCCGCCGCCCTGGCTGACGACTACGAAATCTGGCTGGTGGACCTGCCCGGCTGTGGCGACAGCGACGCCCCCAAACCGTCTGCCCTCGAGCCGGACGGCTACAGCCTCACGGCGATGGGCGAACGGGTCTGGCAGGCGCTGCGGCAATGCCTCGCCGCCGAAGGGAGTGACGCGCCGCGCCGCCTCACCCTGGTGGGCCATTCCTTGGGCAGCAGCGTCATCATCCGCATGCTGAGCGCGCCCGCATTGCAGAGTCGTTACAACTCCGAAGCGCAGCGCGTGGATCGCGCGGTGTTGTTCGCACCGTGCGATCTGGCCATCAACGCTGTCCCGCCCAGCTTTTTGAAGCTGCTGGGGCTAAAGGGCGGCCTGGTGGCCATCGGCAAATGCCTCGGCGTTTTCGATGCCAAGGTCCGCGATCTCACCAAGAGGAGCTTCCAGGATCCCCCGTTCGCCACGCTCGAACGGCAGCAACGCTACGAACACGCTTTGAGTCACTTTGAGCACCGCGAAGCCGCGAAGGCCATGCTCCTCCAGGCCGTGCCCTTCTCGCTCAAAACCGGGCGGCCCCAATGGAAGGAGATTGACGCCCTTGTGGACGACTACGCGAACATCAGCGCGCCAGTCCTCATCGCTTATGGGACCCGGGACGAAACCCTTTCCGCCGCGATGGGCAACAAACTCAAGGATGAGATCCCCGGGGCCATGCTGGTCAAAGTGCCGCGGCGCGGCCACGCGCTGCCGACGGAGGATCCGCTGGTCTGCGCCGAGTTGATCCAACGGTTCCAGCAGGGCCGCACGCCGGCCGAACTCGCGGCGGGACTCGGCGTGAAAATCTACCCCGCAACCGCGATGCTCAGATCGAACCCGCTCCTGACCACGACCGCCGCACCCGCCCCCCAAACGATGTCCCCTGTTCCAGGGGACTGAAGAACCCGCACCGCCACCACGCCGATGCAACTTAATTCTTCGACCATCGAACAGGTCACTGGGGCCACAAACCTGCCGCTGGCAATCGTCTCAGTGGCGGCAATGACCAAGCTCTATTTTAGGCGGCATGCGCATCCGCTCCGCGCCTGGCTCTGGATCGGCATGTTCGGCGGATTGGCGGTCGCCAGCGCCGTGGGCATCTTCGCGCACGGACTCGCCCTCGACACGTCGGCCCGGAAGCTCCTCTGGCATCCCATCAACGGCGCACTGGGCCTGACGGAGGCCTGTTTTATTGCCGGGGCAGTGTTGGATCGCTGGGGACCGGGTGCTGCGGTCGGCACCTTACCGGGGTTGCTGCTGTTGAGCGCCGGCTTTTTCGCCTACGTCTCGTATCTCGCGAGCAGCTTCCTGCCCTTCATCGTTTACGAGGGGACGGCCATGGTTTTTTGCCTCGCGGTCTATCTGAGCCTCGGCGTCCAACGCCGTCTGGCGGGCGCCGGATGGATGGTCGCTGGCGTGGGGATTACCATCCTCGCCGCTGCGCTTCAAGCGACACCGGTGACGTTCCGGCTTGGAGTGACCTTCGACCACAATGGCATTTTTCATCTGGTACAACTGCCCGGACTCCTTTGCCTGCTGCTGCTCGGCGTGCAAATTGGGCTTGGACCAAAGCCGGAGAAGGGGTCCAATCCGGCGGGGGTATGCCCCAATGCTATGAGTCTCCCATGAGCGAGCAACCGCCATCGCCTGAGACGCTCCTCGCCGTCTCGCTGGAGATCACCAGCAGCGCCGAGCGGCGCGCCTACCTCGACCGCGCCTGCGCCGGCAACGAGACCCTGCGCCAGGAAGTCGAGTCCCTCCTGGCTGCGCATGAGCAGGCCGGGGCCTTCATGAGTTCGGAAGCGGTGAAGGCCACGCTCCCCCTGCCGCCAACGGAGAAAGCCGGCCACCGCATCGGCCGCTACAAATTGCTGGAGCAGATCGGCGAAGGCGGCTTCGGCGTGGTGTGGATGGCGGAACAGGAGGAACCGGTGCGCCGCCGGGTCGCGCTCAAGATCATCAAGCTGGGCATGGACACCCGGGAAGTGGTGGCCCGGTTCGAGGCCGAGCGTCAGGCGCTGGCGATGATGGATCATCCCAACATCGCCATCGTCTTTGATGGTGGCGCCACCGACACCGGCCGGCCCTACTTCGTCATGGAACTGGTGCGCGGGGTGCGCATCACCGATTACTGCGAAGCGAACAAGTTGAGCATCCCCGAACGGCTCGAGTTGTTCATGCAGGTCTGCGCGGCCGTGCAGCACGCGCATCAGAAGGGGATCATTCATCGCGACCTCAAACCGTCCAATGTGCTGGTGAGCGTGCAGGATGATCGGCCGGTGCCCAAGGTCATTGATTTCGGCATCGCGAAGGCGACGGCACAGCGGTTGACGGACAAGACGGTGTTCACGCGGTTTCAACAAGTCATCGGCACGCCGGCGTATATGAGCCCGGAGCAGGCGGGGGCGAATCGGGAGGACATTGACACGCGGAGCGACATCTACTCGTTGGGCGTGCTGCTCTACGAATTGCTGACGGGCAAGACGCCGTTCGAGACGAGCAAGCTGCGGGAGGCGGGAATGGAGGCGATCCTGAAGACGATCCGGGAGGAAGAACCGCCCAAGCCATCCGCGCGGCTGACGACGTTGACGAAGGAGGAACTGACCACGGCCGCGACGCAAAGGCGGATCACCCCGGAGAAACTGGGCAAGCTGGTGCGCGGGGAGTTGGACTGGATCGTGATGAAGGCGCTGGAAAAGGACCGGACGCGGCGGTATGAATCGGCGAGTGTGTTTGCGGAGGACTTGCGGCGGCATTTGCGGCAGGAGCCGGTAGTGGCGGCGCCACCGTCAACGGCGTATCGGCTGCGGCGTTTTGCGCGGCGGAACCGGGTGGCGCTGGCCACTGCGACAGCTTTTGGGTTGGTGCTCGTGGGTGGGATTGTGACGAGCACATCTCAAGCTTGGCGGGCGAATCGGTTTGCTCGCGAAGCCGACGGTCAGCGTCAACTCGCAACCAACGAGGCGGCGCGCGCCTTGCGTTTCGCCGATGAATCTGAGCGGGCCCGGAACCAGGCTGAGGCCGGGGCCTATTCCAGTCGCGTGCTCCTGGCTGCTCAACGTCTGGAAGCAGGGGACCTCACTCAGGCCGATCGCCTGCTGGAAGCCTGCCCGCCGCCGCTCCGGCAATGGGAATGGCATTACCTCAAGCGCCAGTGCCAGCCCGCCTGCCAGGTGTTAGTGGGGCAGAGCAACGAAGTGTGCCGCCTCGCGGCCAGCACCGACGGACGCTGGCTGGCGTCGCTTGAAAAGGACGGGCGGCTGTTGCTCTGGAACCTCCAGGGCGACCTGTCGCAACCGGCTCAGACCTGGCCGGCCACGGTTGGAACTGAGCGGTTCGAAGACAAACTCATGGTCGAGGAAGCGCTGGCCTTTAGTCATGATGCGCACCGTCTGGCCTATGTGCGGCCCGTTGGTAAAGACGAGTGGGCACTTGGGGTGGTGTCCTTGGGCGGGCTGATCCCAGAGCGGGAATTGCTTCGAGCAAGCGGAGAGAAGCTCAAACCGCTATGCCTCTCTTTCAGTCCGGATGACCAGCAGATCATAGTGGCCAACGCCGATGGCATGATTCGTTCCTACGACGCCGCGAACGGGCGGGAAGTGGCGAGTTATCCGATCCTGGCGGCGGCCTTCAGCCCGGACGGCAGCCGGGTGGTCTCGTTGGGCATGCCGGTGGGACTGAGCAGCTTCGGGGAGCGGCGCATGGCGACGCGAGACCTCCGGGTCTTCGACACTTCAACCGGCCGGGAGCTCCTGGCGATCACGAATCTGCATGAAACGGGTGAACTCCTCAGCGTCGCGGTTAGCCCGGATGGCGCCCGAGTCGCCGCCGGTTTTGTGGAGATGGCGGTGGAAAAACAGGACAGGGGTGCAATCGCAGTTTGGGCGGAACTCGGCCGCGTCATTGTCTGGGATGTCTCCGCGCGGAAGGAGATGCTCCGTCACAGGCTAATGAAGAACGGGCCGATGGCGTTGGAGTTCTCCCTCGATAGCCAGCGGCTGGCTATCGCTTGCGCCCGTCTCGAATTCATCGGAATAGACTTTCCCGTGCCAGAGGCGGGCGGCGCTATGCACTTGGCTGACACCGGGCGGATTCTTATCATCAATGTTCGGTCCGGCGAGGAAGTGAGGTCGCTCTGCGGTCACCTGCATGATGTGAACTCCTTGGCGTTCATCCCCGGTAGCAACCGCCTGGTTTCCGGCAGCAGCGACCATACGATCCGTGTATGGGAGTTGGGCGCTTCCACGGTCATCCCATTGGGCGGGCACGGGTCGGTGAGTTGGCGCAATTCCGCCTCGCTGAGTCTCGACGGGCGGATGGTTGCAGTGCCGACTCTGGAAGGAGCTTTGGACGTTGTCGATCTGGTTACCGGACGCACGCTGGCCTCGGCCCGCCCCTTCGAAGGCCATAACAGTCATGACGCGGTTCTGGCCACCTCGCCTGCCGCACTTGTATGGTTGAGTGATAGCGCACTCCGTTTCTGGGACCTGCCGTCCGGACGCGAAGCCTGGTCCTATAGCCTCACCAACCTGGGATTCGAACCCGAGAAGATCTCCTGCAGCCCCGACGGTCGGCGGGTGGCGCTGGCGCCTGAACCACAGCCGCCCGCGCGTGGACAGGGGCTCAGCGACCTTGTTTTGCTGGAGGCAGGCACCGGGAAGCTTATCCTCCGAACAAACCTCCCCGGAGTCTGCAGTTTCGCCTTCAGTCCGGACAATCGCTTCCTGGTCGCCGGCGACTACGATGGAAATGTTCGAGTGTGGAATACCACGTCCGGAGACGCGGTCTTTTGCCGACGGGTGACCGAACCAAGACCCGGGGCTTCCTTGCGCGACGTCTTTTCCAAGCAGGTGAGCAGCGAGTGGCGTGATTTGCCTGTCATGATTCCGGTGTCAGCAGTCGCTGCCAGCCCCGACGGCAGCCTGTTAGCCACCGCCGCGGGATGCTTGTCGGCAGAGCTGCGACTTTGGGACATGGTGACCGGCCAACCAAAGTGGGTCGCGTCGCTTGCCACCGGCGCCTCCGCACTCGCTTTTAGCCCGGACCGTCTTCGGCTGGCTGTGGCGTGCGGATGGCTTCCCGGTTCGGGTGGCAGAATCGGCATATTTGATGTCACCTCTGGCCAGGAACTGCTGCACATCGATGCGAAAGTCGATTCTCTCGCGTTCAGTCCAGACGGAATGCGATTGTGGGGTGTCACACCGAAACGCACTTTGGTGTTTTGGGAAGCGCCGCCCTGGCCGGGGCCGGCAACGCCGCCCGCTGTCGCGTTCAAGCCCAGCGTGGTGGAAAGTCTGGACCAACGGGATGCCCGGTTGGCCATGAAGACCGTTCTCCACGAGATCGAACCCAGCTTTAACGGAAGACTCGTTTTCATGCCCGGTTCATCCCGGCTGGCCGTCACCAGCGATCATGGCTCCGTCCGTCTGTTGCGGTTGCCGGGCGGTGAGTTGGAAACAACGTTGACCGGGGCGGAGGGAGAGATTCGTGGCCTCGCGGTTTCAGCGGATGGGAAAAAGCTCTTTGCCGGTACCGACCAGGGTTTCGTGTTCGTCTGGACCGACCAGAAAAACCCCGCGGTCAAAGTCCCCGCCGCAAAGAGCGGGCCGGTGACTGGCCTGGCGGTTTCGCCTGATGGCTCGCAAGCTATCTGGGACGCTGGCGCTGCTTCGGCCCGATCTGGAGAAAATTTGGCTGCGGTAGAGGTAGCGACCGGCAGACGCCTTTGGAGCAGCCCTGTGCAAGGGCAGGACTCGCAGGTTGTTTCATTCTCGGGAGACGGGAAAAGCGTGGCCGTGGTGCAGTCCAAAGTGATGCTGCTCGAGGCGAAAACCGGGCGCAAGCTCCACGAACTGACGCACCAGGATTTGCCCGGCGAATCTACCCCCATCTCCACGGCACTCAGTCGCGATGGCCGCCTCTGTGCGGCGGGCTACAGTGGGAACAAGATTGGAATTTGGGGCATAAGCGAAGGCAAGTGGCTGCGCTGGTTCGAAGCCCATCAGCATTTGGTGGTTTCCCTGGCCTTCTCTCCGGATGGCGCGCGCCTAGCCTCTGGCTCTATTGACCGCACTGCCAGCGTCTGGCAAGTGGCGACGGGCAAAGAAATTGGGCGGGTTCGTTTCGCTGAACCCTGGGCTGTGCGCGTCAGCATCTCCGACGACGGTCGCTGGCTGGCGGCGGGGCGGCCCGGTGAATTCAGGGTGGTAGAGATCCCCCCTTTGTAGCCAGAGTTGATGATCCCTGGGTCGAGGAATTCCCAACCTGACAAGACAGTGCCCCCGCGACAACGAAAATAATGAAGGCCATGAACTGGATGCCGAAAGTGAGGCGATTCGCCCGCGACAACGACGGCAAGACGGCGTTGGACCTGGCGACTGCCCCCGTGAAACCTCCGATACCCGCCACCGCGGCGCCCGGGCGCAGGCAATGCGCCGACCTGCTCCGGGGCAATCGCCAGATTCAGACGCCCGACGCCAAAATTCTGACGCCCAATCAAAACACCAACTCGCCAGCCGGAGAACTCGAGCCATGAAACCTATGACCTCATTCGCGACCATGAATGGTCGTTTCATTCGCTACTCGGTAGTAGCGATGTTCGCCATCACTATCGCTCGTTGCAGTGTTGCCCAGGAGACGGCTGGTTGGACCGGTGCGAAAATCACGAAAACCGACCTGCTCAAGGGCGAGACGAATCATGGCAAATCCGCCTATTTTTTCGCGTCGGTAATGACTCGCGAAGGATGTCACGTGGCCAAGGTGGAAGGCGAACGAGACAAGGAGGTGTTCGTGCGCCGGGATGGTCAGCGCGGCCAAACCTACGTGGATATTACCCATCCCGTATTCAGCTCCGACGGGAGTGCGCTGGCGTATGCCGTCCGGGGAGTTGCCGGCTCACGCTTCATCATCAACGAACAGGAAGGTCCAAAATTCGATCTGGTCCTTCCCGACACCTTTGTCTTCAGCAATGACGGCAAACGTCACGCTTACCTGGCCAAGAAGGCTTGGAACCTCGTCGCGGTCGTGGACGGAGCTTTGCAGCCTGACGCGGGTGGTGGCCTGGCTGCTTGGAACGTCAAACCGGCCTTTTCTCCAGACGGGAGCAAGGCGGCCTACGTGGCGCGGAATAGAGAAAGCGGCAAGTTGTGCGTTGTTGTCAACGGGAAGGCCAGCGACCTCCATGATGGTCTGGATGAGCGATTTCTAACATTCAGTACGGACAGCACGCGCTTTGCTTACGCGGCGAATGAAGGGACCAAATGGCTTAGAGTGGTCGATGGGAAACGGGGGCCGGGTTTTGTCGGGTTGGGCATTGATTTCGTGTTCAGCTCTGACGGGAAAAGGACCGCCTACACCGGACGGAATGGCCAGCAGTGGTTTCTGGTGGTGGATGGAAAGGTTGAGGCAAAAATTGAAGGAATCGTGGACGGAACCCTCACCTTCAGCCCGGACGGCAAGCGGCTGGCCTGCGCTGTAGCCAAACCCGATCGGTCCGCGTATATCCTGGTGGATGGCAAATCGGGACCGGTTCATGACGGGATCGGCGGCTCCATGCCCCCGGGCGTCGCACCGAACCGCGCTTCAATGCAAACCGTTTACGCGTTGGGATCCGGGACTTCCGTCCTGTTCAGTCCGGACAGCCGCCGAATAGCTTATCTTGCACACTCCGGCCGCATGAAGCGAGTTTATGTGGACGGCAAAGCCGACGAAATCGAAATGGATTTTCTGGTGGGCGGGATGGTGTTCAGCGACGATTCCAAGCGCCTTGCCTATGAGGGCCGACAGGGGAACAATTTCTTCCTCGTGGTGGATGGGAAAAAAGGAACCGATTACGACGCCCTCGGATACTTTGGATTCAGTCCCGATGGAAACCACATCGCGTTCACGGCCAAGAAAGGCGGCCAGATGGTGATTGTGGTGGATGGCCAGGAGCGTGGGGAATACGACGCGGTGCCAGCAGGTCCGGTGTTTCGGTCTGACGGCGTGTTGGAGTTTCTCGCTGCGGATAAATCCTCTCTTACCGAATTGAAGTGACGAACTTCTAACGCCCATGAGAACCACCCTGATACCCTCACTCCTCTGCGCCGTCAGTCTGCTTTTGCCTTGTGCCCACGCGCGGCCAAGCGAAGCAGACCGACAGGCGCTGGCCCAACTCCGCGCCAAAGCGGAGAAGGACGATGCGCGATCCCAATTTGAATTGGGTCAGGCGTTTTCCGTGGGCAAGTTCGGCATGCCGACGAATTACGTCGAAGCCGTGAAGTGGTTCCGCAAAGCTGCCGAACAGAATCACCCCAACGCTCAATTCCATTTGGGCAGTTGCTACGCCGCCGGCCAAGGCGTCCCGAAGGATGTGGTGGAAGCGGTGAAGTGGTGGCGCCAGGCCGCCGAGCAGAATCAGGAGGACGCTCAGTATAATCTGGGGTGCTGTTATGCCCGGGGCGACGGCGTAGCGCAGGATGCTGTCGCGGCGGTCAAGTGGTATCACCGGGCCGCCGCGCAGAATCATGCACCCGCTCAGTCGAATCTGGGAGCATGCTACGCCTACGGCGACGGCGTGGCGAAGGACGAGGTGGAGGCGCTGCGGTGGTGTCGCAAAGCGGCCGAGCAGGATTACGCCGTAGCCCAAAACAATTTGGGCGTCTGCTACCGGGATGGCCAGGGCGTAGCACAGGATTTTGTGGAAGCGGTGAAATGGTTTTCCATGGCTGCCAGGCAAAATTATCCACCAGCTCAGTTCAATTTGGGGGTCTGTTACGCCAGCGGTCAAGGCGTGGCGCAGGATTACGAAGCGGCGGTGAAATGGTATCGCAAAGCCGCCGAACAGAATCATCCCGGAGCTCAATCCAATTTGGGCTTGTGCTACGACAATGGCGATGGCGTGACGAAGGATGGAGCGGAGGCCGTGCGGTGGTATCGCAAAGCCGCCGAACTAAATCATGCCTTCGCGCAATTCAATCTGGGGGTGTGCTATCGCAATGGCGAAGGCGTGACGAAGGACGAGGCGGAGGCTTACAAGTGGTATCTGCTCGCCGCAGCGCAAGGTGACAAAGTTGCCAAGGAGGTTGTGTCCACACTCGAACGTCAGTTGACCCGGCAGCAACTGGCCGAGGGGCAAAAACGCGCCGGTGATTTCAAGCCACCGGAGGTTTCGCTCCTCGACACCCCGCAAAGCCCGGCCCGCGGCCAGCTACCGGCCGAGCTGCGCGCCAAAGCGGCGACCGGCAATGCCGAGGCCCAGAATGAACTGGGCGAGGCATTCAATGCTGGCAAGCTTGGTGCGGTGAAGAATGCGGTGGAGGCGGTGAAGTGGTTTCGCTGGGCCGCCGCGCAGAATCTTGCCGCGGCTCAATCCAATCTGGGCCTTTGCTACGAGCGCGGCGACGGCGTGGCGAAGTACGAGGTCGAAGCCTACAAGTGGTATCTGCTGGCGGCGGCGCAAGGGGACACCAAAGCGAAGCGCGCTGCGTCCTTGCTGGAGTTGTTGTTGTCGCCGGAAGAAATTGCGGAGGGCAAACGGCGGGCGCAGGCTTGGCTCGAACAGCGCAAGCAAACACCTCCTGGGAGGTGATAACTTGAGCCAAGCGGGTGAGACGATTTGGGGCATGCATTGCCTAACTGATGCGAAAGTATTTGGCTGTCCCGTGATCCGATCTGGCCGCTTTTCTCGCTTTGTGCTTCTGAAGGGCAACAGCGATCGGCGACGGTTGCCAACCTGATGAAGCCATGAAAACAATCCTCTCTGCTGCTGTGGCCGTCGCGATGGCAATTCTGCTGACTGGTTGCGTTGGGATTCTCCCCATTCCGCCGCTCTCGAACAAACTGGTGGCCGGACGCGTGATCAAGCGATCCGAAGTCAGCATCATCGTGCCAGGCTCTACGACGCGTGCTGAGGTGGAGCAACGACTGGGGCCTTGCAGTCGTGCCTGCAACCGGGCGCCCTCAATTGCCTACTCGTGGGAAAAATCCGGCTGGACGATGTTCTGGTGGGTAGCGTCCACCGAGTCGGCGATGGGCGACGATTTCGAAGTGGGCGGCTGGCACGCGCTCTTCGTGGCTTTCGATGACGCGGGCGTGGTGTTGCAAAAGGATTTCGTCAGCCTGTCAAACAGCCGTTCGCTCGACGAACAGTTGGAGCGCTGGGCCGAGCGCGCCCGCAAAAAAAGCAGCCCCTGTCCGCTCATGTGTGCGGGCGAATGAATTCGTTTGCGCGGTGATCCGGCCGGGTGGAATTGCACGCTTTTTAGTACTGAATGCCCGCGAAGACCGGAGCAAGTGGACAAAATACGAAACGGAGCAACATGAAGCCCTTTCGAATTCTCGGCACGGTGGCGCTGATCGGCGTGGCGGTGACGTTGAGCGGCTGCCTCATCGTCCCCATTCCGAACTCGGGGCTGAAAGTCACGAACAACTGGAAAAAACAAGCCGCCAAGCTGGAGGTGGCCCGCGCCACCCGCGAAGAAGTGACCCGCCAGCTTGGACCACCCATTTGGGACTTCCCCGATCTGCAGGTCATTGGCTATCGCTGGTCGGGCGTCGAATTCTCGATGTTCTGGCTGATTGCTGGTGGCTACAGCGCGGCTGGTGGCATTGCCGAACCGAACATTGATCGGTTGCTCTGGATGAATTTCGATGATCAAGAGCGACTGGCCCACTTCAAACTCACCCAGCTTCCAGCCATCGAAACCCGAACAAAGTGGGAGAACGCCCGGCGTTGGCGCGAATCGTTCAACCCGCCCCCGCCGCCAACCCCCAAGCGATTCGAGCCTGCGTCGCCACCATCCGGCAAGGCGCTGGTCCACGTCTTCTGGGACAAGGGAAAAGCCGCTTCCGGTGTTGAAGGGGTGAAGGTTGACGGGCAGAGAGCGGCCGAAATTCGCAAAGGCGGCTTCACCACGCTGGTGCTTGAGCCGGGGCGTCACGAGTTCGAGATGCTGTCCAAACCACTGGCGCTCGACTTGACGGCGGGCGAAGTGTGCTTCCTGAATTTCCAACCGGAGAAAAAAGCCGTGTCGCAGGGGACGGCGCTGGCCCGGTGCCCGGGAGCGGAAGCCGTCAGCCGATTGAAGCCACTCTCGTTCTGCAAATGAAATCACCAACTCCCCCACAACTATGACCACCCCATCCAAATCCTTTCACACGCGTCCGCAGTCGGAGATGAACAACGCCAGTGCGACTCGCCGCAGATTCTCCTGTCTGCTCGCCCTGTTGCTCCTGACAACCCGCGCGGAGGCCGGCGTGACGTTCACTACGCTGTGGTCCTTCAACGGCACCAACGGCGCCGTGCCGGAAGCCACCTTGGTGCAAGGCCGCGACGGCGCGCTTTACGGCACGACGATCGGCGGTGGCACCAATGATCTGGCCAACGGGGGACGTGGAACTGTTTTTCGCATCAGCACGAACGGCCAATTCAGCACCCTCGTCCATCTGGATTATCCCACCGGCTCGAATCCACAAAGCGGGCTTGTCCAAGGAAGCGATGGTGATTTCTATGGAGTCACGGATTATGGAGGTGATTGGGGCGTCGGCGTCGCTTACCGAATGTCACCTACTGGCTCTTACGTCCCATTGTGTTCGTTTGGGTGGACCAACGGTGTTTATCCCCATGGCCTTACCGAAGGCACGGATGGTTGGTTTTACGGAACGACGATCTATGGCGGTTTGAGTGCAGATTCGCTCGGCACGGTGTTCAAAGTTTCCACGAACGGCGACCTCCTGACCTTGGCATCATTCCAACGCACCAACGGCGCCCACCCGCAAGCGCCGCTGCTGCGGGCAGCGGACGGCAACTTCTATGGCACGACCGTTAACGGCGGCACCAACGGAGGTTGGGGTAACTTTTTCCGGATGACCCCGGGCGGCGAGTTGACGAGTCTCGTGTCCTTCAACGGCACCAACGGCACCAACCCCATGTCCGCGCTCGTGCAGGATGCGGCGGGAAATATCTACGGCACTACCTCCGCCGGGGGGCGTGGTTTTGCGAATTCTGCTTACTCGGGCAACGGCACGGTGTTCAAATTCACGCCTCAAGGCGAACTCAAGCCGCTCCATTTCTTCAGAGGCTACCCGGATGACGGATCCCATCCCCACTTCGGCGGGCTGAGTCTGGGTCCAGATGGGGAGTTTTATGGCACAACTCAAAGTGGCGGCGCCAATGGCAGCGGCACGGTCTTCGCCCT
>CAIKLQ010000463.1 GCA_903828255.1 uncultured Verrucomicrobiota bacterium
ACCCGGACGGGAAAACCGAATTGGCGGCCCAACTCCAGCGCCTCCGCCAGTTCACGGCGGGGCAAGCTGGGCGAATCCGCGATGGCCGCCAGCGCCCGTGCGCCCAGTTCATCGTGGGCCACGCGGGCAAGGAACACCGAGTCCACGCCGCCTGAATAGGCGACGAGACACGAACCGTAGGAGCGCAGCAGGGCGCGCAGTTGTTCCATTTTGGCTGATACCACGACCGGACAATGCCACTTCCCCCGCGGCTTGTCGAGAATCACCGCAGATCAATGATTCGCGTCGAAGAATCGGCAGAGGAATGAATGGCAGTGTAGGGCGGGGTTTGGGGTTTCTCTGGAGCTTGGGGTTTGGGATTTAGAGCTGCTGCCAGAAATTTTGCCACCAAGAAAAGCGGCGCACCACCGAACCGCAGCCACTCGCAAGTGGCTCACACGTACAGCGCCGCCTTCAAATCCCGGTTGAGCACGCTGAAAAACGGATAGCGGTCGTCGGGATCAGGTTCGAGGCATTTCAGAATCACCTTTTCCATGGCTGCCGGAATGTCGGGATTGTGCTGGCGTGGCGTCATGAAGCTGGCGCGGTTGAGGTGCTTCGACAGGATTTCACCCGGCGTTTCGCCCGGGAACGGCTTCTGATACGTGAGCAGTTCATACGCAGATACACCGTAGGCAAAGACGTCCACCCGCCCGTCAATCGGCAGATGCTGCAATTGCTCTGGCGCCATGTAGGCCGGTGTGCCGGGGTTTTTCGACATCCTCTTGGGCTTGTCCGGCAGCGGTTGCGCGATGTCGAAATCAATCAGTCGCACATGTCCGTTGCGCGTGACGAGGACGTTCTCCGGCTTGAAGTCCAGGTGCATGTAGCCGTTCTCGTGCAAGTGCTCGAGGCTCGCTGCCATGTCGAGGAGGATTTGCGCCACGTTTTCCTGCAACAACGGATCCTGCTTCGCGTAAAGCTCCTTCAAGCTCGACGCCTCGATGTATTCCATCAGCAGATATAGCGTCCCTTCCGCGCGGCCGTGCTCAATGTAACCCACGATGTTCTCGTGATTGTGAATCTGGGAAAGCAGTTCGCAACCCTGCACGAACCGCCGCCGCGCCAGGAGGTTAAACCGATACCGATGGTGCATGCGCCGGAGCGCAAACGCCTTGCCCTTGGCGTCGGTGACGAGCCAGATTTCCGCCATGCCGCCGCTGTTCAGGAGTTCCTGCAAATAAAAGCGCCCGTAGCGCCCGCCGGGTGCGTTCGCGTCTGAAATTGATTGTGCCTCGCGTGCCATCGCCCCATCTAGTAACATTTTGGGCCGCCGCTGCCAGTTTTTTTGTTTGCGGAGCGCCGGTTTTCGACCCGGTGCGTTCCGAAAACTGGCGTGCGGCACTCCAGGCCGCAGCCGCACTGGAATTGGAGCGCCGAGTCCCACCTCGACAAGTTTCAGGGCTTGAATTTTGACTGGCCGAGGCGGGGCTCGGCCCTCCATGGACAGCACTTCCTGCTTGGCTCAACCGCCCGCGTTTTTTAACTTCACGCCATGACCGCCGCCGCCCTGCGCTCCTGGCTCAACGCCGGCCTTGCCTTCGTTTACCCCGAAGCCTGCCAGCTTTGCGGCGAGTGCCGGGCAAAAGTCGAGGAGGGCCTCGTGTGCCCCCGTTGCTGGGCCCAGGTACGCTTCATCAAACCGCCCTACTGCAATCGTTGCGGGCTGCCGTTCGATGGCGCCATCACCAGCAGCTTCGAATGTTCGAACTGTCGGGAGATGGACCTGCACTTTTCTTCGGCGCGCTCCGCCGTCGTCGCTGCCGGGGTGGTGCTCGAAACCATTCACCGCTACAAATACCAACAGGCGATGTGGTTCGAGCCGTTCCTCGCAGACCTGTTTCTGCGCGAAGCCCTGCCCGCCTTGCGCGCGGGGCAGTGGGATTGCGTGCTCCCTGTGCCTTTGCATCCGACCAAGGAGCGGGCGCGCGAATTCAACCAGGCCGGTCGCCTCGCGGCGCATCTGGCGGCCGGGCTGAAAATTTCCTTGAACGAATCGGCTTTGCGCCGGGTCATCCCCACCAGCACGCAGACCCGGTTAACGCGCGAACAACGCGCCGCCAACGTCCGACGCGCGTTCGCCCTGCGCCCGGGCCGCAAGCCGGACGGCCTGCGACTCATCCTAGTGGACGACGTTTTCACGACCGGCGCGACGACCAGCGCGTGCGCCAAGGTGCTCCGGGACGCCGGCGCGGCTGAAGTTTGCGTCTGGACAGTGGCGCGCGGCCTTTGAATAATGCAACCGATGGAAGCCATACGAGTCGTTCAACAGATTGAGACGCGATGAATCCGTCCGCCCAAACTCAAACGCGCTACATTCCTGCCATGGCAACGACTTTTTTCACCAAGAAACTGACCGGCGTGGCGGACACCGAACCCGCGCTCAACTCCCCGCCGACGGGCCCGGAAACCGCCTTTGCGAAGAAACCCCGGCTCGCCACCAGCAAGAAGAAGCGTGAAATGCCCGAGGGCCTGTGGAGAAAATGCACCCGGTGCGAGACCCTGATGTTCGACAAGGAACTCGACGAAAACCTCAAGGTCTGCGTCAAGTGCCAGCATCATTTCCCCATCGGTTCGCGCGAACGCATCCATTCCCTTGTGGAAACTTGCACCTTTGAGGAAATGAACGCCCAAATGACCAGCGTGGACGTCCTCGCCTTCACCGGCGTCGCTACCTACCGATCCAAGCTGGACGCTTACCAAAAGGCCACCACCCTCACCGACGCCGTCGTGACTGGCATCGGCAACATCGGCACGCAACGCGTGGGCTTGGGGGTGATGGATTTTAGTTTCCTCGGCGGCTCCATGGGCTCAGTGGTCGGCGAAAAGCTCACCCGCCTCATCGAACGCTCCACCGAAAAAAATCTGCCGGTCATAATCATCTCCACCAGTGGCGGCGCGCGCATGTACGAAGGCATGTTCAGCCTCATGCAAATGGCCAAGACCTCCGCCGCCCTCGCCTACCACGCCCGGGCGCGCCTCCCATACATCAGCATCCTCACTCATCCCACCATGGCCGGCGTCATGGCCAGTTACTCCACCTTGGGCGACCTGATCCTGGCGGAGCCGGGGGCGATGATCGGCTTTGCCGGCCCCCGTGTCATCAAGGACACCACTCAGGCTGAATTGCCGCCCGGCTTTCAAACCGCCGAATTCCTTCTCGACCACGGCCTGATTGACGCCATTGTCCCGCGCCAGGAAATGAAACAACGGTTGCTGGATTATCTCGCTTACCTCACCGTGCGATCCGGAACCGGGGCAGCCGGCCAAGCCTGACCCCCGAACCTCGCGCCGCGCCCCCCTCGAAACGCCCCAATTCCCTCGATTCGTCTGGTGGCTTGGGCTTTCAGAGCTTCGTCATCGCTGCGTAATTTACGCAGCCTGAGTCCGTAATGTTTCCCAACGAAACGCTGCAAGATATCGGCCCGCTTCGCGTATATTAACGGCAAAGTGATGAATCGAACAGCCTCAAACCGACAAGCCTCCGCACAGATATGTGCGCAAACCGTGCCGTTGCGTGAAACCGCAGCCGCCCGGGAAACCTGCGCTGCCGAACCAGTGCGAACCCGATCAACCAAGGAAGAAATCGTTATGAAAAACCCAAGCACAACGTCATTGAATTTTGTGAGCCCCATGGCGGTGCTCATCGGACTCGTTGCCTGCTCGCTCCCGAACCCCTCCAACGTCAAAGCCATTCAAGACCCGCCCGGCTGCAGCGGTGCCAATTACCAAAGCGGCTTCGACTTTGCACTGGCGCAGGCGCACGTCGGCGACATCGTGCCGGTCGTTCCTCGTTTTGGGGTGGTGATGGAAGCCTGCCGGATGATCAATGTGACCGGCAGCATCTACATAGCGACCGGCAAATTGACCAACTTCCTGAACAACGCCACGCTAGACCCTGGCATTTCGGTGAGTGGCCGCTACAACATTCTCATCACTTCGGACTTGGTCGGCGCTGGGGTCAGCAGTCCGCACGGCAGCATTTCGGGCGTGGCTATGACGGTGCGGGCATTGGAAAACGTTGACGGGACGGCGTTGACGGGAGCGTTCCCCGAGACCGTGGGTGGAGGATTCCACTCGACCAGCATCAGCATCGTGACGCCCGCTCTCGGAGTGGTCCAGCAGCCGGCTTACCCGCAAGGGGTCACCTGCTTTCACGGGGCCGCCAACATTCAATGCACGGGTTACGTGACTAACGCGGGTGACATCACGCTGACCAATGTGACGGTGATTGATAATCGGGTCGGGCGTATTCAATTGCTCGACCCGACAAGCGGTCAACCCTTCCCGGCCAACGTGATCTTGGCCCCTGGCGAATACGCCAGGTTCGCCAACACGTTTCTGCCCACCCCGCAGGAAAGAACCGCAGGTAGCGCGACAAGCTCAATCACCGTCACCGCCCAAGACACGACCGAAATCGGAGGCCCGAGTTCGCTTGTTACTACTTCGACGACCACTACCAATGTCATCGCCGACAACCCGGCGGCGAACTTGACGGACGCAGCTTTGTTGGCCGACCACAAGTTCGGGTTCAATGTCACGGGTCAAGCGGGCGTGAAATACGCGGTTCAAGCAACCATGGATATCAAATCGATGAACTGGGTTTCCCTCGTCACCAACACCGCCCCTTTCAACTTCGTGGACGACAAAGCGGCCCAGTTTCCGACCCGGTTCTATCGAGCGGTTTCGATGCCTTAATCTTGTGCGCGCAGGCAAAATCTCGCGCTGTTTCTTCCTCTCCTCACGCCGCAAGCGTGGGGAGATTTGTTTTGAGCCACCGCAGTCCGGCAACAGCGGCTTCATGAACCTGACCCGCAGCCTTAGGTCAGCGACGGGAGCCAGGAACAAAGCCTCCTGACGTCGCCTCCGACCCGCGCCCGGCTGGTCGTGCTGGTGGCGGATGGCGATCACCGCCGTGCCTGAGCCGATCAATGTGGCGGTGGGCGTTTTTGGCGGAGACCAGCGACGAGTGGGAGAGTGAAAAAATTTCCTCAACATGAAACCCCAAACCTAGCCCTCAGTTTCTATGCTCAAACATTTTGCGGAAAAAAGATTGCGTGGTCTGTTTGAAAAGTAGCAGCCTCCTTACGGCTGCTGCTACGGCCGAGGTGGGACTTTTCAAACAGGCTCTAAGTCAGCCTGGGTGACATTGCCGTGCAGGGGTCAAGCGATCCGTAACATAGCTTAACCCTCTTCCCCTTGTTGGGGAATGCGCTAGTAAACCAACCTCCTTGAATCGCGGCGCGTCAAAACAGCAATTCGCAATCAATAATGACCGATACGACTATGTCTAGCGGA
Organism: uncultured Verrucomicrobiota bacterium; assembly: GCA_903828255.1. Taxonomy (GTDB): domain Bacteria; phylum Verrucomicrobiota; class Verrucomicrobiia; order Limisphaerales; family JADLHS01; genus CAIKLQ01. The sequence goes on from CAIKLQ010000463.1 coordinate 5,338, forward strand.
ACTTCAATTGACCGCGACCGTTCCCCATGGCGCCACGCCTTCACGTTGATCGAACTGTTGGTGGTCATTGCCATCATTGCGATTCTCGCCGCCTTGCTCCTGCCCGCCTTGGCCCGGGCCAAGGCGGCCGCCCAGTGCGCCCAATGCAGGAGCAACGTCCGACAGATCAACCTGGCCATTCGCCTCTACACCGACGACCACGGCGACCAGATCAATTTCTTCACCAACGTCTCCTACTTCTACAAAGATTACATCGTGACCTATCTGGGCGTGCCGCCGGATGTGCAATCGAACATTCCCATTTTTAACTGCCCGATGGAAACCACCTATTTCCAGTCGCCCTTGACGAGTTATTCCAGCTATGCCTTTAACGGTGTCAACCGGGGCAACGGCGACTATGGCTTGGCCAGCCGGAAGCTCGCCACGGTGTTCGCGCCTGTGCGAACCATCATGAACGGGGAACTCGCTGGCCCCACCGCAGTAAGTTGGCATACCCCGCCGTCGGGGCGGCAACGCCAGGATGCGCCGACCGTTTCCGGCTTTGCGGACGGCCATGTCAGCTATATCAAGATCTACTGGAATGGCGGCGCCGGCAACTCGAACTGGCCGTGTTACTACGAACCGCCCGCCGGCTACGATTACAAATGGACGGCTAAGTAAGCCGGATGACTCCTTTTAGATCTAACCGATCCGGCGGGGCGTTGGCGCTGGCAGCCTCCGGCCCGCCGGCGGTCGGGTTAACCCGGCAGCCGCCGCCCTTGCGACTGGACGCAGCCGTCGCCATGCTCCGCGCCCGTCGCCGCAAGGGACCCTCCTGGAGGTTCCTCAATAGTCTATGCATCTGGATATCCACACGCTGGCGTTAGTCCTGGGCCGCACTATTGAGGCTCGCCAAATAGGGGGCCAGGGAAGGGGCGCGAGCGGAGCGCGGCGTTCCCGCCGCTTCAACTCCCGAAACCAAAGCCGGCCAGGAGTTTTCAACCCTGTGGGCATTCGGACGGTGAAGCAGCGGGAACGCCGCACTCCGTCACCCAATTGCACGAGTCTCAATAGAGCCGGTTGGAAAATCGAGGTTGGCGGCGGGGTGAAAGCCAGGCCACGGGGCGACTGGGCTTTGCGGGGACGTTCAGGAACGGGCGCAGGGGAGTTGGGGCAGGTGTTGGGGGACGCCTTCCTGGGCGGTCCCAACTGAGTGCCAAGAGTAAGGAGCGACCCCCGTTACGGAAACCTTGATTGGCGTCCGCCGGCAGGGTAGTCGCTGCACGTTGTCGGCCTTCTGATTTGGCAATGCAGGCTCGTAAGTAAGTAGCTCTGGTTTCGAGCGTGCTTCCCTCCCTTGGCCCGTCCCCGAGAATTCGGATCCGTTTGGTAATTGAATCGTCATGTACAACAAAAACTCGGTCATGCAAACAAAACGCTACCCGCCGCGTCCGCGCGCCGCCTGGATCACCCTTGGCGGCAGGCCAACCCTCGCCCCAAGCATGAACCCTACGGCCCTCCTCACCTTCACCGCTGCTTTGCTGCTCGCGCCCCTCGCCCTCGCCACCCCGCGCTCCGGCACGAAAAATATCCCGGGCGATTATGCCACCCTGGCCGCCGCTATGACCGACCGGAATCTGGGCAACGACGGCGGCGGCGCGGCGGCCTCGGCGCTACCCACATTAAACTTCCACTTCCCCGCTGCCGGTGGCGGCAACCCCACCTGATTCTGGAACTTCAGCGGCGATCTGGTCGGCGTCGGGGCGGCCCTTGCTAAACCGCGAAGCGTTCCGCAACCCATTTCCCACGAATCAAAACCAATCAATACCAATATGACCCTAACACGAAAGCTATTGTCCCGAAACCACATCGCGTCCCGAAAGCAAATTCCTAACAGTTCTGTTGCCGGAGCTACCATGGTCTTGGTCCTGCTGCTGGGTGTGGTCGACGTGGGACGAGCCGGTGTTGTCATTAATTCAACTCTTGTTGCCAATGGCGACGCCAACAATAAACTATTACAAACCGGGGGCAGCACTAAGATTGGGTTGGGTCTGGTCTTTACGACCGGGGCGACGTCCCGTTGAGCCCTGAATTCGATTAAACTGTACTTCTTGGCTGGGACAAAACTTGTTCCGCTAACCTACAGTGGCGGGAATATCAACTTCAATATTTACACAGTTAACGGCGACCCGTTAAGCGCGTCAACCTTGACCTGGGTAGGTAGTACCAGTGTTGCATTTGCTGGTTTTTACTGGTAAAACTAGTGATACTTGGGGTGTTACACCAACCTTCACTCTTACCGGCCTACCTGCTTTGAGCGCTAGCCAGCAGTACCTGCTGGGCATTGATATTACTGGCACGGTAACCTTCATTCCCAGTACTCTTGGCACTGACGTTCTAAAAGCTGTGTGCTACCACCGCGTCTCCCACCACCTCCAACAGTTGGGGGATTGCTAGTGGATATGGCTACAAATTGAACACAGTCTTTGGCGCAGGCACGACGAAGGTCGATACGGCAGTATCGGGGTTTACCAGCCCTGCTGTTGGAGACGGTTTTATTCTGGATGCCAGCCCCCTCCCGGTAGGCGGCGCCGACTCCTTTTCCACGCCGACCAACACGACCGTCGCCATCGCTGCCGCCAAGTTCAAGCTCAACGACACGGGCGACGGGGTGTCGCTCACTGCCGTGCAAACCCCCAGCACGCAAGGCGGCACGCTGAGCCTCTCGGGTGCCGATAGCACGGTGACTTACACGCCGCCCTCGGCCAGCTTCGGCGGCACGGACCCGTTTACTTACACGATCGTGGGAATGGTGTTCTACCATTGGTGTAGCATTTGAGGGCTAGTGTGGTCACTGTGCCCCGCAGGCACGGCGTCCGTGCATCTGTATTTGGTGGTGGGGCGGATAACGTTTCTTGATGCACTCCACGCCTGTACGCCAGCGTCGAAATATTGCGAATAGGTTTGACAGAGCTGCCAGGTAAAATTTTATTTTCCATGCGTCTTACTCTACCTCCCACCACTGTCGCCCAAGCTTTCTTTCACCCACTGGCCGGCCTCGCCGCTGCCAGCCCGGACGCGCGGACCTGTCCCGATTTCTCGGATGCGGACCGCCTCCACTTGGGGGTGCAACGGGTGCTCGAAACCTCGGCCAGTGGCCGCGGCTTTTTACAGGAACACGGCGTGCGCTTCGCGCACACGCCCGGCCATTCCAATTACTTTGCCGCCCTCCATAGCCCGCGGCGGCGCGACGTGATCCGCGCGGTGAACCTGGCGTTGGTCGCGGCCGCCAATCCCACGCTCCACGACCGGCTGGCGCAGATCCCGGAGTTGGCCGACTACGAGTGCCTCGCCCAAGATCAGCATTGGCACAAGGCGGCGGCGCACGATCCCCGGCACGACGCCACCAAGATGGCCGTGGGGCATTTCTATAGTCTGAATCTACGGACGCACACGCTGCGGCATCTGGCCACGGGCGAGGGGTTACACGAGCATGATATGAGTGTGCTCAAACGGCTCAAACTCAAGGGCCTCCGCCAGGGCGTGCCCCAAGGCAAGCGGGTGCTCATTGTCTATGACAAAGCCGGAATCGACTTTGACTATTGGAAACGCTGCCGCCACGAGTGCGCCGTCTATTTCCTGAATCGCGTGAAAGAAAACATGGTCTTTGACGTGATCGCGAATGTCCCGTGGGCCGCGGCGGATCCCTGCAACCACGGGGTGACGGCAGACCGGCGGGTGCGGACGCGGGAGGGCCATCTGTTGCGGATCATTGCGTACACCGATCCCAAAACGGGTGAGGGATATGAGTTCCTCACCAATGAACTGGACCTGCCCGCCGGCGTGCTCGTGGAATTGTATCGGCGGCGCTGGGAAGCCGAGAAAGTGTTTGATGAGAGCAAGAACAAGTTGAGGGAGAAGAAAGCCTGGGCCACGAGCCTCGTCGCCAAGGAAGCGCAAGCGCAGTTGATCGCGATCACCCACAATCTGTTGCTGCTCTATGAACAAGTCCTGGGAATCCAGCACGGCGTGACCCACCAAGCGGAGGACCAACGGCGGGCCAGGCGGACCCAAGTGGCCGCCCAGAAGTGTGCGGCGGCGGGCCAACTCCTCTCGACCCTAGTGCTGCAAGCGTGGCGGACCACGCAACGCAGCGTCAAGTTCGTGCGCTGGGTTCGGCAGTCGCTTCACGGCCAAGCGGCGGAAGCCACTGCGGTGCTCCGCCTCAGGGTGCTATATGCCACCTTATATCTACCATTCCTGTACACCCTTCCGTCACGACTCCGACCACCGCCGGAGGGTCGTATGCGGCGGACGGAAGATTGAACTACGGCGACACGGCGCGGCTTAACACCTTGTCGGTGTTCAATGGCGTCAACCCGAATGGCGATTGGACCCTCTACTTTGAGGACAACGGGGCGATGAACACCGCCACCCTTTCCAGTTGGAGCATAGGCATCACGGCCGTGCCCGAGCCGATCAATGTGGCGTTGGGGGTGTTTGGCGGGGGCGCGCTGGTGGTTCAGGGCGTGCGTCGGTGGCGGGGGCGTGCCCGCTCTCGCGTTCCCGGACTGCCGCCAGCGTGAAGGCGGCAGCCACCCCGGTTGCCACCCTGCTCCCGTTTGGGCACCCTGCGGCGGCCCGGCGGCCGGTTTCGAGCCGGCTTGAACCCGAACGCCGATTTCAAACCGCTAATCTGCGCTAATCTGCGCTGATGGCAGACCTTTCCAATTGGCTGCGGAAAAGACCTCTCGGCGCGCTTTCCCATCCGGGCCTCAGGCATTAGCGGTGGTAGCGCAGATTAGTGGTTTCCACTTCGGCAGTCGGGTTAAAATGGAGGTTCTTTCAAAACCCCGCCCGCTGACAAGGTTCACCAACCGCTGGACCTGACGTCCCTCGATGGCCACGCCGTGGTGGGCAAGGTTTTGGCGGACGCCGTTCGAGAAGGTGGTGGTTTACTGGAACCGGGCGGTGGCGGCCTCTTGGGGCGCTTGTCCTGCAGGCAGGCGAGCCGGTCGCTGACGGTGACGTACTCCTCGGCCAGGGTTTGGAAGCGGCGGTACTTTTCGACGTCCTGCTGGGCTTGGGCGGCTTGCTCCGGCGGGACGCGCTCGGAAAGCTTTTGGCCGCGGAAGTAGCCTTGGAGGACATAGTAGGGGCCGCGGCGGGTGGCGGGGTGCCCGGGGGATTTGAAACACTGCCGGCTCAAGAAGCCGCGGCGGAGGCGGGCGATGGCTTGCATTTGTTGGAGGAGGGAGGGTTACTTGAGGCGGAGGGCGGCGAGGTGGGGATTCATGGGGTCAGGCATATTGTAGCTGTATGGATACATTATACGCGGGCCCCGTGGGCGTCCCGCGGGTTTTTCCGAACCGGGCTACTCAGGAGGCACACCCCTACAAGACCGGGGCAGATTGAAAGCCGCAAGTAGGTATTGACCTGGCGCGCTGATAGTGGTAAATAGGCCGCTATGGTAACTATAGCACTACTGTCGGCAGCCCAACTCCACCGCGCTGCTGAAGTTCAAACAAAAATCGAAGCCCTCGAGGCGGAACTCGCCAATGTGCTTGGCGGAACCCCGTCACCGGTTGCGGCTCCAACAGCAATAGCTCCACCGGCGGCCCCAACGGCTCCGGTTGTGGCTGAAACGAAAGTAGCTCTACCGTCGGCGGCAAAGGCCCCGGTTGAGCCTGCCCCCACCAAAGGGAAGCTGACCGCCGCCGGTCGCGCCAAGATCATCGCTGCCTCCAAAGCCTATTGGGCGCGGGTCCGGGCGGGTGCAAAAACGGCCGGAGTCAAATCGGTTGTCGCCAAGCCGGTTGCTGTCAAGG
>CAIKLQ010000464.1 GCA_903828255.1 uncultured Verrucomicrobiota bacterium
AAACTGGTGGAGTGGTGGGTTGGCGGGGACTCGAACCCCGGACCAATGCCTTAAAAGGGCACTGCTCTACCAACTGAGCTACCAACCCAAACCAATGAAATCAGGGGTTCCGTTAACCCCCGGAAAGCTTTTACATCCCTACCCTGTGCCGATGGACTCAAAGCAACCGGAAGCATCTGCCAACGACTGGCACTATGCCGGAAACAACTTGAGGCGACTAAAAGCGTCTGGCGTCTATTATGCCTTTGCAAAGCGCGCGGGCAAGCAATTTTCCCTGTCGCTCAACACCACCGACAAGGCAACCGCCATCCGCCTGCGCAACGACTGGCTTCGCGACTTGTACGCCATCGCCAGCCCGGAAGCCGCGAAACTCACCTTTGCCGAGGTCGCCGCCCGCTGGATTGACGCCGACCGCCACACGCTCAAAGACAGTTCTGCCACCCGCCGCGCCGCCTGCGTGAAGGTGCTCGACCCGTTCTTTTCTGGGTTACAGATTCGCCACTGCACCGCTCGCTAGTGTGAAGCGTGGCTTTTGGCCAGGGAAACCAAAGCGCGGCCGCGACCACCAAGAAGGAACTCGAAACCTTGCGCGGCCTGTTCCGCTACGCGACGGAGCAGGGCTTGATGCTCCGCGACCCGTCCAAAGGCATCAAATGCCCCCGCGTGCGGAACAAGCCGCCCGCCGTGCCGACGCGGGAACAATTCCAAGCCATCGTTGCGACCATCCGCGCCGACGCCCAGGGCAAAGGCGACGGCGGCGCAAACTTTGTCGAGTTGCTTGCGTTTTCAGGTATGCGGCTGGGCGAAGCCCGCGCGCTCCGTTGGCGCGCCGTGAACTTTTCGGCTGGCGTGTTCACGATTACGGGCGGGGAGCGTGGCACCAAGAACCACGAGCAACGCACCATTCCACTTTCTGACGATCTTCGCGCCTTGCTGGACAGTATGAAGCGCGACCGCGATGCGACCGCGCCAGGGGCGTTGATTGTGCGAACCACGTCCGCCCGGAAGTGTATCGCGACGGCTTGCCGCAAACTGGACTTTCCGAACTTCCATCATCATTCCCTGCGCCACTACTTTGCAACGTGCGCCATTGAGAGCGGCGTGGACGTTCCGACCGTTGCGCGCTGGGCAGGCCACAAAGACGGCGGGGCACTCTTGGTGCGAACCTGCGCGCATTTGCAACAGGCCCACAGCAAGGAACAAATGAAGCGCGTGAACTTCAAGCCTTGCCTCGATTCTAACCCTGTGCCATTGGTGTCACGTTGGAAGGGTTAAAGTGTGGCATAGAGGGCGCGCAGGTGGAGCAGGGCTTGCGGGAGCGAGGTCGGTTGGTGCCAGTGCGCGCGGAGCCAGCGGATGAGTTTGAACGCGTCCTGGGTGAAGCGCTGGAGGATTTTGTAAATCAAGGGGAGCGACTGTTGCGTTTGCTCCAGTGCGGCTGGGGACACGTCCAAGCGCGGCGCGGGCGTCGGCGCGGCTTTGGGGATTCGGTTCATGGCTTCTTGCCGGAAGAAGTCGGTGGTCCAGCCGGCGCGCTCGGCGGTGTCGGCCAACTGGTCAACGCCGGGCACTTTTCCGCGCAGCGTGTTTGTGATGGCGCGGATTTCACAAAGTTACTTCGAGGGTATGGTGGACATAACGGCTAATCTTTCGTTCTGTGGCATTTCGCCACGGATTATCTGCAAAGGAAAATGTAGGTGCGGACGTCGGCGGTTTCCCGTTATCCACCGGGCTGCGAATCGTTGGAGGCTTCCGGCCTCCGTAGGTTCAAGACTCGGCTCGGCTCCCGCTCTGTCAGTCCTGCGGAAGTTTGGTTCGCCAACTCAGCCCGCCACGCCGGAAGGGTCTGCAATCGGTCCACCGCGCTTCACTCTTGAGACTCCGTCAACACGCACCGTCCAGCGAATCCTTTGCCTGCTCCAACAATTCCGGGGAGTGGTTGAGGATCGCGAGGGCTTGGCCAGCATACTGCGAATTGTTCTTGAAGTTGTAGGCGGCGAAGGTGGCGAAAGCAACCAAACTTTTTTGGCTACTTTCTTCACCCTTCTTTGGCCGTCCCGCTTTGGGTGCGCCTTCAGGATACAACCGTTTCCACGCCACCGCCGCGAGACAGGCGCGGAGCGAGGTCGGCATGTCCCGCCGCATGGAATTGCAGGACCGGCAAACCCGGCGCGGTAAGCCTCCTCGGTGGCCCGGCAAATGTCATCTTTCAGGTCGGCGTCCAGGTCGCCGGCGAGGATGGTGGCGCGGATGCTCTGCAAACCTGCCGAGACCCGTTGGGCCATTTCCTTTACGGGCGCAAGTTCTCCCAGCCTCGCGCTCTCGGTGATCTCCAACAAGCGGGATTCAACCTGCAATTTCTCCAGCCGCGCTTTGGTTAGCGGGTCGGCGACCTTCGCGCGCTCCCGGTAGTAATTGAAAAGGCCGGTGATGGTCGGCTGTAGCTCATACTCGCCATTGGCCGGCGCAGGAAAATATCCTGTCTGGGCCAGTTGCCGGTGGCGTCGGTCGGACCGGTCGGTGAGTTCCGCGAGGGCGTCTCCTGGGATTAACTGTGGGGGTGTCATAAAATCATTCTTGCGCGGTCGGCCAAACTTGCTCAATCCACGCCGCGTGGAAGTCGTAAAGTTGCCGGCTCTGCGTGAGGCTGAATTGCTCCAAGTGTTGGCAGGAGCGGAGGTTCACGCTCGATTCCACAACGAAGAATTGCCTGGCAAGTTCTGCCAGGATCAATTTCGTGTGGTTGCGGGTGCCCCCGAATCCGTACCCCAAGGTGCCCATCAAACCGGGTTAAGCCCAGGGGTTGATTCGGCCGACCGACCAACCGGGCCTCTATTTTCTGGTGGTCCGCCCACCACCCGAGAATCAAATAAACTCGTTGATCAGGTTCTCCAAGAACTCCTGCCGTCCGCTCGTGTTGGGCGCGACATCGCCTTTCTTGAGCATGTAGGTTTCGAGTTCTGTGAGGCTGGCTTTGCCGGCTTCGATTTTGGCCCCGATGCCGCTGCCCCAGGAACTGTATCGCTGCTTCACAAACTCGGCTAACCGTCCGTCTTTTCGGATCGCCGCAGCGATCTTCAAGCCGCGCGCAAACGCATCCATGCCGCCGATGTGGGCGTGAAACAGGTCCACCGGTTCGAAGCTTTCGCGGCGCACTTTGGCGTCGAAGTTCGTGCCGCCGGTTTTGAACCCTCCCATCTTGAGAATCGAGAGCATAATTTCCGTCGTCAGATAGACGTTGGTGGGGAACTGGTCCGTGTCCCAGCCGAGCAGGAGGTCGCCCGTGTTGGCGTCAATCGAGCCGAGCGCGCCGGCGGCGATGGCGACCTCCATTTCATGCTGCATCGTGTGGCCGGCTAGCGTGGCGTGGTTCGTTTCCAGGTTTAGTTGAAAATCCTTCAGCAAGTCGTATTCGCGCAGAAAGTTCAGGCAGGCTGCCGCATCGGAATCGTATTGGTGCTTGGTCGGCTCTTTCGGTTTTGGCTCGATGTAGAATTGCCCCTTGAAGCCGATCGCTTTCTTGTGATCCACGGCCAGGTGGAGAAACGCGCCGAGATGATCCATCTCCCGTTTGAGGTCGGTGTTGAGCAAGGTGCTGTAACCCTCGCGTCCGCCCCAAAAAACGTAGCCTTCGCCGTTCAGCGCGTGAGTGACTTCGATGGCCTTCTTCACCTGTGCGCCGGCGTAGGCGAACACGTCCGCGTTGCAACTGGTCGCCGCGCCATGCACAAAGCGTGGATGCACAAACAGACACGCCGTGCCCCAGAGCAACTTCACCCCCGTGCGTTGCTGTTCCTCCTTGAGCAACTTCGCGATGGCGTCCAGGTTGCGATTCGTTTCGCGCAGACCTCCGGCTTCTGGGGCGACATCGCGGTCGTGGAAAGCGTAAAATGGCACGCCCAGCTTCTCCATGAACTCGAAGGCCACGCGAACTCGCGTCTTTGCCATCTCCAACGAATTGGTGCCGTCCTCCCACGGGCGCACCGCCGTGCCCGCGCCGAACATATCCGCCAACTGCCCGCGAATGGTGTGCCAGTAGGTGACCGAAAATCGCAGGTGGTCCCGCAGCGGCTTGCCGTCCACCAACTCATCCGGGTTGTAATGTTTGAAGGCGAGCGGATTTTTTGAGTGCGGGCCTTCGTATTGGATTTTGCGAATGCCCGCGAAGAATTCTTTTGGTTGTCGTTTCATATTTGTCAAAAAGTTTGCGGGTGCAGCTTAACGACGAGTGGCGCGGAGGGCAAGCGAGGGGATGGAAATACCCGGAAACTAAATACCCAAATACCCAAACTTTCGCGTGGCGGCGGTCGCAATCAGTTTGAGTCCTTGGGTAATTGGCGCTTTTACATCATTGCCTATTCCCGCCGCTTCGCCCTTAATTTACCCCAATGGCCACCATTGCCGAACAACTCCGCACCGCCCGCGAGGCTCAGAACCTCACGGTGCATCAGATTGCGGACATCACCAAGATCCGCACCGACCATCTCCGCGCACTCGAAGAGGGTAACTTTGACGTCTTCGTCGCCCCGGTTTACATCCGGGGTTTCGTGCGGACCTACGCGGGCCGGCTCAAGCTCAACGTCCCGGAAGTCATGGCCGCGCTCGAAGGCGAGTTGAGCCAGACGGAGAGATTCAGCGAGCCCCCGCGCCTTTCAACCCCGCCCCGGGGGGTGCTGGATTTCTTGATGCTTCAACTCTCGCGGGTCAACTGGCGGGTGGCCGCCATCGCCCTGGCGGTCGTTGTTGCCGTGGCGGTGTTGGCTTCAATCTTCCTGATCTGGCGCCACCAGCGAACGCACGACCCGCTTCGCGGGTTGAAGCCGGCGGTCTATCAATCCCAAGGCAAAGACACGGGCGAAAAACTGCCCCTGACCAATTCGCCGCCGCGCCGGTAGAGGCTTCCGCCTGGTTTCGGGTGTGCCACCGGAAGTGACGGGCACTTGCGTCGGATCGTAGCGGTGGCGAAGTCCAGCCCCAGATCGGTCTGGTTCTCGGGCCGCTGGTATCTGGGCCACACTTGGTTGCGTGGCACGGCAGAGACGCGGCACGAATAAACCGGCAACTCCTGGCCGTTGACGCGGAGCGTATAGTCCTCGCCGAGCCTCTCCCCCGCCGGCGCCGCCAGAGAGTCACGCGGCTGGCCAGTGCTGCCTCTGGCCCGGCCCCGACGCCGATCTGCGACCACGGAAGGGCTGCCGGGGGTTTTGCGGGGGCGGTGTCAGCCGCATCCGCCGCTGCTGAAACCAGCGTAAACACAACGCCAATTCCCAGCGCTGTGGCGCAGAAGGTCAGCACTTAGGGAAGTTCAAGTTTGGTTTTCATAAGATTGGAATGCCGGGAGATTGGCCTTTGCGCTGCCCAGTTCAGGGAGCATTGCGGTCGCCGCAGTTGCATCGGAAGCCATTTGGCATCTCGGCAAAAAGCGGTGTCAACCGCAGTTTTCCGCGCGTCACTTGATTACGACTGGCGAGTGATGCCGCAACGCCGCGCCCGGTTTCGCGCCGGTGTGTTTGTTGTTCTTGATTACCGGCACGCCGTTCACCAGCACGTAGGGAATGCCGAGGGCGTAGTGGTGCGGATCGTTGTAGGTGGACGGGTCGCTGACTTTTTCCGGATCGAAGATCGTGAGGTCCGCCCAGTTGCCTTCGTGCAGCTCGCCGCGCTGTTTCAATTGAAACGTGTTCGCCGGCAGGCTGGTCATTTTGCGGATTGCATCCTCCAACCGCAGCACTTTCAACTCGCGCACGTAGCGGCCCAGCACGCGGGCGTTGTTGCCATAGCCACGCGGATGCGGCATGTCCTTGCCCAACTCCCGCAAGCCGCTGTCGCAAGCGATCATGGTGTTCGGATGCCGCATGAATTTCTGCAAGTCCTCCTCGCTCATGCCGTGAAACACGCCGGACGCGCTGCCGTTCATTTCGAGTTCCAGAATCAGCTCAATCTGGTCGTCGAGAGAATCCGAGCCGCGCACCTTCTTCGTCGCTTCCACGATGTTCAGGCCGTTGAGCGCCGGGTCGTGTTGGTAGGAAGCGATGACGGCGTAGGCGTAATCCCCGCGTCCGCGCGCATGAATTTTCTCCTTCATCTGCGCCACGAGCTTCGCCTTCAGCGCCGGGGCGGCGATGATTTCCTGAAACTTCTTCTTGCCGCCATCAAACGCGTCGTCGGGAATCAACTGCCGCATCGTGGTGGACGAGGCGGTGTAGGCATATTGATCCTGCGTGATGTCCAGGCCGCTGGCCCGGGCCTGCTCGAGATACGCCAGCACCTTGTCCGCCTGACCCCAGGCTTTCTCGCCGCCGAGCTTGATATGTGAAACCTCCGCGCGCAAATGGGCCTCCCGGGCGACGCGGAAAACTTCGTCCAGCGCCTCGTAAATGCGCGTGTCCTCATGCCGCATGTGGCTCGTGTAAATGCCGACGTAGGGTGTGACGGCTTGGGCCAGCTCCACGATTTCGTCTGGCTTGGAGAATGTCCCCGGCAGATAGATCAGGCCGGTCGAAAGTCCAACCGCACCGTCTTTCATCGCCCGATCCACGAGCGATTGCATCTTTGCCATTTCCTCAGCGGTGGGCGGACGGTCGAAGTTTCCGCCCATCGCTTTCTCGCGAACGGTGTTGTGGCCAATGAGGGTGGCGACGTTGATGGAAATCTTCTTGGCTTCGACCTCGCGGAAGAATTTACCCACGTCCAGCGCCGAGCCGCCGCAATTGCCGACGACCACCGTCGTGACGCCCATGCGCAGAAAATTTTCGGCGCGCGGTTGTTCTACCACATCATCCGCGTGCGTGTGGACATCAATGAACCCCGGCGCGACGATCAGGTTCGTGGCCTCGATTTCGGTGGCGGCTTCGCCGGTGACCCGACCGATGATGGCGATACGGCCATCCTTCACCGCGACATCAGCGAAGAAAGCGGGGTTGCCTGAGCCGTCCACCACGCGGCCATGCCGGATGACGAGGTCGTAGGTGGCGCTGCGGACTGCGGTCTGTAGCGAGAGCAGCACTGCGGCGAGGAGCAACGGTTTCATGGTCGGGATGGATAGCAGCCTGACTCTTGCCACGCCAGAGCGAAAGGGCAGGGGATAGCGGCAGCAGGCCGCGCGCCCTCCAAACGCTTCGCGTCTTCCCAAGCGCCAAGCCAATTTGCGGAACGCTCATCCTTGTGGGGTAAGCAGCAGCGGGAGCGCCACGCGCCAGTTTGCCGTTTCAACGTCGGGTTGGTTTGGGAACACTCAAAGCGTCACCTGAGTTCGACGAGCCGCCATGAACATGCAATGCTCTGCTCTGCCAGCGGGGGCCTTCTTGAGGAAGGCCGGTTCGCTTTTCGCCTTACTGCTCGCTGCCACAATCCCGTCGTCCGCCGACACGATCGCCTTGCCGGAATCGGACTGGCAGCCGCTCACGTCTCAGGTCAAGCGGTTGGCGATGCGGATTCTGCCGTCGTCGCACACGAATCCGATCTAGGTGCGGGTGGGCGACAAGCCGCTGACGCCCAGCTGCCGCAGTGCCGAGTGGGGTTTGAAAGGCGTGGATCAATGCTGGTCGCAGAAGGAGCGGTTCATCAAGCCGGCGGAAAAGGACGAAGCTCTGGCCGCTTACGACCACGCGCGGAAGGCGTATAGAAGTTATTGAGCCAGGCGGAAGTGGAGTGCGGGGCAAGGTTTGACGCTGCGGCAGTATAGGATAAGCTTGCCTGGCGTGAGACAAACCGACGAGCAGGCCGATGAAGCGTTCCGCGAGCAATGCCGCCGCCAAATGGCGCGTCCGCTGGCGTTGCGGATCAAATATGGATTCAACCGCGTTTACAAACCCGTCTTGGATGACGCGCCGTGGCGCGTTTTCAAGACCATGTCCGAATACCGTGCCTGGTGTGAAGCCAATCTGCCGGAATACTTGGGTTTCAAACGCGCCAAATGAAACGACCTGAGTTTCGCCCGGCCCAAGCTGAAGAGGTGGCGCGCGCGTTTGAGACCGAAGGGGTCCAGTACCTTTTTATCGGCAAGAGTGGCGCGATTCTGCTGGGATATCCGGGCACGACCCAGGACGTGGATGTGTTTCCCGAACGCTCGTTGGAAAATGGTAGGCGCATCGTGGCGGCCCTGCGAAGGATTGGCTTTGAGGTCAGTGGTGACTTGGAACGCGGCATCCTTGCCGGAAACGATTTTGTGCAAATCAAAGACGGGCCGTTCGATGTGGATTTGGTATTTGCGCCCGACGGCATTAACAACTTCGCGGAGGCTAAGTCCCGCGGTCTGAGGGAGGGAGTATTTTGGGTGGCCAATTTACGTGACATTATCGCCAGCAAACGCGCGAGCGGGCGGAAGAAGGATGAAATTGAATTGCCCTTGCTTGAGAACTTTCGGGCAGAATGGGAAAAAAACCATCCGACGGAACTTCTTTCGGCGCAGGAAATCGCAGCGAGGAAATCACGGGACGAAAAATGAAATCAATCGCAATCATCGGCGCGGGGATCACGGGCTTAACCGCGGCGTTCTACCTGAAGCGCAAGGGCGTGCCGGTCACGGTCTATGAAGCCAGCGGGCGCGTGGGGGGCGTGATCCAGTCGCTGCGCAAGGACGGTTACCTCGCCGAGTTCGGGCCGAACACGCTGCTTGAGACTTCGCCCAAGATTGGCCAACTCGTCCGCGATGCGGGGTTGCAACCGCGCCGGATGGATCCGGATCCCAAAGCCGAGGCGCGTTACGTGGTGCGCTATCGTCGGCCGGTGGAGATGCCGGGCAAACCGATCGGCTTTTTCACGACGGACCTTTTCTCGTTCAAGGCCAAGCTGGCCGTGCTGCGGGAGCCCTTCGTGAAGCCGCGGCGCGATGGCGTCGAGGAGAGCATCGCGCAATTCGTGGTGCGGCGGTTTAATCAGGAGTTTCTCGATCACGCGATTGATGCGCTGGTGGCGGGGATTTACGCCGGCGATCCTTACAAGTTGTCCGTCACGCACGCCTTTTCCAAGCTCAAGGCATTGGAGGACAATTACGGTTCGATGATCAAAGGCCAGATTTTCGGGGGCCGGGAGCGCAAGAAGCGGGGCGAAGTGGCGAAGGATCGCGCGCCGAAGTTTTCTTTCGATGAGGGCTTGCAGGTTTTGACGGACACGTTGGCGGTGCAGCTTGGGGAGGCGGTGAAGCTGAACACGGCGGTTTCGCAGCTCTCCAAAACGGACACCGGATGGTCCGTCACGACTTCGCGCGGAGAGGTCGAACACCGCGGGGTGATCTTTTGCGGCACCGCACCCAGACTCGCGGAATTACAAGTAAACGGAGCGCGGAGCTCCAGCTCCGCGCGAACCGGGGACCGCATCGCGCAGATCCAGAGCGCAGCGCTCCAAGCGCTCGACCTCAAGCCATTCTCCGAAATCCGTTACCCGCCAGTCGCCAGCGTCGTGTTGGGATTTCGGCGCGAGGACGTGGCTCATTCCTGCGCAGGTTTTGGCATGTTGATTCCCAGAATTGCTGGTTTCAAAATCCTCGGCACGATTTTCTCCTCGTCGCTGTTCCCCAATCGCGCCCCCGCCGGGCATCATACCCTGACGAGTTACGTCGGCGGCGAGCGGTATCCGGAGTTGGCGGCGAAGTCGCCGGAGGAGTTGTATGCGCTGACCTGCGAGGATTTGCGGGTGTTGCTGGGGGTGCGCGGCAAGCCGACGTTCCAGCATTGCGTGGTGTATCCCCGGGCGATTCCGCAATACAACGTCGGCTATGGTCGGTTCAAGCAGTTGATGACCGAGGTGGAGAGCCAGGCCCCCGGTTTCTACCTAGCCGGTCATTATCGCGACGGCGTGTCGCTGAGCGATTCCATCGTTTCTGGCTGCCATGTAGCGGAACGAGTTGAAAAGGCGCTGAGTTCCGGCCAAGCTACGCGCACATGAGCAAAGGCGTTTTGCTGGTCAACTTGGGTTCGCCCGATTCGCCGTCCGTTCCGGACGTGCGGCGGTATCTGAACGAATTCCTGATGGACGGTCGCGTGATTGATGTCGCGTGGCCGGTGCGGCGCTTTGTGGTGGGCCTGATTTTGATCAATCGGCCCAAGCAATCCGCCGAAGCCTACGAGAAAGTCTGGACCAAGGATGGCTCGCCACTCGTCGTCACCAGTCAGCACGTCCAGGCCGCGCTGCAAAAGCGTCTGAGCGTGCCGGTCGAACTGGCGATGCGGTACCAAAATCCATCCATCGAATTCGCGCTCCGGAATCTGGTGAACAAGGGCGTGAAGGAGCTGCTGCTCATTCCGCTTTTCCCGCACTACGCGATGTCGAGCTACGAAACCGCCGTGGCCCGCGTTCTGGGAGTTTCGGTAAAGCTCGGGGCAGAGCTGAAATTCACCGTGCAGCCCCCCTACTTCGATGCGCCGGATTTTATCGGGGCGTTGGTGGCCAGTGCGGCGGACTATTTGAAGCAGGACTACGATCATTTGCTGTTCAGCTTTCACGGGCTCCCAGAGCGGCACATGAAGAAGGCGGACCCCACGGGCGGCCATTGTTTGCAGGTGCCGAATTGTTGCGAAGTCGCCAGCCCCGCGCACGCGACTTGTTATCGGGCGCAATGTTACAAGACCGCAGCGGCGTTCGTGGCGAAAGCCGGCGTGCCAGCGGCAAAGTATTCCGTCTCGTTCCAGTCGCGGCTCGGCAAAGACCCGTGGTTGAAACCATACACGGATTACGAGTTGCCGCGCCTGGCGCAGGAAGGGAAGAAGCGCATGCTGGTCATCTGCCCCGCGTTCGTCTCGGATTGCCTGGAAACGATTGAGGAAATCGGGATGCGCGGCTGTGAGCAATTCATGGAAGCCAGCGGCAAGGAGTTCACGCGCATTCCGTGCCTGAACGAGCATCCCGCCTGGATCACGGCGCTGGAGAAGATGGCGAACACGTTTTTGACTTCCGAAAATAACTGACTGCGCCCATGAGCCACGATCCTAAACAAACCGGGCAAGCCCGCTACGCCTGGCGGGAAATTGTCCGCGGCAATGTGCCCAAGCGTGCGGCCGAGGAACGCGTCACGGATTTCCACGAAATCTATTCGCTCTTCGATGAGGCCACGATCCGCGAGCAAGCCAGCCGGTGTGTGCAGTGTGCTTCCCCCGCTTGCGTGACCGGTTGTCCGCTCAGCAATGACATTCCTGGGTGGATGTCGCTGGCGGCGGAAGGCAAGTTTTTGGAGGCGGCGGAAGTTTCCCGCAGGACGAGCAACATGCCGGAGATTTGCCCGCGCGTTTGTCCGCAGGAAAAACTCTGCGAATCCGCCTGCGTCATCCATGAGCCGGCGGGCGCGATTTGCATCGGGGCCATCGAAAAGTTCATCAACGAATACGCCTTCGCCCACGGTGCCGTGCCGATCGTCAAGGCCACGCCCAACGGCAAGCGGGTGGCGGTGGTCGGCTCGGGGCCGGGAGGACTGGCTTGCGCGGACGAACTCTGCAAACACGGCTACGCGGTCACGGTTTATGAATCCCAGATGTTGCCGGGCGGCCTGCTGCTCTTTGGCATTCCGGCGTTCAAGCTGGACAAGCAAATCGTCGAGCGGCGCGTCAACATTCTCCGGCAGCAGGGCGTTGTCTTCAAAGTCGGCGTGACGGTGGGGAAGGATATCGGGCTGGACGCTTTGCTCAGCGAGCATCAAGCGGTATTCCTTGGCATTGGCGCGCTTAAGTCGAAGGCGCTGGATGTGCCAGGCGCGGAGTTGAAGGGCGTGTATCAGGGACTGCCCTTCCTCGCCCAGAAGAACGCGCCCATCAATCTCGGTATGCCGCCGGTGGATGTGAAAGGCAAGCGTGTGGTGGTACTCGGCGGTGGCGACAGCGCGATGGATTGTTTGCGCACGGCGCTTCGCTGCGGCGCGGCGGACACGGTCTGCGCGTATCGGCGCGACCTGGCAAACATGCCGGGCAGCCGGAAGGAATACGCCAACGCGCTGGAAGAAGGCGCCCGCTTCATGTTCCTCACCAATCCGCTCGCGCTCGAAGGCAATGCCGCCGGCGAAGTCACCGCAGTGCGTTGCGTGCGCATGGAGCTCGGGGAACCCGATGCCTCGGGCCGCCGCAAGCCCCGCGCCGTGAAAGGCTCAGAGTTTACGCTGCCAGCCGACATCCTCCTGATCGCTTATGGCTTTGACCCCGTGCCGTACCCGCCCGGAAGCGGATTGGAGCGGGTCAAAGTCAATGAATGGAACGGAACGATCACGGACGCGGACGGCATGACGAGTGTGCCGGGGGTCTTCGCGGGCGGCGATGTGATCCGCGGCCCCAGCTTGGTGGTCCACGCGATTCATGACGGCCGCAAAGCCGCCGAGGGAATTCACCGCTACTTGAGCGTGCTGGCGAAATCTACCGTGCCGGCAGGGCCACCGGTGCAACCAGGATGAGTTGGGCGAGTTGCGCGCTGCTGGCGTGGCGCTGGTTGCGGTTCAAGGCTGGTGCGTCCGGGCGTAATCGCACAGCGCGCGGAGATTTTCCGGTGGCGTTTCGCGGGGCACTTCGCAACCCGCTCCCACGATGAAACGCCCGCCCGCTTGCCGATGGCACTCGGCGATGCCCGCCGTCACGCTTTCGGGCGTGCCGTTCATCAGGACCGTCACCGGATTGAGATTGCCGAGGAGCACCTGGCGCGAACCCATCGCCTTTCGCGCGTCATCCAGCGGCGTGAGCGAATCCAGGTCCACGATGTCGCAGCCAAGCGCGCCCATGCCCGTGACGAGCTTGCGCGTGTTGCCGCATATATGCAGTCGCACTTTCGCCCCCATCGCATGGACGCCATCCACGAGCCGCCGCTCATAGGGGAGCGCGAACTCCTCGTAAATTCGCGGGCCGATTAGCGAAGCTGCGGCGTCGCCAATGCCGATGATCTCCGCGCCGGCGGCGATTTGCTCGCGCGCAAAACGCAATTCCATAGCGACAACGAACTCGAACAAGTCGCGGACGAAACCGGGATCGTCCACGAAGTCGAGCATCAGCGTGTTGATGCCGCGCAAATCCGCACCCTCGGCAACCGGGCCTTCGATCCAGCCTTCAATGACTTTTTCGCCGCCAAGTCTTTCTTTGAAAAGGGCGATGGCTTTGATGGCGTTGTGCATTCGGCCGCCACCCAGCACGTCGGGAAATTTTAGCGTGGCGAGTTTGGTTTTGTCGGCAAGCAACGCCTGATCTTCGAGCAAGGCGACTGGTTGGTCATCGAAGTGTTGCACCGGGGACCCGCAGTCTGCCGCTTCGCGTGCCGGATCGGACATGGTGTTCACGTAATCGAACCCGAACTTTTCCGCTGTGCGAATCTGGGCTTCGACCTGCACCCGGTAATCCGTGCAATAGTCGCCATATCGCGCGCCGATCTGCGCACACGCGAACAGCATCGTGATGGGCATGAGTGGGAGGCGGTCCACCGGCTGACCGGCGAGTTGGGCGAAAACACGTTCGTGACTGTTCATGGCGAGTTTGGGTTCACACCGCGAGGCGGTGGCAGACGGCGGAAATAAATTGGGGACTGGTGCCGCAGCAGCCGCCGACGAAATTCGCTCCGGCTTTGAGCAACGCGGGAATGTGACCGGCAAAGTCCTCCGGCGTGCCGACGTAAACCGCGCGGCCCTCCACGAGTTGCGGCAGGCCGGCGTTGGGCTTCATCCAAATCGGACGGTCGGTCGCGGCTCGCAGCCGCTGGCAAAGCGGCAGAAAACCGCCAATGCCCTGACCGCAATTCGCGCCAATCACGTCCGCGCCCGCAGCGGTCAATTCCTGCGCCGCCTGCTCGGGCGTGGTCCCCATCATCGTGCGATCCAGATTCTTGCCGGAATCAAACACCATGCAGGCGACGACCGGCAACCCCGTCGCGCGCGCCGCCGCCACCGCCAGCTTCGCTTCTTCGAGATCGGACATCGTTTCCACCACCAGCGCATCCGCGCCGCCTTCGGCCATCGCCCGCGCCTGTTCGGCAAAGGCGGCGAGCATTTCCTCCGCGCTGACTTCGCCGTTCATGAGAAGTTTTCCCGTCGGCCCAATCGAAGCGAATACGGCGGCTTTCCCATCCGCCGCTTGGCGCGAAATCTCGACACCGCGCCGGTTGATTTCCACGACGCGATCCGCGAGGGAATTTTCCGCCAGGCGAATCCGGTTTGCGCCGAAGGTGTTGGTGAGGATCACCCGGCTGCCCGCGTCCACGTAGGCGCGGGCGACCTCGGCGACGCGTTCCGGATGGGAGAGGTTCCAGGCGTCGGGGAAATCGCCAATGGCCAGGCCGCGGGCCTGGAGTTGAGTGCCCCACGCGCCGTCGCTAATGATCGGGCCGGCGGCGATTAACTTTTCGATGGTCGGGTGCATAGATAAAATTTCCACAAATCAGATTGCGGAACCAACTTTTGCGGTTGTCCGGCGGAATTACAACCCGGAATTTGAAATTCCTTCACCGGTTCTTGCACCGGGGGGGAATCTTGAGGTTCAAAGTCTCGGCCCGGGCAGTCCGAGCCTTGCTCAACTTGCCAGCGCTGCGAACAGATGGCGGATTTCCTCTTCGATTTCCGCCGGCGTGCTGACCGTGTGGGCGATTTCCTGCCGCAGCAGTTGGCGATAGCGGCGCCGCAAACGGCTCACGGCCATCTTCACCGCGTCCTCACTCACGCTGAGTTGGGCGGCCAGGTCCGCGCAGCGGGGCGCGTCAGGGTCGCCCATGAGACAATCCCGCAACAACTCGAATTGTGCCCGATTGCCCACCGCCGCTTGCTCCGCCCGCAACCGATCCAGCACCTGCTCCATCAGCGCCAACACCCAGTTGCGCTCGAAAAGTTTGTCGGGACTCGTGGGGTCCGCCGGCTCCAGGGCGTAACGCTTCTCGGCATAAATGGCATCCAGCGGGACTGGGGCGCATCCACCGCCGCGCTTCTGCGCTTGGGCGCGGTCCCGTTCATCCGCCAGGAAATGTCTCAGGGACGCCAGGAGGAACGAGCGGAACTTGCCCTTGGCCCGGTCCACCGTGGCGAGGGCCTCGCGCTCCAACAGGTGGGCAAAGAATCCTTGCGTCAAATCCTCGGCGTCCTCCGGCCCGAAGCCTTGCCGACGCACGAAAGCGTAGAGCGGATACCAGTAAGTGGCGCAGAGCTTGGCCAGCGCTTCCCGCGAGCGCCGGTCGTCGCGGCTGCCCACCGCCAGCACCACGCTCCAATGCGTCGAGGCGAACTGGCCGGCATCGGCCCTGAAAGCTCCTGAGAAATCGCGCGACATAAGTCCTTGCACGGAACCTGAATTGACGAAACCGACTCTAGCGGTGGGGGTCAGGAAGTCAACTCAAGCGTGGCTGGCGGGAACGCGAGCCCGCGACGCATCCAACCGTCGCGCCCCGAGCGGTCGGCTTGCCGAAAGAACAACCCAGAATGTCAGTTACCTCTCTCCAGATTTCCCGTTGGAAGAGGTGAACGGCCAGGTGTCCCAGCCGTAACACCGGTCGCCTCCCGCGTGGTGCCGCAGCCGGAAACGGCGGTGGCCTGCGGGTGAGGCCCGGCGGCTTGGGACACTGGATGGCCGGAAAACAAACAACCGAAAAACAAACAACAGAAAGGTTCAAAACATGAAATCGTTACTAAACAAAATGCTGAATGGCCGGCTCAATCGCTGGGGATTCCTCGCCGTGCTGCTGCTCGCCGCCGGGGCGACGGTGGCCGGGATGAAAGATCGGCAATACCGACTCGGTGGCGCGTTTATCGCCAGCGACGGCAAGTTGGTGTATAACTGCGTGCAATCCCCATACGACCCGGAGGGACAACGCGCGGCCCTCGTGGTGAGAATCGTGCATGACGACGGGAGCTTGGCGGCCTTGCTCGCCGCGTTCGGCGCCAACACCTCCTGCGAGGGCGTCGGCGAGGACGTAATGATCAGCCACGACACCGCGAAATGGAACATGATCGCTTACGCCCAAGCCGCAGGCCCGCCGTTGCAGACCAAGGCGATCTTCGTTTACAGCGGCACATTGAAGTTCACCGACCGGGACAACTTCGTGATCAACTACACCCTGAATGTCTATCCGGTGGACGTCCCCGGCCTGCCCAACGCCGACGCCAATCACGACGGCTTCCCGGACGCAGGCGCAACGCCCGCATTGACAATTCCTGGGTTGACCGGCACCGGCAAGCGCGTGCCAACCCCGCCGCCGGTTTGTGGGAACTGAGCGAGCAAGCGGCTCGTAGCGGGACGCGCGGGAGTCTGCCGCACCGGGCTGGCAGACTCCCGCTTGCGAGGCTTGCCAGCCTACTTCCACAAACCACGAATCACTTCGAATGGAACACAGATCACCAAAAACGACAAACAAACAACGAAAGGTTCACAATCATGAAAACACAACTTCTTCAATCCGCTTGCCGCCGGGCATTTCGCCTCGGCGTGTCAATCACCTCCACTCTGCTGCTGCTGGCCGCTCTGCCAATGGCCGCTGCCGACACGCCCTACTCGGCCACTGGCTGGGTCATCGGCGTGCCCGTGCCGGGCATCTGGTGTACCAACACGCTGGGCCAGGTCGGCTTCCGCGGCAACGCCCACCTCGCGCGGGTGGTCAGCACCGACGCCCGCCTGACCGGCCGCCGCACCATCTTCGTGGACGGCGCCGCCCAAGCCGATGGCTCATCAATTATTTACGGCCCCGTCTATCACGAGGTGGGGACCTGGGACGGGACCGGGACCAACTTCACGGCCACCGGTGGGGTGTGGGAGCTCTCTTACCGCGGCACTATGGCGGCGGACGGCAGCCTGCAACTGCACCTCGTCGGCTCTGGCTGGGGCGGGACCATTGATGGATTGCGCCTCGACGAGACGCTGACGCGGACAAACGGACCAACCTTGGATCCGGCCATCCCATACCTTTACGTCGGCACGGTCAAACCGCCGCCAGTGAACACCAGCGAGGTGCTCGACAACTTTGACGACAACATACTGACGGGTTGGACGCTCTTTTTATCCCCTACGTCAGGCGGAACCGGACAACTCGTAGAATCCAACCAGCAGTTTACGGTGCGCGGGCATTGGCCCGGCATGATCACCAGATCACTATGGGACACTTTTGCCCTCGGTTATCTAATGAAATTCTGGATTGTTGGTGACGGGAAGACCATTGAATGGCGGGCTGATTTGATCGGCATCAATGAGAACACCACGGCAACCAAAATCGAGGTTGGAGGTTACCTGTTCTACAAAGGGCGTGATTTTGTCGCCTTGGGCAAAATGGGAATTGGTCAAACCGTCGTCATGTTTTCTTGCGAAAGAGCCGCGGTCAGAAATTCAAACGTCGTTCTGGCGTTTGCCATGACACGCGCGAAACAGAATCTGATCCTAACCGCGCGCGTGTTGGATAAGACCAATCAGAACGCGGTGCTGTATGAGCGCACGGTCGTAGATACGCCCCTAGTCGATCATTCCCTCACCACGGCTGAATTCCAAGCCATAACCGGAATGCCGTTAAGCTTAGTCGCCGAGGGAAATTTCGGGCCAACGATGTCAGGCGATGGGGTCGGCCTTGACATCTGGCAATACAACTACGACGGCCAGCAACCCGCAGCCGAGGCTACGTTCGACAACCTTGAACTGCGGACCTCGGAGGTTCCGGGAGTCAGCATTGGACGCGCCGTGCGCTTGCGCTGGCCCGCTTCGTCCACGCTGAATTACGCCGTCGAAGGCGCGCCCACCGCCCAAGGTCCCTGGCTGCCAGTTCAAGACCCGGCATTGCCCGGCTTTCAGCAAATGACCGTCCCGGCCAACGACATCATGGGG
>CAIKLQ010000465.1 GCA_903828255.1 uncultured Verrucomicrobiota bacterium
ATGAATTCAAAGATGTGTTGGCGGGCCTCGGCGCGGGTGGCGAATTGGCCGCGGTAAATCAGTTCGAGTTTGAGGGTGCTCCAGAAGCTTTCCATGGTGGCGTTGTCGTAGCAGTTGCCTTTGCGGCTCATGGAGGCCACGAAGCCCACTTGGGTCAGCGCGTGCCGATAATCGGCGCTGGCGTATTGGACGCCGCGGTCGGAATGGAACAACAGCTGCGAGAGCGGCTGGCGATGCAGGAGCGCCATGTCGAAAGCGCTTAACACGAGGGTGGTGTCGATGCGCTCACTCATGGCCCAACCGACAATCTTCCGGCTGTAGCGGTCCAGGATGCCAGCCAGATACAGCCAGCCTTCCTGGGTTTCAATGTAGGTGATGTCGCCCACCCAGATTTGATTGGGTGCCGTGGCCGCAGGGGCGGCGGCCATGAGGTTGGGCGCGATGGGTTGGTCATGGTGGCTGTCGGTGGTCTGGACGCGGTAGCGCCCCTTCTGCCGACCGCACAGGCCCGCTTCCCGCATCAGGCGGGTGATGCGGTTGCGCCCGTGCCGCGCCCCTTGCTGGCGCAACGTGGCCACGATGCGTGGGCTGCCGTAGGTGTGGCGGCTGTGACCATGAATCGTCGCGATCTGTTGCGTCAGGATTTGGTCTTGCACCGCCCGCGGGCCGGGCGTCGTGCGCCGCTTTTGCCAGTCGTAATAGCCGCTGGGGGAGACCTCCAGATTGGCGCAGAGCAGGAGAATGGCGTGATCGGATTTCATCGCGTCGATCCGTTCATAGCGGTCAAGGACGGTTCGGAGAGAATGCTCAACGTTTTTTTAATATGTCGCGCTGCTCCCGCAGGTGGCGGTTCTCCCGCAGGGCGGTATCGAGTTGGCTTTGGAGATCGGCGACGGAGCCGGGCTTCTTCCAGGCGTAGAGCCGGTCCGCATGCAGGCCCAGTTCCTGGGCAATCACTTCCGCGGACTTGCCGCTGGCAAGCCAGATTTGCACCGCTTCCCGTTTGAACGTTTCCGCGAATTGCCGCCGGGTTTTGACAGAGTTTTCTTTGATGGATTTCATGTTACACGGTTTACCCAATTTTCTGTCCGCCAATTCGAGGCACCCTCACTCGGCTCTGGTTGGAAAGGCCCAGTTCCCAGTCTCAAGAAAGGGGGAGCCGGGCGCGAATCCGCAGCCACAGCGGAGCGCACACGTAGGATCGGAGCGTTTTTCTGGGCGATCTGCACGTTTCGCCAGTTGAGATAATTGTTTACAAAATTGAAGCCACGCTCGCCCGCTGAAAGCAATGGGAGTTCGGTAGTTTCGTCTACCATCTTTGAGATGAGCGCAGATGGCTTTCGGGTCGGCGGTGTGCGAGAGACCAGGCTGGAACGGGAGGCAAAACCGAATGGCTGCCATGTGGTTGCAATCGGCTGGCGTATGCGACGACGCGGCAGCCGTGGTTCGGTGTTCCAGTGGTTCAGAGGATCGTCGCCGAAGTTGTGGCGCGACTCGCAATGAACCAGGCTGGCATCTGAACTTCTTGCCGTGCCGTAAAATGTGGCCCGCCCGGGCCTGGACGCGGTGTCCACGTCACCAGACCCGGCTTGGTCTGGACCGGCCCGCTTCCCATTCCTTAATGGCGGCCATTTTGAATCGCAGCGTTCGCCGCGAAATTTTCAGATGCGGCAGTCCCCGTTGGCGCATCCAGTCGGTGATCGTCCGTTTGGTGACCCGGAAATATAAGGCTACTTCGGCCTTCGTGAGTTCCTGCGACGGGCTTCCGGCCTGACCGGCAACCTGTCCGTCCCGATTCGGATGTGTGAGCGTTTGCGTCATCACCGTTAAGAACGCAATGTAAAATGTCTTCATTCTCCATGTTGCCGTTGGCAGGGGGCGGCACCGGGTTGGTTCCGCTCTGGGACTTCCGCCACACCTCAACGGCGTCTGGGGTGAGCGCAAACCAGGCATCCGCCTGCTTCCGGTTTACAACCCGGAGGTAATGCCGTTGGATCATATTGGCGCTGTTGCCTGCTTCCTGGGCCACTTCGGCGATGCTTTTCCAAGAGGCAACTCGATACGAGATGGCGCTATGCCGTAGAACATTACGCTTCCATTTTACCCCGGCTTTGGTGGCGAGCTTGAGGAATTGATTGCAGAGATTTTGGTACGGGAACACGGGGCCGCTCGATTGCTTGTGCGGCATCAACCACAATTTCAGACTGTCGCACATGGTCACGAGCCTGCGGATGCGGGTCTTGGTGATGGCCGCACGAATCTCGATTTCGCCGTCCTCCCACTTAAAGTCCGCCCAATCGAGCCGTTTGATTTCTTCCGAGCGCAACCCGGCGAACGCCCCGATGGCCAGCGCCGGGATCACGTCCGGCTTGGCCAACGACATGAGATTCGTGAGTTCCTCGACGCTGAACACCTGGATTTCACCGGCCTCGGCGGAAGCCCGTTCAACTTCGAGGATTCCGGTGCGTGACGGAAATATAGCCCCGCATCCTGGCGAAACGGAACAGGGTGCCGATGGCACGGCGGAAGTTATTCCGCGAGCGACCCTTCATCTTGAGGCCGTTGAGAAACCGCTGAATCTCTCCGGGTTCGACCGTGTGGATGAGGCACTGGAACGATTTGGCGAACCGGGTTAGGCGCAGCCGGAGATCGGCGAGGTAAAGTTTCGAGCGCCCGTTGTCCCGCTTGTTTTCCAGCAACTCCGCCAGAACTTCTTCGACCGTCCGTGCCTGCACCTGGCGAACCCGGTTGGCCAAATAAAACTTCACGGCCTCGATGAGGGAATCATTGCCCAGCAGCTTCATCGCTTCGGCGTAGTCATGGGCGATCAGGTCGAGCAGGCGACCGGTCGCCTTCACGGCCTCGGCGGCGCGGAGGTAAACGTAGCAGTCCCGATTGTCCAGCGTGAGGATGTCGAGTTCCCCGTTGCTCTTTTGCTCGACCACCGACTGCGCCAGTTCCTTGGCGTCCTCATAGCTGTTGCGCACCTTGCGTACGAACTTGCCCCGGACGTGGTAGGCGACGGTAAATCCTTTGGATTCGTGCTTCGGGGCGTAGATCGTGGCGCTGACGCCAAGTTTCTCGACCCGTTCTGGAAACGTGTTCGTTTTCATAGGATCAAGAACTGAATTCCTGTGAAAAAGAAGGCCCGGTTTTCAGGAATCTTTCAGGAATCGTCCCACGAAAACCGAGAAGTTTGCGGAAACCGTTGATACCGACGCAGTTAAAATGGAGCGAGCGAAGGGATTCGAACCCTCGACATTCACGTTGGCAACGTGACGCTCTACCAGACTGAGCTACGCTCGCTTCCAAACAGTAATGCCAATTTAGAGAACCCCCGCCCGATTGCAAGCCCCCATTTCATTTCAAAATTGGCTTGTTTGCCCGGCCCGATTTTCGTTCACTGACCCCAGCATCGGCTCGACGTTATGAAAACCAAATCCACCAACACGCGCTGCGGCCTCCTGGCCGGCGGCAACTGGATCATTGATCAGGTCAAGCTGATTGACGTCTATCCGCAACCTGAAAAGCTCGGCAACATCTTGGAACAGTCGCAAGGCACGGGCGGCGGGCCTTACAACGTCCTCATGGATCTGGCCAAGTCGGGAGCGCCGTTCCCGCTCTACGGCGCGGGGCTCGTCGGCAAGGACGCGCTCGGCGCCCAAATCCTCGCAGACTGTAGCCAGCACAAGATTGACACGCGCGCCCTGACGCAAACCAGCAAAGCCCCGACCTCGATAACCGATGTGATGACGGAGCGGGCCACCGGTCGCCGAACTTTTTTCCACGGTCGCGGGGCCAACGCGCTGTGGGACGGCGCGGGCCTCGGTTTCAAGCAGAGCCACGCCCGCATTTTTCACCTCGCCTACCTGCTATTGCTCGACACGCTTGATCTGCCGGACGACGAGTTCGGCACCAAGGCCGCGCGGCTGCTCGCCGCCGCGCAAGCCGCCGGTTTGAAAACGAGTGTAGACGTGGTGAGCGAGGACAGCAGCCGCTTCGTCCGGGTCGTAACGCCCGCCCTCAAGTTCGTGGATTATTGCATCCTCAACGAGATCGAGGCGGGCATGACCACCGGGTTCAAACTCCGCCAACCGGACGGTCGCCTCGACACCGTCACGCTGCGTCACGCTGCCGGCGCGCTCCTGCAAAAAGGCGTGCGGGAGTTGGTGGTCATTCATTTTCCGGAAGGCGCGCTGGCACGCACCCGCCGGGGCGACGACGTCTGGCAAGCGGCGCTGAAGTTGCCGCCCAAGTTCATCGCGGGCACGGCGGGCGCGGGCGACGCGTTTTGCGCCGGCGTGCTTTTGGGCCTGCACGAAGGCTGGGAATACTCGCGCTGTCTGCTCACCGGCGTCTGTCTCGCGGCCGCGTCGCTCTCCGATCCCACTTGCACCGCCGGGGTCAAATCGCTCGGATCCTCGCTGGCGCTGGCGAAGAAATTTGGTTTTCAGCCGGCGTTGGAGCCGAGGGAGTAGAGGGTGGCCTTGCCGCAGGACCGGCGTCGCGCTTGTCTCAAAACAAGAAAGCTCCCGTGCAAGCGGAATAAGAAATTTGAGACCGGCGCGAGGCCGATCCTACGCTGGCTGTCAGTCCGCAGATTATTCGTATCGCAGGGACTCGATCGGATCGAGGTTCGCGGCTTTGTAGGCCGGGTAAGTTCCGAACACGATCCCGACAATCGAGCAGATCATCAAGCCAATGACAATCCAGTCGAACGGGATCGCGGGCGGCACTTTCATGTACCACGCCACCCCGTTCCCGCCGAGAATGCCCAGCACCACGCCGATCACGCCACCGACTTCGCACAGCACCACGGCTTCCATGATGAATTGCGTCATGATGTTCCGCTTCTTCGCGCCGACCGCGCGGCGGATGCCGATCTCGCGCGTCCGTTCGGTGACGGAGACGAGCATGATGTTCATGATGCCAATGCCCGCCGCGATCAGCGCAATCGAGCTGATGACCGACACCCCGATGCGCACGGCCATCGTAAACGAATCGAACTGGCTGATGAGCGAGTTGTTGGAGAAAAGTTCGAAGTCGTCCTCGACGCCGGGCGGAACTTTGCGGGCCACGCGCATGATGCCCCGCACCTGTTCCGTGGTGTCTTCGTAGCTGGCGGCGTCCCGGGCTTGCACCAGGATCGTGAGGCTGCGGGTCCAGCGGCCGGAGCGGTTAAGCGCGGTCGTGACGGGGACGACCGCAAAGTTATCCTGCTCGCCGCCGAGCGCGCCACCTTTGGCAGCCAGCACGCCGATGACCGCGTAGTTGAAGCCGTTGATTTTGAGGCGTTCGCCCACCGCCGAGCCGAACGGGAAGACGCTTTTGGCCAGCGCGTTGCCCAGCACGCAAACATCGCGGGCGTTGTCCACGTCGGTTTCGGTCAGGCCGCGCCCCTCTTCCACCGCCCAACCGCGCGCAGGAAAGCTGCCGGGGGTTTCGCCGAGCAGTTGCACCGTGGGTGGCGTTTTTTGATAACGCGTCTCCACCTGGCCGCCCCAGAAATTTCCCTCCACGCCCACGCTGTCGGCGAGCGTGGCTTTTTCCGTGACCAGTTTTCCCTGGGCCAAGGTGATGTTCTGCCGGCGCCAGTATTTTTCAAAACCTTCCGGCCCGCCAAAATAAATCGCCGGCCATTTCTTCACCGCGAAAGATTGCGCGCCCAACTGACTGATCTCGCGCTCGATGTTCGCCTTGAGCACGCGCATGGCGGTCATGGTGACGATGATCGAGAACACGCCTACCAGCACGCCGAGCAGCGTGAGCGCGGAACGGAGCTTGTGCGACGTCAGCGCGTTCATGGCCATGGAGAAACTTTCCTTGGCCTCGGCCAGCAGGAAGGTTGGGCGGTGGAGTTTCATGGGGGGGGCGGGTTGCGGGTTGCGGCGAGTGGCGAAGGAGCGTCCCGTCAATACTTGACGCAACCCGCAACTCGCAATACGCATCTGGTCCTTCATTCCGCCCTCAACGCATCCACGGGGTTCATGCGCGCCGCACGCCAGGCCGGGAAGAAGCCCGAGAGCACGCCCGTCACCAGCGACACGAGCAGCGCGATCCCGATGATCGTGAAGGACATCGTGGCGGGTAAGTAATTTTGGATCACGAGGGTCACTGGCCAGGCAACTCCCAGGCCGATCAGGCCACCCAGCAGGCAAATGCTCGCGGCCTCGATCAGAAACTGGAGCAGGATGGTGCGCCGTTTCGCGCCGATGGCTTTGCGAATTCCGATTTCGCGCGTCCGCTCGGCCACCGAAACGAACATGATGTTCATGATGCCAATACCGCCGACGAACAGCGACAGGCCGGTGATGAACAATCCAATGGCCCCGATGGTCCCCGCCACCCGATGAAACATTTCCACGAACTGGTCCTGCTGATTTATGGAAAAATCATCCGGCTGCCCCGGGGCGACATGGCGGATGCGGCGCATGATGTGGCGCAGTTCCTCCCGCGCTTCCTCCAGTTCGACCACGTTCTTCACCTTCACGGCGATGTCCAGGTCCGGATTGTTCCGAAACCAGGTGGTGAATTGCCGGAGCGGGATGATCACCCGATTGTCGAGGCTCATCATGCCGAGCATGCTGCCCTGCATTTCCATCACGCCGACGACTTCATAAGTTTGCGGGCCGACCCGGATGCGATTGCCCAGCGGTTGCTCGCGGATGAACAAATTGGTCGCCACTTGGCTGCCGATGACACACACGGGTCGCCCGCCCTCGGCTTCGGCGGCAGTGAGAAATCTGCCCTGGGAAAGACCGACGCCACTGGTCAGCAGGTACGCCTCGGTGGTGCCGACGACGTTGACACTGTCCGACCGGCGGTTTTTGAATTTGACCGACATGTAGTCGTCCACGGAGGGAGAGACGGCCACGGCAAAGTTGGCCTGCCGCTCCAGGGCGCGGCACTGCTCAATCGAGATCTCGCGCCGCTTCATTGCCTGCAACCATTCGGCGTGGGAGTGGTTGATCCAGCTTTGCCGGCTCACGTAGAGCACATCCGCGCCGAGCGAGGAAACGCTTTTCATGAAGGACTGGTTCAAGCCCTCGATGGCCGTGCCCATGAGCGTCACCGTCACGATGCCGATGACAATGCCCAGTGTGGTGAGCGCCGCGCGCATTTTGTTGGCGCGAATCGCCGCGAACGAAATGCTCAAGCCCTCGCGAATTTCGGTGAAAAAGTTCATGGCGCGAGCGCCGCAACCGCTTCATCGCTGGCGATCAGGCCGTCGCGGATGCGCAGGATGCGGCGGGCGTGGCGGGCGATTTCTTCCTCATGCGTAACCACGATGATGGTATTGCCCTTGCGCGCCAAGTCCTCGAAAAGCGCCATGATTTCCGTGCCGGTCTTGGAGTCGAGATTGCCGGTTGGCTCGTCGGCCAGCAGGATCGAGGGTTTATTCACCAGCGCCCGCGCCACGGCTACCCGCTGGCGTTGACCGCCAGAAAGTTCGTTCGGCTTGTGATGCACGCGGTCAGCAAGGCCAACCTGCGCGAGCGATTCCAGCGCGGTCCGCCTTCGCTCCTCGGCACCCATGCCGCCGTAAATGAGCGGCAACTCGACATTGTGCAGCGCGTTCGAGCGGGGCAGCAGGTTAAAGGTCTGGAAAACGAACCCGATTTCACGGTTGCGAACTTCGGCAAGCTGGTTGTCATCCATCTGGCTCACGTCCGTACCATTGAGTTCGTATCGGCCGGAGCTGGGCGAGTCGAGGCAGCCGACCAGATTCATGAGCGTGGACTTGCCCGAGCCGGATGGGCCCATGATGGCCACGTATTCGCCACGCTGGATTTCCACCGAGATTTCGCGGAGGGCGTGGACCGTCTCCGTGCCCATCTGGTAACGGCGGGAGATTTTTTCGAGGCGGATGAGGCTCATGGCGAAAATTTAAAGTGAAGAATCAAGAATGAAGAATGAAGAAAACGCCCTTCGTCACTCGTCATCCGGAATTGCCCGGGGTTCACTTCTTCTCCTTCTCGTCAGGTTTCTCCGGCGTGCCCTTGCGGATTTTCTTCCCGTCCTCCAGTTCGCGATTCACGGCCTTGTAACCGCCGGACGCGATCTCCTGGCCTTCTTTCAAGCCGTCGGGGATCTCCCAGTAATCGCTGTCGCTGATGCCAATCTTCACCGGCACTTGCTTCACATGATCGCCTTCAACCACGAACACGACCTCCGAAGGTTTCGGCGCATCCTTGGATTTCTTGTCGCCCTTCGCCGCGTTCGGGTCGGCGAGCGCGGTCGGCGCGGTCCCGTTGGTCGCGGCGAGCTGGTTGGTGACCGTGGCTGACGGCGCGTTGGTTTTCGGCAGCCGGGTGGTGATGGCGGCGATGGGCACGGTCAAAACATTCGTCCCGTAACGCGTTTCAATCTCGGTGCTCACCGACATCCCCGGCCGGAAGTTTTCCTTTTCTGTGATGCGGATTTTCACTTCAAACTTCGTGGCCTCTTGCGTCTGGCTGGATTGGCCGTAGCTGGTGGCGGTTCTCGAGGAGTTCGCGATTTCGGTGACCGTGCCGGAAAATTTACGGTCTTTGAACGCGTCCACTTCCAAGCGCACCCGCTGGCCGGGCTTGATCAGGACGACGTCAATCTCGCCAATGTCCACGCGCGCCTCCATGGTTTCGAGGTCAGCGATGGTCATGATTTCCGTGCCCATGTTGAAGGACGTGCCCAGGACGCGCTCGCCGGCTTGGGAGCGCAGGCGGGTCACGGTGCCGTCCATCGGCGACTGGATTTTGGTTTTGCTCAAGTCATCCAGCGCCTTGTCGAGGCCGTATTTTGCCTGGTCGGCTTGATGCACGGAATTGGTGTAACGCAGTTTAGCCACGTCATAGATCGTTTTGAAATCCAGCATGACTGAATCCGACACGAGCTTGGTGTGGAACAACTCTTCATTGCGTTTGAATTCCGCCGCGGCCTTGTCGAGTTCGGCTTGGGCAACCGTTCTGCTGGCGATGGCAGACTTGTAATTGGCCTCGGCGGAATTGCGGCTCGCCTCGTAGTTGTCCGGCTTGATCTGCACCAGCAAAGCGCCCTTCTTCACGCGATCCCCTTCCTTGACCGGCAGGGCGGTGATCTCGCCCGCCACCTCCGGGCTGATGACCACCTGGACGACCGGCTGGATTTTTCCATTGGCGACGACGAGTTCGGTCAGGCTGCGCCGGGTCACTTTGTCCGTTTGGATGGTGATGGCCGCCTCGCGCTTCCGGAAAACCGCTGCGACCGTGCCGCCGACCAGCACGATGGCGATGACGAGGAAAATGATTATTTTGCGACGTTTTTTTGGATTGGCCATGATTCTATCTAGGTTCTTACCCCCCGGTGGGGCGATTTGTTTCAAAAACTTTTTCTGGCACTCGACTCCTGAATTTTTCCCGTTTGCTGAACCCGGCAGCGGTCGCGGTGAAAACGGTAAATTTGCGGCGGTTTCCGCGGTTTGCCGGGCGGGCGATTCGGCGAAATAGGATTGCGGTCATACGGTCTGGATCAGGCTAGGAGGCGGTCGTTAGGCTTAACCGCCCAACTTGCCGGCAAGGGCGCTGACCGCAATCGCCACCGCCTGGCAAAGCAGCCAGACGGGAAACATCAAAAACAAACCGCGCTGCAACGGCACCCCGGCCAGCCGAGCCAGCGCGATGGCTTGCACGATGATCCGCCAGATGGCGAAAACGTTCACCGCTCCAAGGACGAGGTGGCTGACCTTTTTCGGATCAAAGTCATGCACGATGAAAGCGAGGTTGGGGGCCGAGGTCAAATTGCTGAAGTTCACCTGCAACAAAAACGTTACGATGACCCCAAGCACGCCGATCATGCTCGCCAGGCCGGCCGCCTCCATGGCTTTCGTATAACTAAAATCCGCATGGAGAAACCACTTGCCGAGCAACCAAATTACGGTCGTCCACCAGAAGAACACAAAGAAACTAACCCCGACCGCGCCGAGTACGCCGCTGATTTTCAGCATCGTCGGGCCGGTGATTTTTTCCGCCAACTTCATGGCCTGGTCCGCATCGGCTTGGCTCATTTTTCCCTGCTGCACCATTTTCTGGAACTGGGCCTCCTGTTTTTCCTGGATGCTTCGCAGGATGTCCGGCTGCGACATGAGGATCACCGCCGTCACGGCCCCAACGATACAATTCAGAAGGACCGGCACGAGCCAGTTCGCCGATGTGGGCGGGCCGGTCTTGACCTCGTCGAACACTTCGCCCGGCACCGCGAACACGTTCATGAGCCGGGAGAGGAGCGAAGTCGCCGCGGGCGGCGTCGCGGGCGGCTCGGGGGTGAGCGTGGGTGGTGTTTCGGGCATGGCGAATCAGTCGGTTCTTCCGGCTCGGAGAATGCCTGAATCAAAGCTCCGTGTCCAGCGGGAGAAATGAGCGGGAATGCGGTTGGAAGTGGTGCCGGGCTACCAGTCGGACCGGTCGGATGCCGCGGTTCACGGAGTCGCTGCGTCCCCCCGCGCCGCCGTTCCACCCTTGATCTCCCAGCGCTGCAAATCGCGGCCCAGTTCGCGCGGCCAGTTTTCCTCCGTGGCCGTCATGAAAACCTGCCCACTCGTCTCCCGCGCCCGCTCCAGCAACGGCAGCAGGCCGCTCCGGCGTTTCACGTCCAGTTCGCCCATCACGTCGTCAATCAGCAGCACCGGGGCGCTGCCGTGCAGGCCGGTGAGATATTCGGCTTGCGCCATCTTGAGGGCGATGGCGAGGGTGCGTTTCTGCCCTTCGCTGCCGAACTGTGCGGCGGATTTTTCGTTGAGCAGGAGTTGCAAATCGTCGCGATGCGGGCCGATGAGCGTCGAGCGGAACCGGCGCTCACGCTCGCGTGCCTGGGCCAGTTCCACTGTGAAATCCGCCTTCACACTCGGCTCGTAAGTGAGCCGCAATTCCTCCGCGTCGTGGGAAATGCGCCGATACGCCAACCGGGCGAGCGGGGAAAATTTCGGAATCAACTCGCGGCGGTGGCGGATGATTTCATTGCCGAGCTTTACCATCTCGTCGGAGAAGCTGTCCAACGAGGACGGGTCGGGCGTGAATTGTTTGAGCAGGGCGTTGCGCGAACGCACGGCGTGCATGTAGCGCTGGAGCAACGCGAGATAGCCTGGCAGCGTTTGCGAGAGGATCAGGTCGAGAAAACGCCGGCGGGTGCGGCCGGTGCCTTTGACCAGTTGCAAATCCTCGGTGCAGAACACCACCGTGCGCAGCGTGCCGAGGTAATCGCTGAGTTTCTTCACCGGCCGGCCATCGAGGACGAGGTTGCGCTCGCGCGCCGACCAGTAGATTTTGATTTCCCGCTCGCTCTGGCCGACGACTTTGCCGCCAACGAAATAGCCCTTCTGCTCGTGCCGGACCATTTGCGCGCCCCCGACGCCGCGAAACGAACGCAACGTGGCCATGAGATAGATCGCTTCGAGAATGTTGGTCTTGCCCTGCGCGTTGTCCCCGAGCAGGAGATGGAAGCCCGGGGAAAAATCCGCGTCCAACCGCGCGTAATTGCGGAAGTCGCGAAGGCGCAGATGAGCCAGATGCACGCCGGAAGGATGGGCGGAGCGCGGCGAGCGGGCGAGCGGAATTTGGAAGAGGGGTTGCGGTAAGCATCCGAGCGGTAGCGCAGACTGGCAGTCTGCCGGGGCGCGGATTGGTAATCCGTTGGCGCCCTGAGCAGGCGAGCGTTCGCCGACTGCCAGTCGGCGGTACAGCAGGTTGCCAACCTGAGCTACGGGGCGACTGTCACTTGAAGCAACCCGCCCCCCCGCTCCCCGCCCGCGCCATTCCCTTGACTTTGCCAGCGGTTCGCCAAGCATTTAGCCCAATATGGAATGGATCACATCGCCGGAAATCTGGATCAGCCTGCTGACGCTGACCTTGCTCGAGATTGTGCTCGGCATGGACAACATCGTGTTTATCTCGATTCTCGCAGGCAAGTTGCCGCCGGAAGAGCAGGCTCGCGCACGCCAAACCGGACTGAGCTTGGCCCTCATCACCCGGATTCTGCTCCTCTGCGGGCTCGCGTGGATGGTGAAATTGACGAAACCGCTGTTTGAAATCCCCACGCTGGGAATTCTCGCCGCGCCGCACGGGGTTTCCGGTCGCGATTTGATTCTCATCCTTGGCGGCCTGTTCCTGCTCTGGAAAAGCACGAACGAAATTCACGACAACCTCGAAGGCGAGGACGGCGTGACCTCCAGCCGCGTGGCGCCCAAGTTCGCCGCGGTGATCGTGCAGATTCTGCTGCTCGACATTGTGTTCTCGCTCGACTCAGTCATCACGGCCGTGGGCATGGCCAAACATCTCGGCGTGATGGTCGCCGCCGTCATCCTCGCACTGGTGTTCATGTTGGGCTTCGCCGGGCGCCTCAGCGCTTTCATTCACAAGCATCCGTCGTTGAAAGTGCTCGCGCTGAGTTTCCTTCTGCTCATCGGCTGCGCCCTGGTGGCGGAGGGTTTCCACAAGGAGATTCCCAAAGGCTACATCTACTTTGCCATGGCATTTTCCGTCAGCGTGGAGAGCCTCAACATCCGCATGAGAGCGAAGAAAAAAGCCCCGGTGGTGGAATTGCATCAGCCCTATCGGTGACCAATTCGTAGCCGCCGAGGTGCGGAGGCTCTAATCTGGCTGGGAAATTATTTAGAGCCTCCTCACGTCGGCGGCTATGACGGCTCAAATTTCTACCCGGCTTGCACTGCCGAGGCGATTTTCGCGCGGATGGCGGCGACCATCCTGTCCCAAGCCGCCGACGGTTTATGGAACTCAGTCTTGTGGCGGGCGGGGAAACCGGTTGGCGTCCAAACTTCGGTTCTCGGCGGGTTGCGAACAACCAAAAGCCTGAACTCCAGCACGGTCTCTCCGCTCTCCCCCGCTTCGACCCGGCATGGCTTGAACGGGCATTACGCATCTCGGCAGCCAACCCAGCCCGGGCGTAGGTCCACCATTACCTGGCGGTCGGCATGGCGATGCCGAGCGTCGCCGCGGCCCCTCGTGAGCCAGGCCCACGAAGTACCGCAGTTTGACCAACTCCGCCTTGCGCGAATCCACGAGCGCAAACTTTCCCAGCGCCGCGCTCAACCGCAGCAGCGCGGCGTCATCCGCAACGGGAGCCGCAACTGCTCCTAGGATTTTCAAGTGCTTTGGGTTGATCTTTCGGAGCCCAAAAAGCCGCAGGGCGATGGCACGGCCCCTCGCTGGTTTACGGTCGAGATTTCCGGCATCTGGAAAAATCAGCCACCCGTGGCCGCAATCGTCAAGCAGGAGTCCTGTCAGCTAGCCGCCCCAAAATTTTCTTCCGCTGGCCCAAAATGCCGCTAAGTTCCCACCCATGAGAAATCCGTTGAACCGTCGCCGTTTCCTGAAAGCCACCGTCCAAGCCGGACTGTCCCTTGCGGGTCTGGGGTTGCTCGGAATTACCGGGGCCAGCGCTGTCGAACCGATCAAGCGCGCCGGCAAGGCACGCCTCCAACTCAGCCTCGCCGCCTATTCCTTCCGCGACACCTTCGATCACAAAGACCCCGCCAAGCGGATCACGCTCTTCGACTTCATTGACTATTGCGCCGACCACGGCTGCGCCGGTGCGGAATTGACCAGCTACTATTTCCCCAAATCTTTCGACGACGCGTTCCTGCTTCAGGTCAAGCGGCACGCGTTCTTACGCGGCGTGGCCATCAGCGGCTCGGCGGTGGGCAACAAGTTCACCCTTCCCAAAGGCCCGGCGCGCGACGAGCAGATCGCGATGGTCAAGAAGTGGGTGGATCACTGTGCCGTGTTTGGCGGGCCGCACATTCGCGTCTTCGCCGGCGTGGTGGAAAAGGACCTCCCGCTGGCGGAAGCTCGCCGACTTTCCATCGAAGCCTTGGAGGAGTGCGGCGAGTATGCGGGGCGAAAGGGGGTTTTTCTCGGACTGGAAAACCACGGCGGCATCGTCGCCGATCCGGTGGGTTTGCTGGCGATTGTGCAAGCGGTGAAAAGCCCGTGGGTGGGCGTTAATCTCGACACGGGAAATTTCCAAACCGACGATCCCTACGCCGACCTCGCCAAGTGCGCGCCCTACGCTGTGAACGTGCAATACAAGGTGGAAATCCAGCGGCGCGGCGCGAAGCAGAAGGAGTTCGCGGACATGGCGCGGGTGGTGCAAGTCCTACGCGAGGCGAACTACCAAGGCTTCGTGGCACTGGAATACGAGGCCAAGGAAGACCCGTGGAAAGCTGTGCCGGGCTGGCTGGAGAAGTTGCTGGCGGCGATGGGGTGAGGACGGGTTGCGGGTTGCGGCAAGTATGCGTCGTCCCCGGTCACTTGACGCAACCCGCAACACGGATCCCGCCGCCGCGTAACCGCCACGCATCGAACTCACACCTGCACGAGCCCGCAGTGGGTCATCAGCCAGTCCGCTGCCGCTGCGGGTCACAGCCGCGCGCTCCGCTGGCTGGCTCCGGGAGAGAATTCCCCCGCCAGTTGAACCGCCACGATTGGAAGAACGGCAGAACTTGGAGGTCCGAATCATGGAGTCTGTCATGCCGTTCAGGAGCGATTTCTTTCCCTCCT
This sequence comes from uncultured Verrucomicrobiota bacterium, assembly GCA_903828255.1. GTDB lineage: Bacteria > Verrucomicrobiota > Verrucomicrobiia > Limisphaerales > JADLHS01 > CAIKLQ01. Next base: position 14,529 of record CAIKLQ010000465.1, read on the forward strand.
TGTCCGCGCCTGAATCCCTGCTACGTTGGCTGGCCATTGTGAGCATTACGGAAGAAATATCGAAGCGGCGCACGTTCGCCATCATCTCGCATCCGGACGCGGGCAAGACCACGTTGACGGAAAAGCTGCTGCTGTACGGCGGCGCGGTCCAACTCGCCGGGTCGGTCACCGCGCGCAAAAACCAGCGCGCCACCACCTCCGACTGGATGGAACTGGAAAAGAAACGCGGCATTTCGATCAGCTCGACGGTGTTGCAGTTCGACTACGCCGGCTATCGCCTCAACCTGCTCGACACGCCAGGCCACAAGGATTTTTCCGAGGACACCTATCGCGTGCTCACCGCCGTGGATTCGGTGGTGATGGTGATTGATTCGGCCAAGGGCATCGAGCCGCAGACGCGCAAGCTCTTCGAGGTCTGCCGCCAGCGCGGCGTGCCGATCTTCACGTTCATGAACAAGTGCGACCGCCCGATGAAAGACCCGCTGGCATTGCTCGATGAACTGGAGCGCGTGCTGGGCATTGGCGCGTTCCCGGTGAACTGGCCCATTGGCGATGGGTTTGATTTTCGCGGCGTATTCGACCGGCAGACGAGCCAGATGCACCTCTTCGAGCGCACGGTCGGCGGCAAATATCGCGCGCCGGTTTCCGTCGGGGGCGTGGATGATCCGGCGGTCCGCGGGCAACTCGACGACACGACCTTCAATCGAACCGTCGAAGAACTCCAAATGCTCGAACAGGCGGGTGAGATCTTTGACGATGCCGCCGTGCTCGCCGGCAAAAGCACGCCGGTATTCTTCGGCAGCGCCAGCAACAACTTCGGCGTGCAGCTTTTGCTCGACGGTTTCCTGAAGCACGCGCCCGCCCCGAAATCGCGGGTGATGGGCGGCATTGAGATCGCCCCGGAAAATCCGGCGTTCTCCGGGTTCATCTTCAAGATTCAGGCGAACATGGACCCTAAGCATCGCGACCGGATTGCGTTCGTCCGCGTGTGCTCGGGCAAGTTCGAGCGCGACATGACGGTGCATCACTCGCGTTCCGAGAAAAAGGTGCGCCTTTCCAGTTCACACAAATTGTTCGGCAACGAACGCGAGACGGTGGACGAAGCGTATCCCGGCGACATCATCGGACTGGTCGGTCACGACAGCTTTGGCATCGGCGACACGCTCACGACCGATGCCGCGATTCTCTACAAAGAAATCCCGCGCTTCACGCCCGAGGCTTTCGCGCACCTGCACAACCCGAATACAGCGAAGTATAAACAATTCCGTCAGGGCCTCGACCAGCTTTTGCAGGAAGGCGTCATCCAAGCGCTTTACCTGCGCAACTCGTCGGTGAAAACGCCCTTGCTCGCCGCGGTCGGCCCGCTGCAATTCGAGGTGGTGCAATTCCGGCTCGAAAGCGAATACGGCGCGGTGTCGCGTCTCGAAGCCGCGCCGTGGACAGTCGTGCGCTGGCTGCCGGCGGATATGAAGGAGGATGACCTCGACGCCCTTTCACTGCCCACCGGCGCGAAGCTCGCCTACGACCTCGGAAAGAATCCCGTAGTCCTGTTCACCAACGATTGGTCGGCGGATTATTTCACCAAGACCAACGAGCGCGTTCCGCTATCCGCCTTGCCGGTGCAGACGGCGAGGGAGTAAGCAACGCATCGTAGCGGGCGGCTTCCAGCCGCCCGGAAGAAACTCTCCGGGCAAGCTGCGGCTCACGCAATTTCCACCGCGCTTGCTCGGTTGTGACGTCGTTTCCGCCAGGCAGGGAAGCCTGCCGCAACCGCCGCTGGGGGTTTGCGCACTTGGTTTTTCCTTCACCCGCCGCCCGGGCCTGCTAATCTCCGCGCCTTTATGAGTGCAAAACATTTCAAAGTCGCCGCCCTTGCGGGTGATGGCATCGGCCCGGAAGTCATGCTGCAAGCCATCAAGGTGTTGCGCGGGGCGGAAAAGAAGTTCGATTTCAAACTCGAAATCACCGAAGCGCCGGTTGGTTGGGCGGGCATTGATTTCGCCAAGAAGGCGCTGCCCGACATCACGCTGGCAGTTTGCAAACGGTCCGACGCCATTCTGTTCGGCTCGGTGGGCTTGCCCGATCGCGATCCCACGATCCCCAAGGAGGAACGTCCCGAGCGCGCCGCGCTGTTGCGCATCCGCAAGGAGTTTGGCCTGTTCGCGAATCTGCGACCCGTGCGGTTGAGCAAGGCGCTGGCTCACGCCTGTCCGCTCGCCAAGGAGCGGCAGGGCGAAGGCATTGACATTCTCGTGGTGCGCGAGTTGACCGGCGGCATGTATTTCGGCCAGCCGAAAACCACCGAGGACCTCGGCGCCGGTCAGCGCCGGGCGATTGATACGATGGTTTATACGACGGCGGAGATTGAGCGCATCGCACATGTGGCGTTCAAGGCGGCGCAGTTGCGGCGCAAGAAAGTCACGAGTATTGACAAAGCAAACGTGCTGGAAAACGGCGTGCTCTGGCGCGAAGTCGTCACGCGCGTCGGTCAACAATACGCCGATGTGGCGCTCGAACACATGTTCGTGGACAACGGCGCGATGCAACTCATGCTCCGGCCCACGCAGTTCGACGTAATGCTCTGCGAAAACATGTTTGGGGACATTCTCAGCGACGAAGCGGCTGCGCTCGGCGGTTCGCTCGGCATGTTGCCCAGCGCGAGCCTGGGCGCGACCAGCGGCGAATGCACTTTCGGTTTTTACGAACCAGCCGGTGGCACCGCGCCGGACATCGCGGGTAAAAATCTCGCCAATCCGATTGCGCAAATCCTCTCCTCCGCGCTCATGCTGCGCCACAGCTTCGGCTTGAACGAGGCGGCGGCGGCGATCGAAAGCGCCGTAGGTCACGTCATTGATACGGGCTATCGCACGGGCGACATCTTCAGCGCGAGCGAGCCCAACGCCCGCAAGGTCGGCACGCGCGAAATGGGTGAGGCGATTGCCGCGGCAATTTGATTCCGGATTCCGAAGCCGAACTAGCGAATAGGCGGCAAGCTTGTCACAGCGCGCGGGCCGGTGACCCCGCTTCCAGCCACGCCCAACGAGACGCGTTGTCCTACGCTGCGGTCTTCAAGTGTGAAATCCGAAATACCGCGCCGCGCGGTTCGTTCGCGGCGCACGCGATTTCCCAGCCGTGCGCGAGGACGATCTGTTGCACGACGGCCAAACCGAGACCAGTACCCTTCTGCGTCGTGGTGAAGTAGGGTTTGAAAATGTCTGTGCGGTGGTCCGCCGGCACGCCCGGGCCGTTGTCGCGGATCTCCAGCGTCGCTTCGGTGGCGCTGCTCTTGGAGGCGATGACTTGAATTTCACCACCACGCGCGACGGCCTGCGTGGCGTTAAGCAGCAGGTTGAACAGTGCCTGCCGGAAAAGTTGTTCGTCCGCCTCGATGTCCGGGAGGTTTTCCGCCACGGTCAACTTGATGGCTTTGTCTTCGAGGTCGTGGCCCAGGGCGCGGACAATTTCGGCCACGGCAGAATTCAACGCCACGTTGACCCGGCGCACTTCGCGCGGGCGGGAGAAATTGATGAAGTCGTTCAACTGGCCGGTGACGCGGTCGGCTTCGTCCACAATGCTGCGGGATTTCAGGCGCACCTCTGCGGACGCGCCATCCTGTTTGGAAATCATCTGCGCCATGCCGCGAATGATGTTGAGCGGGTTCTTCGTTTCATGCGCGAGGCCGGCGGCGGCGAAGTTCATTTCCTTGAGGCGCGAGTTCAATTCGGCGGCGCGCACGAGGCGGACTTCGAGTTCGGAATTCCGGGCGAGATTGCGCCACGCCATGCCGAAGCCCAGCACGGAAACGGTCGCCAGCAAGCTGATGAACAGGCGGGTCCAGAGATCGCGCGCCACCGCTGCCTCCATGCCGCCGGTGGAAAGCTTGATCACGAAGCTGTGAACGCCCTTTTTCTCGATGGCAGTTTTGTATTCCGCCTCGCTCATCCCAGGCGGGCGGCCAAAGCGCGGGCGGCCCTCGCCCCGCGAGCGGCGGCCGCTGGGCGGCGGATTCGTGCTGCCGTCGGCGTTGGTGAAAGTGAGTTCCGGTGGCGGACCGCCGGGCGGAAGCTCACGGTCGCGATCGCGGCCAAAGTCGCGGTTGCCCTCGCCGCGCGGGGCGGACGGCGGACGGTTTGTTGGGAAACGGTCGCGGTCGGAGTGCGGGAGGACGATGGGCGGGTTGGTGCTCTCGAACTCGGACGCCATGTTGGTGCCGAGGTCCACGAGATTCATCAGCGTCACGTTGCGGTTATCCCAGTGCTCGCCGGTCGGCACGAGACCCTTGACCGAAAAATCAATCGTCGCGCCCGCCGACGCCACGACTTCGCCGGCGGTGTTGAGCATAGCCACGGCGTTGAGTTCTTCGGGCTTCACCAGTTCGTTGAGCGCCGATTCGAGGCGGTCCTTGGAGATGACGCCGAAGCGGCGCTGCGAGCGTAGCACGATGCCGAGCGTGGTGGAGATGTCTTTGGCGCGGTTCACGAGCGCGACCTTGGCCGCGCGCCGAACCCGATCATGCTCAGCGAATTGCCAGGCGATGATCATCACCCACACCGCGGCCAGCACGCCGTTGACGAATCGTCCGCGCAGATTCATGGCTGTTTTCAATCCACCGGGCGCCCCACGGTGCGAGTCTATTCCGAGGCTTTCGGGGACTTCACCGGCTTCGTCGGTACGGGCGCCGGGGCCGGCACAGCTCCGGGGGCGGGCGTTGGCGCCGTCGGAACCGTTTCGAGGAAGCGGTTGAGTTCTTCCTCCGGGAACGCCTTGGGTGCGACCCGGCTGTTGGCTCTTTCGGTCGCGCTCAGGGCGGCCAGATCCCGCGGGTCCTTGACGATGTGCGGCGTGAGGAAAATCAGCAACTCGGTCTTGCCATTGTTGGTCACCTTGTGTTTGAACATCCAGCCCAGCAACGGAATATCGCCCAGCAACGGCACTTTGCTTTCCGAACTGATTTTCGAGGACGTCATCAACCCGCCGATCACGACCGGCTGTCCGTCGGGCACGACCACCACCGTGTCGGCGCGGCGGGTGTTGATGATGGGCGCGGAACTGCCGCCGACGTTATTGGTGCCGAACCCGCTGGTGAAGGTGACGCTCGAATCGGACACCGAGGAAACCTCCGGGGCGACGATCATCTCCACCATGCCGTCCGAGGTGATGAACGGCGTCACTTGGAGGATGATGCCGACATCCTGGTAGGTGATCGCGTTCCGCTGGTTTCCGAAGCTGTCGTAGGTCACGCCACTGATCAGCGGCACCCGCTGCCCGACGTTGATGGTGGCCTGCTGGTTGTTGCGTGCGAGCACGGACGGACGGGAAAGGATTTCCGTCTTGCCGGCCTTGGCGAGGGCCGAAAGCGTGATGTTGAGGTCCTGACCCACCAAGTTGTACAGCGCGCCGTACCCGGAGGCGGAGCCCGCCGTCCGGGCGAGATTAAAGGCCGTGGAGGCCAGGTTATTCTGCCCGGGGGGAGTGTTAATCGCGTCAACTCCGCTCCCGCTGATCGTGGTTTTGTAGAAGCCTTCCACCCCTACGTCCAGGTCCTTCGTGTAGGTGGCTTCCAGAAAGACGCACTTAATCAAGACCTGCGGCGTGGGCCGGTCCAGTTGCTTGATCATTTCCTTGATGTGGCCGGCGGTTTCATCGTCGGCTACGACAATGATGCTGCGCGTCTCGGCATCGTAGGTGACCCGCGCCTGGCCGATGTCCGTGCTGCTGGGGTAGGAGGTGGTGCTGGTGCTGCGTGCCGAACCGGAACGCCCGCCGCCGCCGAAGCCGCCTTGTTGAGCCAACAAAGCACTGCCGGAGAGTACGCCGCCGACTACGAGGTAAAGCCCGAGTCGGGTGAAGAAGTTTGGTTTCATTTTTTTTGAATTTTCCGCTGGTTAGGAGTTCGCCCGTCGTCCCGTTTGCTTACGGTCCCGTCCGCGAGCCACCTGTGCGGGAACTGGTGCTGGACCCGCTGGTGCTGTTGCCTTGATTCCGGGCAGCGTTTTGCTGACGGGTGGTCAACTGGCTGCCCGATTGCTGCGACGAGCGTTGGCTGCTAAGGTTGCCAGCGCCCGTGTCTGCTGCGATCACGCTTTGCACATCCTGGACGATCTCCTGCGGGTCGCGATTCTCCACCTTGATCACAAAGACCTTTTTCTTCTTGGCCGGGTCCGAGTCGAGTTCCTGAACGATGCCGGCGATCTCCTCCATCAAGCTTTTCGCGGCGCTGACGATCACGGAACCCGTCCGCGGATCGGCGACCGCGGTCACCCGGCTTTGTTTGATGGAGCGGGAATTCTGGTTGGCGGAACTGCCGCCGCCGCCGCCGGGCGTAAAGCCGCCGAAGAAACCACGGAAGCCGCCGCTCTGGCCGCGCCCGCTTTGCTGGGTGGTTGGGTCGGGAAACAGAGTGCCCAACTGATCCGCTGTTTCCTGCGGGTCGGCGAAGCGCAGCCGGAAGACGCGCAACACGGACACGTCGTCCACCTGGACATCCATTTGGTCAACCAGTTCCTGAACGTATTTCATCTGCTCTTCGGACGCGCTGACGACCAGCGAATTGCTCCGATCGTCCGCCACCGCCGTCACTTTTGCGGCGGACACGCGGCCCTGCTGGTTGGGGGTGTTGCCGCCACCGCCACCACCACCGAAGGGGTTGAAGCCGCCAAACATCCCGCCACCGCGACCACCGCGACCGCCTTGCTGGCCGCTGCTGTTGGAATCGGTCTGAAACAGTTGGGTCACCACTGTTGCCAGCGCGGTCGCGTCCGCATAGGTGAGCGGAAATACGCGCACTTGGGTGGCGGCCACGCTGGCGGTGTCCAGCGCCTTCACGAGTTGCACCATGCGGCGGATGTTCGCTTTCGTGTCGGTGATGACAATGGCGTTGGCGCCTTGGTTGCCGCTCATGGTCGTGCCCGCCGGCATCAGCGGTTGCAGGGAGGTAATCAGCGGGCCGGTCTCGACGTTGCGAACATAAACGATCTGCGTCACCAGATCCTTTGTCGGCGGGATGTTGGTGAAATCGTTGCCCGGCACCCCGGCGACGATGTCCGTGTTCGACGAATCCAAGACGTAGATGTTGAGCACGCTGCCTTCAACCGTGGCGGCGTAGCTGTGTTCGCTCAGAGCTTTGTGGAGCAACCGCACCGCCTCATCGCGATCCACCGTGTGGTTCGACCAAACCGTGACCGTGCCTTTCAAATCCACTTTCGAGTTGGCACTGATGGTGAAACCCGCCGCCTCGCTCAAGTAATCCAACACAAGGCTGAGCGGGGCGTTGCGGAAATTCAGGCGCAGACTCTTGCCGCTGGCCAGTTGGTTGGTGGACTGGTTGGCAATGAGGGAGGCGAGCGATTGGGCGTTCGTGCCCGAGCCGGCAGTGCCGCGGCTGCCCTGTCCCCGGATGAAGCGCGGCGCATTCGGATCCGTCGGCGGGGCGTTGGTATCACCAGCGTTCCCGTCCATCGCTTGCTGGGCGTCCACGACCGCCTGGATCAGTTCGCCGACCACCGCTTGTGGGTCGGCGGCGTTGGTGTCCGTGTTGCTGGCGGGCGGGGTCGGGGTCGGTTGCGCGAGTGCCGAGGTTGCAACCGCCAGCCAGAGTGCGGTGAGGGTGATGAGGGATTTGGGCATAATTATTATCATGGGGACTCCTTACTCTTTTTCGCGGCGTTCCATCAGCCGTTTCAAAATTTCGCTTTGATTCGCCGGCGCGGCGGATGGCGACGCGGACGGGCCGCTGCCGCTGCGCGACACCGGGCTGGCGCTTTCGCTCCCGCCGCTGCTGCCGACGGCCTCGCGCATCAGCCAGGTGCCGGCGTCTTCGCGCCGCATTTGCGAGCCGATCGGCAGTTCAATTTGTTTGCCATCTGCTTCGAGCCGCACACTGCCGGCGTAAATTTCCGCCAACTTGTGACCCGCGATGACGCCCTCCGCCTTGACGGCTTTGGTGAATTCCGAACTCGAGCCTTCAAAGAACGCGAACACGCCTTTCTCGTAAGCCATCGTGCCCACCAGCGTGAAGGTTTCGATGCGCGGCTGCCGGCGCGAACTCGCAACTGTCACCCGTCCGCCGGAGCGGTTGGCGTTGAAGATATTTCGCTCGGGAATGATGGCGAACGAGGCTTCATCCAGCTTTGACGCGGGCCCTCCCGAGCGGGACGCCGCGGCGGCAACCGGCGGGGGGTTGGCGGATTCCACTGGCGCGGGGGCGTTGCTGCTGGCGATTTGGTTGGTGGCTGCCGGGGGATTCGGGTTCTGCGCCGGCGCCCCGAATGCCGCTGCCGCGAACAACGCTACTGCCAGCCAGGCTGCGCGGAGGTTCATCGGCCCTGACGGACGCGTCCGACTTGTCCGACGTTGGTAGTCCGGAAACATGCCGCCAAGTTGCCGCGCAGCGTTCACACTCAAACGCTCGCACAACCCCTCTCGATTGAAAATGCTCATCGCGCGCCTTTCTTTGCCGGGTTGAGCAGCAAGCCGCTGACTTGCACGACCAGCGCCAGTTGCGAGCCTTCGGCGTTGCGGGTCGTAAGTTCGAGCGTGTCCACTTTCACGCCGAGTTTGTCATGCTCGATTTGATACAGAAACTTCGTGATGGCTTGCAGGTTGCCAGCTACGTCCGCCCGACATTCCAGCGTCTTGTAATCGTCCTCGGCCTCTTTCCACTGCGGCCGGATGGAACTTACCGCCACGCCACCGGCATTTGCCCAACTCTCAAAGGCCTTGAGCATCTGGCTCTCAGCCTCGGGTTTCGCGGCGGCGATGGGTTTTGTCTGGATGATCTCCCACGCGAGCGAGTTCGTGTGCATCCGATCCCACTGCTTGCGGATGTCCTGCGCGCGCTTCTCCTCGGTGAGGATGGTGCCTTCGCTCACCAAGTCCTTGAGCTTCTCGAGCTGTTGCGCGCGCGCCTTCCAACTGGAGGTCAAAGGCGTCAGCACCAGTTTGTCCGCCACGAAAATAGCCACCGCCACGATGGCGAGGACGGCCAGCAATTGTTGTCGTTTGTTCAGGTTCATCGTGCGCCGGGGCCGCCCCATTGAAAGTTAAAGGTGAATTCCAGCGGCGTGTTGCCACGGGTGGTCTCGATGTGAATGGCCGAAATCTGGTTGGTCGCGCCGCGCAATTTGTCAATCGCCTTGAGGAGCACGTCGCGATTGCGCGCCGTGCCGGAGCACGTCACCGTGGCTGGCTCGCGCAGTTCAACGGTCTTGGCCGAAACCGCGCCGTCCTCCGGGAGCGCCTCGGTGAGCCGTTTCAAGATGCTCAGCGTGCGCACCGAGTCATCATACCAGGGTCGGTAGCGGCGATTCTGGTCCCCCATTTTCTTCAGCTCAACCACCTTCGCCTCCATCTGCGACCAGCGGGATTGCCATTGCCACAGCACAACTTGCTGCACGAGGAAAGCCAGCAGGATGACGAGCGCCACCGCGCCCGCGCCCGCGCCGGCATAAGCGAGCTTGCCGGACGAATAACGCGTAGCGAACTGTTTCAACGCGCTGATCTTCGGCGGCAGGAAATCCATGCCCTTCTGTCCGGCTAGCCGCCGCACCGCCACGCTCAACGCCGCCGAAATCGCCGTGCCGAACGGAATCTTGATCCCATATTCCGTCGCCGGATGATCGCGGACGTGCTCGATCTTCAGTCCCAGCGATTCCCCGCGCGCCTTGAGTTCCTCGGCCAGTTCCTGCGCCGCCTCGCCGCGCCCGAACACCCGCAGACAGCGCACCGTTTCGCGCACCCCGGCCTGAAGCTGGCCGAGCGTGATGCGAATCTCCCGGGCAATGTGGTCCACCTGGAGTTCGCGTTCCGGGCCGACCTGCTCAAACGCGCCGTCCAGCGTGCGCAACATCGGCACGCCGCCGCCGCACGAAATCTGCATCCCCACCGTGTTGTCCCCGGGGAGTAACGCGAACACCCCATTGGCCGCTTCCGCTTCCGAAGGCTGGAGCGCCGTCAGCCCGAGCGAAAAGGTCACGGGCCGAAGTTGCGCCGCGTTCAGCACGGCTTCCAGGCGCGTGACGTGATCGCGCGGAATGCCCACCAGCGTCGCAAACTGTTCGCCGCCCGCCGTGCGGAAACGGGATTGCGCGAGCATCAGGTCATCCAAATTGTAGGGCAGTCCGCGCTCGGCTTCGATCTGGAGAAAATCCGCCACATCCGCTTCCGCGATTTCCGGCAGCTTCACGGTGAGGGTGAGCGCCCAACTCAACGGCAGGCAAACCGCGCACCAACGTTCGCGGATGCCTTCCGCGTCGAGCTGCTTGCGAATCTCCCGGCCCGCCAGTTCCACCTCGGCGGTCAGCGGATCGAGCGACAGCGTCGCGGAGAAGGCTTTCTTGATTTCGACCGCGCCGTTCGTGCGGCGAACATGCACGCCCTCCAGACGGCTGCCGTCAAACGCCAGCCCGAGCAGCGAATTGCCCGGTTGCCGCGCGAACAGTTTGTCCAATTGTTTTAGGTCAATCATGGTCGTTGAAAACTTGAATCGTGGATCGGTCGGGCGCCAGACGGACGGCATCTCGCTCCGCTCCCGCCTGCCGGGAACGGCATTCGCCGCGCTCCGGTTTCGCGCACGAAGGTCCGGCGGATTCTGCGGCGCGACAGTCTGACAAACGGGTGACCTCTGCTCCCTCGCGAAGCGAGCGGGACGGGAGCGGGAGCGGTTGCCACTGCTTGAATGTGGAATTGCTGAGCGGGTTCATCGGGTTGCCTCCTTTGCTGCCAAGAGTTGCTCGCGGGTTTCGCTTCCCAGCGCCCAGCCGAGATGCGTGAGATCCTGTCGGTGAATGATCGCCGGCGTGCCCTCGCTGGTGTCGAAAACAAACCGCACCCGCTGGTAGCCGCGATTATGATGGCCCACCGCCGCGACATCTGCGGTGTATTGATAGCTGCGCGTGGTGATGTAGGGCCCGGCTGCCAGAGCGTTCGTGTCGTTGTTCATCGCGGTAGCCACCCAGGCGATGCTCGTGACTTGCGAGGAGTTCGCTTCACGGTAGGAAATCAACTGCGCCGCGTATTCATTCGTGATGCCGGGAATACACTCCAAGACCGCCTGACTCGCAGTGTTCACATTCACGAGGCCGTCGGTGAAACTATTCGTCGTCGCCGTCAGATAGTCCGCGACCAGCGCGAACTCATCCGCCGTGAATCCGCCCCGCAAATAAAACTCCATCACGCTGGTCATCGGCGGGATGGGAACATTTGGTGGGCGCCTGGGGAAAAGCTGACCCACAATCTGGCTTGCGCGCGGCTGCAATACGCTGTCCAACAAAGCCTGCACATCCGCCTGGCTGTTGATGTTCGTGCCCGTCGCGGGCTCGCGGCTGGACACCGTGAAATACTCCATCAGTCCAGGATCCAGCCGGCTGTCGCGATTGTCGTAGGGCGCTGATTCATCGGCGTCGTTTTCATTCGCGTCGAGGATGCCGTTCAAGTTCGCGTCTTCGCCGTAAAGAATCTCGGCCGTCACCCCCGCGACGAGGCGCAGTTCTTCGACCGATTCAAACGCCGCGTTCTTGGCTTTGTAAGGCTGTGTGAGCCGGCTGTAAGTCTCGTCCTCGGCGCCGTCGGTGGAGACGGAGGTGTCGGCATCGCGCCAATCCATGATGGCGGCGGCAATCTGCGGCGTCATGCGCGGCAGGTATTGAATCAGTTCGGCAGTTAGCCACGGTGCGTTGAGGTTGAGCTTCGAGGCTTCATCCACGAGGCCGAACGCCGGTTTGGTGAGATTGATCTCCCAATCGTTCGTGTCGCGGCCAATCAGCCAAAACGCCGCCTCGCCCACCGGCACGTCTTCGCAACGAAAATCTTGATAATCCAGCGGCGACGGCATCACGCCCGGCAGCGCGACGGTTGCCAGGACGTTGCTGAGGTAACGCGCCGCGCCGTCAATGGCCTGATTCGATTCGATGGCCGCAACGCGATTGTCCGACGCGCGCAATTCCATGCTCATCGCGTGGGCGAAATACAACGTCAGCGCCACAAGGCCGAAGGCGATCCAGAGGACGATGATGAGGAGCGAACCGGATTCGGAGCGCAACCACGGTTTCCTCGAGAAAATGGGGTAACGCTCGCCCTCTCCCCAGCCCTTTCCCTCGGGGAGCGGGTCAGGGTGAGGGTGCGCGTTGAACTCAAATCCCACCGCGGCCTTCCAGTTGGTGTTCGCGCTCATTCTCACAGCGCACCTCCGCTCACGACCGTCATGAAGTTAGTCCGTTGCACCACCATGACGGGCACGATGAGTTCCACCGGCTCGGCGACCCCATACGAACGGTTCTCGCTGTAAAGCTGAAGGTCCATCTTGATCGCCCGCGGCAGATTATTCGTCAGGCCCGTCGTGGCATCCGCCTGCGTCGAATCCCAAGTGTCTTTCCAGGCGGTGCCGTCGTAAAACTGCCAGGTGATGGACTCCACGCCGCTCATCAAAAACTGGTCCGTGGTTTCGTCCTGCGTGATCGGAAGAAGATTTCGCGCGACCTTGCGATACAGATCCTGACCCGGCGTCTGATTTGTCGCCGGAGCGAGGAAAAACGAAACTCGCTCGATCTCACCCCACGGCGCGTTGTCCTCCACGATGCCCGCCGCCGTGTAGAACTGCGGGCCAGCCTGCTGATTCATGGATACCGACGCGCCGCTGCCGGTGGTAATGTTCGGCGTGCTTTGCAACGCTCCGGACAACGCGCCGCCGGGCGGGACGAGATTGGCGAGGTCGCGCTTGATGATGGCGAGGGTCTGTTGCAAGGGCAGGGAACGCTCGATGGCTTCCGCCGTTTTGTTCCGCAACTTGAGCGCGCTAAAAAACACGCCGTGAATCGCGCTGAGCACGATGGAGAAGATCAGCACGGCGAGGAGAAGTTCGAGCAGAGTGAAGGCGCGGCGGGGGATAACGAATGGTGAAGCCGAAGCCGACTGACGTCCCGCCGGGCCTTGGCCCCGCGGACGCCGTTCGTCACTCGTCATTCCCCAATTCATTTTCATTGGCTGGCATCCACCAAGGTGCTCACCCGCACCTCATAATCCCGCCCCTGCACCGGCACACTCACTACCACGGTAAGTTCCCGCATCGTGGCGTCCTCACTCCACGGCTGGGACTGCAACTGCCAGGAGTAAATCTGTGAACCTTCCCGCACCTCGCCCTTTTGCGACGCGGATTGCCACTGACCGGTAACGAGCAACTCGTTCAACTTACGTTCCGCCAGCCGCGCTCCGACGGCTTTGCGTTCGCTTACCGAACCTGCGCGGCTAGCCACGCGAAGTCCCTGCAACGCCACCGGAATCACAATGGCCATGAACAACAACGCCGCCAGCACTTCCGCTAACGTAAAGCCGCCCTGCCGTAGTGGCAAAGGCGTCGTGCCTGGGCGTTGCCACCGAGCACTCACGGGCAAGATGCCCGTGCCACTAGCGACGCGCGATTTGTTTGCCGGCCTGAATTTCATAGCTCAAACGATTCCGACTCTGCGTCACCGAAAGTTCATCACTCTTGCCCTGGCTAAAAATCACCGTATCCGGACTGCTCGCGCTGACGAAGCCATCCGGGTTGAAACGCAGTGTGTAAAGTCCGCTTGTGGCCTGGCGCTCGTTCTTGAACTGGCTCAACTGTCCTGCATTCTGGGCGTCGGACGAAAGTCGCACCTCGACTTCCAACGACTCGTCCAGGGTGAACTGCTCGGCCTTGGGGTCTTCCGTGACGAAAGTCTTGTCGGCGTTCAAACCGTAAGTGCGCTCCTTGGTTTCCAACCAGAGCACCATCGGCACGCCCTCGGAAACCGCGCGGCTTTGCGCGTGACGCGTCAAGGCCATAAACCGCCGCACTTCCGAGTCGAGACTGCGACTACGGAAAAACCGCGACAGCGACGGCGCGGAAATCGCGATCACCACCGCCAGCAACACCATGACGAGAATCAACTCGATCAAGGTGAAGGCTTTCCGGGGCCAACGCCGCGCCGGCTGGTATGTCACATCAATCGTCATGGTTACTTGCCTTGCTGCCAGTTCGTAATGTCGTCCTCGGTGCCTTCGCGGCCATCAAACCCCGACGACATGATGTCGTAAGAACTGGCGTTATGCTTGCCCGGGCACTCATAGAAGTAAGGCCGGCCCCAAGGATCATTCGGAATGCCACCCTTCTCCTCCAGATACGGCCCGCGCCAGTTCTGCGCGTCGCTGGGCTTCTGGATCAACGCCATCAAACCATCCTTGCCCTTTGGGTAATAGCCGTTGTCCACCTCAAACGCACTGAGCGCGGTGGAAAACGCGGCGATCTGCGTCTTTGCGGCAGTCTGCCGCGCCTGCTCGCCGCGGTTGGCGAACTTCGGCACGACGATGGCCGCCAGAATGCCGAGAATCACCAGCACAAGCAGGAGTTCAATCAGCGTGAAGCCAGCGGTGCGAGTCTTGAGTCTTGAGTCTTGAGTCTTGAGTTTCATGTGAGTTCAGTTCATTTGATGTAGTCCTGCAAAGTGAAGATCGGGATGACCATGCCGATAAAAATCGTGCCGATGAAGGCGGCGATGAAAAACAGCATCAACGGCTCGGCCAAGGCGACGGCGGTCTTGAGTTGCCGGTCCAGGTCGCCTTCGGTGAC
>CAIKLQ010000466.1 GCA_903828255.1 uncultured Verrucomicrobiota bacterium
CCCGTAGGCAGACTCTCCAGGACAATTCAGTGCGCTCCGCCTCGAAAGCGAAGCATTCAATCGCCATCCTTCTCTTTTTGGCGACGTTCACCGCTCTGGCCAACGATGCCGGGCGCAAACATGCGGAAAACGATTTGCTCGCTCGACCTGCCATCGTGGTCACAGTGGGAATCACTTCCGCCGACATTGTCGGGACCGACAATCGCGCGTTGCAGGCCGCGGTGGATTATGTTGGCAACCTTGGCGGCGGCGTGGTTGAGATTGGCCCCGGCGAGTACCTCATGCGCGACGCGCTGCACCTGCGCAGTCGCGTGACCGTGCGCGGCGCCGGGCAGAAGACCGTGCTCAAAAAGGACCTCGAGCATCGCTCGCCGCTGGCGGCAGATGGTGATTTCGGCGAGGGCGCGATCACGGTGCAGAATCCGGAGGGCTTCGCCATCGGTCGCGGTGTGTATGTGGCGTCGAAGACGATGAGGAATTTTCTCGGGACTTGCGGCACGATTCTGAACAGTCGCAGCAACTACTTCACGCTAAGCCGCTCGCTGAACGCCGACATCCTGATGACGGATGGCGGCTTCGCAGCCACAATCTATCCCGTCATCTGCGGTTACAATCTGGAGGACGCCCGCGTGGAGAATTTGACTGCGGACGGCAACCGCGCGGAGAACCCGACCAAGGTGGACGGCTGTCGCACCGCCGGCATCTTCCTCTATCGCGGAGACAATTGCGTGATCAGCAACTGCTTCGTCCGCGACTACAACGGCGACGGTATCAGCTTCCAGCAATCGAACGACGTGAAGGTGGAAGGCTGTGTCGTGGAGCGCTGCGCCGGGTTTGGGCTGCATCCCGGCAGCGGTTCGCAACGGCCCTCGGTGAAAAACTCGCGCGCCATTGCGAACGGCGAAGACGGATTCTTCTTTTGCTGGCGCGTGCGCGGCGGCGTGGCAGAGAGCAACTGGCTGGAAAACAATGGCGGCTACGGGATGTCCATCGGACACAAGGATAGTGACAATTTCGTCCGCAACAACACCATCATCGGCAACAAGCTTGGCGGTGTCTATTGGCGTGAGGAAACCGAGCCGATGGCCGCACACCGCATCACCTTCGAACATAACACGGTTCGCGACAACGAAGGCTGGGGGCTCTTCGTGAACGGCGCAACCCGCGGCACCATCATTCGCAGCAACGTGATCGAGGACAGCGGCGGCGGGCGACAGAAGACTGGAGTTCGCATCGGCAAGCAGGCGGGCGAAGTGATGCTCGAAGCCAACACCATCAAGGCCGCCAACCAACTTCAGGATGAACGCCAAAAGCAATAACGCACCGAGTTACGACCACAGTTTGTGAAATTCATATCTATGACATCATGCTCGCGAAGCAAAATTAACCGGTTTGGGAGCGTCTTCCTATTTGCCTCGGCCCTTAACGCATCATGTGCCGCCGATGCCCTCACGAACCAGCCGCCTTGGGCCGAAGCGCAACTTCAAGGCCCGCCAACGCGCTACGCGGTGGATGTGGAGCATTACCGGTTCCGCGCCACATGCGATGTCGGCAACCCCTCGTTCTACCCGGTCCCGCAGGACACGGTGACGCGCGAGACTTACTTGCGTTGCCTTGAAGCGCAAAACCCCGCCGAGATCGCCCGCAATCCGAATCGCGGCATGGATGGACCGCGCGTGTTCATGCCGGTGCTTGTGAAATACGTGCAAACCGGCGACGCCGTTTGGGCGGATGCCTGCATCGCGATGCTCAAGGCGTTTCACGCCGAGATGCAGAAGCAGGTCGCGGAGCGGAAATGGTTCTGGCAGTTCGAACATCCGTCTCCACTGATTCCGCTCTACCGCCAGTATCTCATTCAAGGCGGTGCGATGAAGCCGGACGTGGATTGGTTTCGGGAGATGTGGCTCTATTACTGCCGTAATGTCCATGTCTGGGATACCGAGCCGGTCGAGTGGCGGGGCGGTTGTCATCGTTCGATGCCCGAGGCCTTTGCTAAAGGCCGAGCGGCGGCGTGGTATCCCGACATTCCCGAAGCGACGCACTGGAAACGTTATTCAGAACTGGTCTTCGACGATTTCTGGAAGGTCAAAGACGTCGGACAGAACGATGTCCACTACATGATGCTGTCCTACACCCCTCTCGCTTGGGCCGCCGACCAGTGGACCGGTGACGATCGCGTCTACACCGACCCGGGAATGAAGCGGCTGTGGGAGCGGCTCATGGCGGGAGTTGCTCCCGATGGTGCGGTCATTCCCTACGGCCCGAACGGCGGGTGGAATGAAACGGCAAGTTTCCGCATCGCGGTGCTGGAACGCATCGCGGCAAAGACGGGCGATGGCCGTTATCGATACGTCGCCCACAAGCTGCTCAACTATTTGCGCTATCAATCTCCCGAGTTCAACCGGGACACCTATCGCTTGGATGCATCAAGCTCGTGGCATATTGCCCTTGCCTGGCTGTTTGCCGACGATTCCGTAAAGCCGGTTCAGCCGGACGCAGGTTCGTTCTGGGACAAGCGCGTGGAGACGGCCCGGGTTCCGGTCACGGACAAGAAACTCATCGAGCGGTTATTGGGTAATGCCGATTCGCGGACCAACTGCGGTCACATCTGTTGCGGTTGGTTTCTGACCGGCAAGGAGTGGCCGGACAAACTGGTCTTGCGTAGCGGCTGGAATCCCGGCGATCTCTTCGGACTCGTCGAGTTGCATCCCACGAGCTTCCCGGCCAATCCCGGCGGCATCATGGGGCTGACTCGCTGGGGTACTCCTTTCACACAGATCGCCGACAGCAAAGGCGCTACCGTCGAGAACCGCGCGTCGATCGAGGATCTTGGCCGCACCGTCAAGCTTCGGTTGCACCCGGACCCGATTCGAATCAACGAGATGTGGAACGGCCGCCCGCCGGACATCCGCTCGGAGGTGACCTACTTCAAAGAGACGCCGCAAGCCACCTACGCCCGAGTCCGCGTGCAAAACGTGGATGGATTACCTGTCGTGTATGAACGTGAGTTCATTTTTGCCAAGAACCGTTTCCTCGTGACGCGCGAGATCGTGACGTTCGAGGAGAGCTTCAAGGCCCGTGTTGCGCCCCTGTGGAACACGCACAACATCGGCCCGCAAATTGGTAGTCACTGGGCCAACACCTTCATCCAGTCGCCGATAGACGATAATGGCAACCGCAGCCTGAAGACACCCCCGGCGGACCTCCTGGTTTGGTTCGCTCCGCGCGCCGATTGCCGGCTGCAAATGGTGGATCGCCTGGATAGCGACCCGCGCACCGAATCGTGTCCGAACCAGGTCCGCTACCTTTGGGAAGGCACGCCCGCCGTCGGAGAGAAGCTCGTATTCACGCAGGTCTATTATCCGCATCCGCCGTACCGTTCTCATACCTCGTCGAACAACCCCGGCTCGAAAGGCGCTTACGCCAACGAACTCCAGGCCACGGCTCACGCCTCGGGAATCAAAGTGATTCGTGACGATGCGGACGCTTCAATCCTCCGGCTCGAACTCGAAGCGGGGCGCGTGGAATGGGTGGTTTTCAATCCTCAATCCAAATCGCTCAAGATGGATGCAATCGAGACAGACGAATCCCTGGCGTATTTTGCAGGCAGCACCAAGGAACGCTGATCGGACCTTTCCCTTCGATACCATGACGACTTCTCTTCGCCTCTGTCAGATTTTTGTCGCCAGTGCCACGCTGGTCTGTTTGAGCCCGGGTGGACTTGCCGCGACCGCCCGCGACGGCTCGCTGGACTTCGCCATCCGTCCTGGCAGTGAAGCCGGCGGACTCAACGTGCGGTCGCCCCATTGCCCTGGCGATGTCTTCGACTTCCGCACCTGCGAAGGCGTCGTCGTCGGCTCAAATTGCCTGGGCCTGTTCTACGTGAAGCTCCCGACGACGTTTGGCGACGGTCTCAGGTCATGGCGACAGGACGGAAAGGTTTGGAGCTATGCGTGGCCCTACGCGCAAGGCGTTACCGTTCACATCGAAGTCGAGCCGGATGGCGACAGTCTGAAGCTCAAATACACGTTGCAGAACACCAGCACGAACGCCCTCGACGCCGTGCAACTCCACACTTGTATTCCAACCACCGACGCGCCCGCTTTTTTCCCTCCGCCAACCGTGCGGAATGCGCAGACCAATTGGTCGGAACTATACGACCGCCTGCATGTCTGGTCGGGTGAGCGACAATTCAGTTTCGCCGAAACAAAATTGGCGGCGAGTGAATC
>CAIKLQ010000467.1 GCA_903828255.1 uncultured Verrucomicrobiota bacterium
ACCCGCCGCACCGGACTGGGCCGATACGTTTTGGTGCGTAACTCCTCCAGCAACGCGTCCCGCCACTGGGCCCACGCTTCGTCGCTGCGGGTGTAGGCCGAACATTCCTGTCCGTCCACCCCCGCCGCGCCGTCGTGATGCCCCACGGCGCTCATCGCGGTCTCGATGAGGTCGCCGCAGCAGCAGTTCTCCGTAGGGGCTGTAGAACCGGTAGCCCGGTGCAGCCTTGGCTTTGCGGTAGAGTGCGCGTTGCAGCTTCTGGACTTTCGGGGGTGTTGTTATCCGGTCGAAAGGCGTCTCCGCCTCCGCCCGGCCATCATCCCGTCCCTCGCCGTGTCCGCGCACCTTGACCCAAGTGCCCCGCCTTCGCTCGCCACCGGTTTTACTGTCCGGCAGGTCATCACTACTACGCGGGACTCCGACTACTCCAGCGACCCGCGCCGGCTCGGTGGGTTCGCCACCTTGCCCGGCGGGTTGCGTCACTGACGCTCTGCGGGAGTTCTCCCGGCTTACCCTGTCGGCCCTTCCTGTCCTGTCGCCCTCGCTGACCCCGCCGAGAGCTTGCGCCGCCGCGCGACTGTTTGATAGCGGCACATTTGGAAATCTGTGGCTTGTCACCCAAGAGGTGAACTGCGGAGCAGTTGGATTTTCAACGCTGGCAACAGCTTCCTGCGATTATCGCATTTCAACTGCCGGATTTAGGTTTAGCGGTGGCGCGGTGGGTATTACAAATTATCCAGCCCGACCGTGGCGCTGCTTTCTGCCGCGCCATCAAACACTACCCACCGCTCACGCGTGAGGTTCTTCACCGTCGCCAGCGGATTGTGTTGCGTCACGATCAAGCGCGGCAGGAAGCCCTTTTCGAGCGAACCGTAAGGTTGTTTAGTGGTCAGCACACGATTGTTTCCATGCGTGACCTGACACAGAATATCGAGGGTGGGCATCCCGGCGTTTTCGAGCAGTTCCATCTCGTAAAACAGCCCGCTCCCGTGGGCAACGCCGCAGGATCCCGAATCGCTGCCCACGAGTACGTTGACACCCAGCGCGACCGCTTTCTGAAGACTACGCGCATGATTCGCCAGAATTTTTTCCAAGTTGGCCAGCGTTTCGCCCGTCCAGCCCATGAGGTCGGCATGATCCACCTGTTCCTGCACGGGCGCAAATGTGGGGACCCACGAGACGTGCTGGTCGCGCATTCGGGCCAATTGCTCATCGGTGATAAAAAAACCGTGTTCCACGGTGTCCACCCCGCCGGCAATGGCCTGCCCCACCCCGACCTCCCCCGAGGCATGGGCCATGAGGTGTTTGTGCTGCGCGTGCGCCGCCTGGCTAAACTGTTGGATTATTTCCACGCTGAACTGGGGCGGGGCGAGGACCTGGCCTTGGGCAAAATTGATGATTCCGGTGGGCACGATCTTGATATGATCCGCGCCTTCGGCAATTCGCGATTGCACGCAGCTTGCAATGTCGGCGAATTCTTCCAGCGGGCGGCCAAAAAAACTGCCGTAACGGCCCTGCCGGTGGATGCCGGCACCGGGGCTGAAAACTCGGGCGGCGAACGGCGGGCAATCCGGGCCAGCGGTGAGCTTGCTCAAGCGCAGGCCGACCTGATCCTTGTCGCCGCCGTCGCGCAGGGCGATGACGCCCAACCGCGCCAGAATGGGAAGCCGCGCCTTGGCCTTTTGAAATAGCGATTCCGGGTCTTGCTTCTGGTAAGCGGCGCGCTTTGCGGCGGCCAGTTCCGCGCCTTCGAGAAAGGTGTGCGAGTGACCCTCGATCAATCCGGGCAGCGCCGTGTACTCCGGCAGCGTCAGGTCGGGTAGCGTTTTCCCGTTGAGAATTGCCGCCGGCGGCGCGGCGCTGCCCACATGCAGGATCTGGTTTTGGTCGTAAACCAGATGCGTAATTTTCAGGACGCGCCGGTTTTTCGCATCCAGCAATTGTCCCACCACCAGCCAGCGGATGGGATTGGCCGGGGTGACGCGCAATTGGGCGGGCAGGTCGGGATTCATCGCTTGGTTTTCGGGGCTGGAATCAGTTCGCCGTGTTCCAAAGTTCCGCGAGGGCGTCCAGTTGCCGGTAGCCCGCGTCCTCCGCAGACTCACCGGGTTGAACCCGGCCCGCTTCCAGAATGCGGCTCAAATCTTGAACGAGCCTATCGTCCGGCGCCATCGGGTGGGTGTTTTTTTCCGGATTCGCGAGGGCAAAGTCCAGACCGGCCGCCATTGCCAGACAGAGGAAGGCTCGTTCCAGCGGAACGTGCATGGCCGGCGGCGCGCCGATGGCGAAGTTGGAAAGCCCGACCGAGATGTGAATTCCCGCCAGGCTTGGCTCCGAACGAATCGCCCGGATGGAATCGAGGCAGAGATTGATCAGTCCGGTGGTGTCGGAAGCCACGGGCGCCAACCCTGGGTCAATGATGATGTGGTCATTGGCCAAGCCGGCCTGTTCGTGGAGCAGGGCCACAAAATGCTTGGTTGTGTTCAGCACATCCGCGACGGTCTTCGCCGGACCCGGGGAACCGTCCGGCAACAAACACTCGGACGCCATGACAATGACGTTCATGTCGGACTCCCGGGCCACCTGAACCATTTCGGCGAGATTGTTTCGCGAGACGGAGATCGAATTCAGGATGGGCCGCCCTTGGGATTTCGCCGGGTTGAAGTGCTTGAGACATTCGCGGTGAAAGGCAACGTCCGGATTGTCAAAACTGATCGGCACCTCGGTCACTTCCTGAATAGCGGGGATGACTTGCGGCAGGAAGGCGAGCATCTCCTGGAGGGTCACGGAGAGCTTTTGGGTGCCGTCTATGTTGAGGGTCAAGTAGGAGGCGCCCAGATTCGTCTGGATTCGGGCCAGCTCTTGGTAGCCGGCGACATTGCGCGCCTGCCAGGCTTTCCGGGCGCGCCCGTAGGAATTGTTCATCAGCTCGCCGATGACGTGAAGTTTGGTTGGATTCATGAGGGTTTTGCCGCGCTTTTTTTTGAAGTGTGATCTTTGCCCAGCCAGAAATTTGCCCAGCTCGAGGTCCCGCGCAGCCCCTGATTCTGGATGACGGGGGCATGATCGAGAAGCTGTTCGGATTTCCCCTCGTATTTCATGCGGTCATAGGCCCGCGCCCAAAGGCACTCGTAATCAAACACCTCGCATTTGCCGTCGCGCGTTCCGCCGCAGGGGCCATTCCGCTGATTTTTGGCACACTGCGACTCGGGACACAAAAACGTGGTCTCCCCCAGCGAGCAATCGCCGCAATCCTGACAGGAAAACAGCACGGCCTTTGAGAGTTGCTCGATGAAGCGCATCCACGGCGGGCCTTGGCTGGGATGCTTTGCTTTTCGGCACATTTTTTCGGCCAGCGGAGCCAGCCTTTTTCCCTTTTCAAACATCAGTGAATGAAGTCGCTTCGAGAGATGGTAGCCCAAGGTGACATTCTTGTTGGAATGTCTTTCGGGCAGAGTTCGCTTCCATTCCTGATTAACTTCGCCCGGAGCGGACAGGCCCGTCGCTTTATCCTGTTCAAAGAGGAAAAATTCGCCGGGACGGGAGAAGGAGATTTCCCGGGCAAACAATTTCCAATCATCGGGAGCAAAGGATTTTTCCAGATCAAGGATTTCCTCAATCTCCGCATAACTGTGAACTCCGCCCAAGTAGCCCGCCCGGTAACCGAGCCCCCGGTAGATCGCGAGTTGCTTTGCGGCCAACTCGTGGAAAAACTTCCGGCCTTTATCGGGGGAAGCTCCCTGTTGTTGACAGATTCCGTTAAGCTCGTCCGTGACGATCACTCCCGGAATTTTCATTTGATTGAACAAACGCGCCACAACCAGGCTTAAGACATAGACATTGCCAATCACCGGGACCTGACCGAGGTGCCGCCGCTGGAGATAGGCAAGCAGTTCGTGGCCCTTGCGGGAATCAAAGCCGATCTGGTTGATGATGAATTTGGCCCCGCTTAAAATCTTTTTCTCCAGCTTGTAATACTGCGGCAGCAGGGTGTTCTCCCGGAATTTGAAATTGCTCGTCACCGCGCCGGCAAAAAAATGCGTCGCATCGAGCTTGGTTGGAATTTTGGCGCTGCCGGCACTGACTTCCAGCCCCGCATTCATCTTTTCAATCAGGGTCAGCAACGCCACGGAATCAATGTCGAAAACCGGTTTGGCGCTCCCTTCAAAACTCTCAATGGGGTAGTCCCCCGTTAACGCCAGAACATTGTGAAACCCCTGACTGGCCAGCAACCAGAGCTGGCTTTCCAACGCGTAACGGTTGCAATCTTTGCACGTCAGATGAATGACCACCTCTTTCCCGGCATACAAAATCGGCGTGCCCAAGGCTATGGGAGCAAGCTGCGGATTCCCCCCGGCATTGTCGGTGATTGAAACCCAGTCCACGCGCGGGCTGTGCGTGAGGGCTTCGGAAAAACCCCGGGTCTTCAGCGTTTGCTGTTGCGTCATGGTGCCCCGCGTGGAAACCAGTTCGACCCCGATCGGAAAGCGATCCGGCTCCCCGAGGATTTCCTTCAGCCGCAAGTTGGCTCGCAAATCAATCATTGCTGGTATTCCCTTAGCGGTCTCATGCTTGACGCGGGGCCCCGACGAGTCGCCGGACGAGGTCCCCCGCGCTGGCCGCATCGGGACGGTAACCGTCGGCGCCCGATTTCACTCGCAAAGCCCGGCGTAACCGGCCCGCCGCCGATGATGATTTTGACGGTCGTCGACCCGGCCGCCCGCAGCGCCAGTACGGCGGCCTTCAGGGCGGGCATCGTCGTGGTGAGGAGGGCTGAGAGCGCGCCGACCGCAGCGTTGGGTTCCTTCGCCGCGGTGGCGAATTGCTCCGGGGGCACGTTGGGGCCGACCTCCACGACGCCGAAGTTGGCGCCCTTGAGCCTCATGGCGACGAGATTTTTGCCGATGTCGTGCTGGTCGCCCTGCACGGGGCCGATGACGGCGGGGACTTTCGGCTTGATGCCAGCCGGGGCGAGCAGCGGTTCGAGCAGCGGCATGGCTTCCGGCATCGCCCGCGCGGCGATGCGCATCTCCGGCACGAAAACCTCGTTGTTGTTGAATTTCTCCCCAATGCCTGCCACGCCCGGCACCAGCCCTTGCTCGATGATTTCGAGCGACTTCCGGCCTTCGGCCCGAAGGGTTTGGGTCCGGAGTTTCGCGTCGTTGCGTTGGCCATTTTCAACGGCTTCGGCGAGTTGTTTCAGGGTGCTCAAGGTCTTAACTTCCCCGAAGTCTGCCCGATGCGGTGTTGGCCGTATTGTGTTCCCGGCGGATTTTTTGGTAATTTACGCGCTCCCCAATACGGGTGGGGGCATCCGCCCCTTGCCGGCGTCGCGATACTGTTTGGGAGTGGTCTTCTTGAGAGTTTGGAAGACGCGCGTGAAATAACTTTGGTCGCAAAAGCCGGATTCCAAGGCAATCGCGGCGAGGGGCTGCTCGGTGTTCCGGAGCATCTCGCAGGCGCGTTCAATCCGCGCTTCGCGCACCAAATCGGTGAAGGAGCGCCCGGTGCGTTCTTTGAGCAGTTGGGCGAGATGGCCGGGGGACACGCCTACCTGACGAGCGACCTGTTCACGGGTGAGCGCGCCGCCCGCACCGGCGCGGATGGCTTCGAGCGCCTGGCGGACGAGTTGCGGGACAGCGAACGTGCGGCAAAGGTCAACCGCGTCGAAAATGCGGCGCAAAGCCTCGCGCAGCCAGTGGGCCAGTTGTGCGTCGTCGGTGATGCCGCCGAGTTTGGTGAGGTGCCGGTAGCGGAGACCAAGCACCTCGGATTGCGACGCGCCGACTTCGATGGCCGCCCGCGACATCATGATCACGAGTTCGAGCAGAAGCCCTTTGAGCAATTCACTCCGCTCCTCCCCGGCACTGTAGATGTGGACGAGGATCAGGTTGATGATCCGGGTGGCTTCCCGCCGGTCGCCCCGGCGGATCGCAGTCAGCAGGGCCGGTTCTTCGTAGAGATAAAGTTCCCGGATGCGATCGTAGGGTTGCCGAGGGTCAACCGCCACGGGTGGAAAATCATTGACGGTATTCGACATGGATTGCCGGGTAAACTTCGGCCGAATCTGTGGGGGGCGACGGTTTGAGTCAAGTTGCTTCCACAGCCGTGAGGTTCGCCACTTAGGCCGCGCCGCCACGCTTGCCCGCCACCCGCTAACCCTCCTTGCCTCGCTTCTGTCGTGGTGCGAGCAAACCCGGACATTCTGTAGTTTTCAAACCCGGACTTTTTCCACCGCGTCTTGCGCCCGGTTGGCTTCCGCCTACTCTCCAACTGCGGACCGGAGGATAGGGCTCTGCTGGGACGCAACCCGAGCGCCGCTCGCCTGACAGACGGCAGGTCCGGCGGCCTTTGCGCCGCCGGGCATGCCCCTGCCGGTGTCAGGCCAAAGCGAAAAATCCACCTTCCGCACGACAACCCGTTTCGGTTCCACCAAACTCCGCCCCCTGAAAAATACCAACAATTCGGCCACCCTAAACTGGTGCAGGTGGCTGTTGGTCCAGCCGATCGTCACCTGAAAAGTGGCGTGCAACCAGTCGAGCGTGGCGTCGCCGGGCACTTGCAGGCGCCGCCATACGGACGGTTCGCTGTCGAGCAGGACGACTTTCAACTGGTAGATCGGTACGTTGGCTTTCCCGGCGGTGGTTTCAATGGCGGAAATCATGCGTTTAGCGGTGATGGTTTTGACCTGGCACGTTGTACCGTTCATAATTGTTCCGTACTCACGGGGAGTTGACGGCGGGGGATTGCTCTGTAGCGGGACCGCCGTGGTTTCGGAGGGATTTTGAAATTGCTTTTGCGGACTGATCCGGGTTTTCAGTCGGCATTCAAATTCGCGCTGACAGTTTTACTGGGGAACGTCCCGCTTGCGCCAGAGGGTGTCAAAGCCGGCTTCACCGTCACGGCAGTTACCACCGTTACGCACGGCCTGCGGGGGGCGAACGCTTGCCCATGCCCGCGGCGGCGTTGCCGCCTTACCTCCCAAAGGC
>CAIKLQ010000468.1 GCA_903828255.1 uncultured Verrucomicrobiota bacterium
CCCGTTACCGTTGGCGCGCGCCGCGCAACTGGTCGCGAAGATTGCCGCCGCCGTTCACCATGCACATCAGCACAAGATTCTGCATCGCGATCTCAAACCGTCCAACGTGATCCTGGACGCCGCCGGCGAACCGCAAGTCACGGACTTCGGTCTGGCCAAACGCCTTTCGACTTCAGACTCAAGACTTCAGACTCAGGACTTAACTTTGACGGGCCAGGTGTTCGGCTCGCCACGCTTCATGCCGCCGGAACAAGCCTCGGGCCGGCCCGGCGCGGTGGGCGTGCATAGCGACGTGTATGGCTTGGGCGCGATTCTTTACTACCTGCTGACGGCCCAACCGCCATTCGTCGGCGAGACGGTGGAGACGACGCTGGCGCAAGTGCTGGAACAAGACCCGGTGTCGCCGCGCTTGCTCAACGCCAGCGTGCCACGCGACCTGGAGACGATCTGCCTGAAGTGCCTGGAGAAGGAACCGTCACGGCGCTACGCCAGCGCGCAATCTGTGGCCGACGAACTGGGCCGGTTCCTGCGAAAGGAGACGATCCTAGCCCGACCGGTGAGCCGGCCGGAGAAAGTGTGGCGTTGGTGTCGGCGCAAACCGGCGCTGGCGACGGCGCTGGGTGCAGTCGTGCTCGTGGCAGCCTTGGGTTTTGTGGGAATTCTCACGCAATGGCGGCGGGCTGAAGAGCAACGGCGACAGGCGGAACAGCAACGGCGGAGCGCCGAATCCAGCGAGTTGCTCGCTCGGCAAAACGCCTACGCCTCGGATATGAACCTGGCGCAACGGGCGCTGGAGGCCAATGACATGGGGCTGGCGGTCAGCCTCCTAAACAAACACCGCCCTGCCGGGAAATCCGAAATCCGACCTCGCTCCGCCGAAGTGCTGCGCGAAGGCGAGAATCCGAAATCCGAAGTTGAACTCGCCACTCGCCACTCGCCACTCGCCACTCGCCACTCGTCACCGATCTGCGCGGCTGGGAATGGCGCTACCTGTGGCAACTCTGCCAACCCGACGAGTCCGTCAGACTGCAAGTCAATTCCGGTTCGATCGGCGCAGTGGCCATCTCCCAAGATGGAAGCGCGATGGCGGCGCAAACCGGGGCTGACAAGATCGCTCTGTGGAATTTGACCACCAAACGGCTGGTGACCGAGTTGCCCGGTTCTTCCTCGATTCGAACCCTGAGCCTATCGTCCACGGGCAACCGGTTGGCTGTAAGCACACTCAATGCGCGCCGAGAACCAACAGTCGAAGTGTGGGACGTGCAGGCAGGAAAGCTCCGCAGCGCGCTCCACCTCCCATCGCCCGTCAGGTCACTCGCGTTTTCTCCCGACGAAACGCTGCTCGCGAGCTTCGACAACCAGGGAACCGTCGCGGTCGTGGATTGGGCGGCCAACCACACCCTGACCCACCTTGCGGTGCCGCCCTCTCGACATTTGGATGCGGGGGTGGTGGATTTTTCTCCGGATGGAAGCCGCTTGGCGATTGGCGAGGATTACGGGCGGATTCGCATCCTGAACTGGCGGTTGGGGACCGTGGTGGCGATAACGAACCTGGCCCAAATGGGCGAGGGAGTCGCGGCGCTGGCGTTTTCCCCTTCCGCTGAACTGCTCGCCACCGGATTTGCCAATACCATCCGGCTTTGGGACGCCAGTTCAGGGGAACCTCGGGGACATTTGACCAACCACACTGGTACGGTCAGGGCACTGGCCTTCTCGACCGATGGCCAGCGACTGGCTTCGGCGGCCAGCGACCAAACAATCCGAATCTGGAGCGTGGCCGACCAGGTCCAACTGCGGTGGTGGCGGGGGCATCAGAGTGAGGCTCTGGCTTTGGCCTTTCTGCCGGATGGCAAAACCCTCGCGAGCGGTTGCCGCGAGAGCACCGTTTGTTTCTGGGCTTCGACCGCATCCAACCGACCTCCGACTCACAGCCGTTTGCCCATTTCCATCGGGATTAACTCCCCTTCCCATTTGGACGCCCAAAACTACGCACCGGGCGAGCTTGCCCCAGGGGTCGTGCGCCGGTTTGGCTTCGCCTTTACGCCCGATGGCCGCAGCTTCATCACGACCGACCTCGATGGCGTTCTTGGGGTTTGGGATACCCGGTCAGTGCAACAAACGGAAACCTTGCCCGCGCTGGGCAGTAACCACTGGGGCGTGGCGCTCTCCCCGGATGGCCGTTGGCTGGCGGTCGGTAGCGGTTCGGGAAAAGTCACCATTTGGGATTGGACGCCGCGCCGTCGTGTAACGAGTTTTGAGCTGCGCTTCGAGTGGTTGGGTCACCTGCGCTTTTCCCGCAGCGGCCAGTTCCTCTGGGCCATGGTGATGTTCAATGATTGGAAGGCGCGCTTCAAAATCTGGCGGACGGCGGACTGGCAGGAGGTGCCGCTGCCGGGAAATCCAGTTGGTGATATCTACATGGCGGATTTTTCGCCGGACGACCGGCTGCTGGCGGTCGGATGCAAAGACGGCGCGGTGAGATTGTGGGACTTTCCCTCCGGCCGGCACATGACCACATTTACCAACCATGCAGGACCTGTCTCTGGGTTGGTCTTCTTGCCGGATGGCCGGGGGCTGGCCTCAACGAGCTTTGACGGCGCCATCAAACTCCAGGACCTGTTCCCCCCGCGGGAAGGGGCAAAGGTGCGGAGTGAGACGATGTCCGTCGGGAATGTGGCCCTTTCAGCCGATGGCCGGCGTTTGGCCACGGGCCGCTCCGGCGCGCGCGACGCCGTCAAATTGTGGGACCTCGCCACGCAAAGAGAACTTCTCTCCCTACCGGGGGAGGATAATTACCTTCCCGCGCACGTCGCCTTCTCGCCGGATGGGAACACGTTGGTGGCCGTGTCGTTCGCCGGCATTGCCAATCTCTGGCGCGCGCCGTCGTGGGCGGAAATCGAGGCCGCCGAGAAAGGAGCAGTGACGCCATGAATCCTCACAGCAGAGAACGAGGCAAGCTCGAGCAAGGGGCAGGGCCAGCATCCGCATTTCCTTCTTTATCTTCGTTGCCATTACTGCAACCCGCCAGAATCGTCGCGCGACGCGAGGATTTTTGGGAGCGCGCTGCTTTTCCCTCTCCCCGCGAGGAACGAGTGGGGAGAGGGTCAGGGGGAGGGGCGCTTCCAGAAAACGTTCCTCCTCTCCCCGGCCCTCTCCTCCATCCGATGGAGGCGAGGGAGTCGCTTTGGTTGTGGCTACGCCGCGCTGTGAAATCCGACTCGATCGCGTCATCGGCTTTCACGCTCATCGAGTTGCTGGTCGTCATCGCGATCATTGCGCTCCTCGCCGCACTGCTGCTCCCGGCGTTGAACAAGGCCAGTGGCACCGCGCGCTCCGCCGGGTGCCAGAACAACCTGCGACAACTCCAACTTGCCTGGCACCTGTATGCCGACGACCACAACGACCGGCTCGTGCCCAATTGGTTCACCTGGGACGGCTCGGACTACCGCACGTCGTTAAGCACCTCCAATTCCTGGGTTTCGGGTTCCGCCATGACGGACGATACGACCGGCGGGATTTGCCAGGGGGCGCTGTGGCCTTACACGCGCAACGCCAGCATCTACCGCTGTCCCTCAGACCGAACGCTTTGGCCCTATGGCGCCCGACGTGCGCCGCGCCCGTTCAACGTGGCGCTGAGTATGTATCCGAATGGCGGAGTTAACGGGATCACCGGCAAGGCGCTCGATCCGCTGATCGCGGTTAAGATTTCGGAAGTCCGACGGCTGGCGAGCAAGTTTACATTTATGGACCAGGATGAGGAAAGCCTGACCTGCGCAGCGTTCGTCCTGAAGGCGGACCAGACCGGCTATTGGTACGTGATTCCAGGTGAGCGCGACCGAGGTTGCGGGGCGAATGTCGCGTTCGGCGATGGACACGTGAACTTCAAGAAGTGGCAGTACCTGGGCCGCAGACGCGAGGGCTTGGAAGTGACCGTGAAGAACCAACAGGATGCTCAGGATCTGGCTTGGGTCGTGGGCGCGCTTCCGAGTGTGAAAGACCCGTGACGGCCGGCGCGAAGGAGTGCGGGGGTGTTGGAGCAAAGGAGAGATGGAGTGTTGGCGCGTCTGCCGGAAGCCTCATTACTCCAACATCCCATCGCTCCAACACTCTGTTCCTCGCGCCCGGCACCCGCCGCCGGAGCACCCCCGCTTGCCGCACCGGCCTAAAGTTCGAGCACCCGGAAGAACCGATTCGTATCCGCCGTGGGTACGAGGCAGGTCGCTTCCACCAGCGAGTTGGTGGCCAGGATGCTGTTCGTCCCAGTCGAGAACGTGTTCCGCGTCCAAGGACCGGTACCAACATTCGGCCTGGATTGGACGCCGTAGAGAATCCCCGCTTCGCCTTGCCACGCCAGCCGGACGCGGTTGGTGCTCTCGCAGGCCAAACTCAGGATTTGTGGCGTTAGCCCGCCTCGCGGATCGAACACGTCCAGTTCCCTGTAAAAGACCGCATCGGGGTGGACGATGGGCTCCTCGCTCACACCGGCCGCGAGATAGACTCTGCCGTCAATGACCCCGCAGCCCGAAGTGATACGAATCCGCGGCATCTTCCGCCGGGCTGTGAACCGGTCCTGGGCGGGATCATAGGCCTGCGTGAAGTCGTAAGACGTGTACCAGTCTGAACTCGCCCCGCCAAACAGGTAGATGATTCCGTCCACGGTGGCGGACATGAGGCCCATGCTCCACGGGGATAATTTAGCCTTGGTCGTCCACTGATCGGTGTTCGGATCGTAGGCGAACGTGTCAGTGCCCTGGAAGACGTAAATCAGCCCGTTGGCCACGCTGGCCGTCACGAACCAGCGCGGCTGGGGCATACTGCGTTTCCGGGTCCATTGATTGCTCTTCGGGTCGTAGGCCTCGACGGTGGCGACCTGTGTGCTGCTATCGGTGGCGCCGCCGATCGCATAGATGATCCCATCCACGGCACAAACTGCCAGGGTTCCTCGGCCGGTGAGCATGTTCGCTCCGTTCGTCCAAGTGTCCGTCTTCGGGTTGTAGGCTGCGACGGGAAGAACCGGAGCGCCCGGCACACCCGCACCGCTGCCGCCGACCACGTAAATAATTCCGTCCACGGCGGCGGCGGCCAGAAAGTGGCGCGCGGTGGGCAGATCGGCTTTGCGTGTCCACGAGTCCGTGTGAGGATCGTATGCCCAGACGGTCCGAAGCGCAGTGCCCGCGTCTGGATAATGGCCGCCCATCACGTAAAGGATTCCGTCCACAACGCAGGAGGCCGGGGTGCTCCCTTGGCCAGGCATGACGGCCTTTTGCGTCCACGACCCGGGGCCGGCGATGGCCGATGTATCCACAATCGTGACCGTCGTCGTGGCGAAGGGGCCGAGCACGGCGTCGCCCGTGGGATTGGTCAACGTCACCTTAAACTGTTCGCCGGGCTCTCTCACCTCGTCATAGAGGATCGGCACCGTGACGGTCTTCGCCGTCTCGCCTTGTGCGAAGGTGAGCGTCCCGTTGGTCGCCGTGTAGTCTGTGCCCGCCGTGGCGGTCAGGTTGCTGGTGGCAAAGTCCACCGTGAACGGGCCGAGGTTGACGTCGTTGACTCGCACGACCGTCAGGACTAGCGCGCCTTCGTTCTCTGCAATCCAATACCGGCTGAGCGGCTGGAACTGTACGCCGACGTCGTTGTCCAGAATCGTGACCGTGGCAACCTTTTGCGCGCCCAGAACCTGGTTGGTGGAATTGCTCAGGGTCACGCCAAAGGTCTCGCTCGACTCCTTCAGCCCATCGTTGAGGATTGGGACCGTGAACAGTTTGATCTTCTCTCCGGCTGCGAACGACAACGTGCCATTGGTCGCCGTGTAATCCAGTCCATTGGTTGCCGTCAGGTCGCTGGTGGCAAAGTCCACGCTGACCGGAAAGTCTCCATCGTCGTCCCGCACCACGCCGATGAGCACGGAGCCGGCATTTTCGGCCACCGAGTAGCTGGCGAACTCAAAGGCGAGACCTTTGTCGTTGTCGGTGATGCGCCCCGTGGCGACGGTGCGCGTGCCCAGGATGGCGTTGGTGGGGTTGCTCAGTGTCACCGTGAACGTTTCGTAAATGGCCGGTTCAACGAGGCCATCATTGAGGATCGGCACCGCAAGGGTCTGGTTGGTTTCGCCGGCGGCAAAGGTCAGCGTCCCGCTGGTCGCCGTGTAGTCCGATCCGGCGATGGCTGTCCCGTTGGCGCTGGCGTAGTCCACGGACACGGCCGCGTTAGTGTCCCCGGTGCGCTGAACGGTGAGGATGACGCTGCCGGCGTTTTCGGTCACGTAGTAGATGTTGGTCGAGAATTGGAGCGTGGTCTGGCCCAAGCCAGTTCCGAGCGCGGTCAGGAACAGCAGCAAGGTGAGGACAACATCGAACATCCAACCCATCCTCCGTAGCAGTACTGCGGAGGGTGGACATCGAACACTGAACATCGAACTGCCGATGGGTTTGGTTTGATTCGTTTTCATGGCTTTGTCATTTCGGTTGAGGGTTTGAAGGTGGTTGTTTCATGGGGTTCTGGCGTCAATCAAGATGTCGGTCGCCCACATCACGAGGCCCTCCACCGCCCCGGTGTCACAGACGATCGCGCCCTTGGGATCAATCACGCGGCTGTGGCCGTAATCGTTTATGTATCCGGCCGTGCCAACTTGATTGCTGACCACGTGCCAACGCTTAGCCTGCGCGGCGTTGCCGGTGGTGCACGTGTCCCACCCGCCGCCGTTGCCGCCGAAAGCCGGCCAGCCTGAGGAGGTAACCAGCAATTGCGCTCCTTGGTTTGCCAGCACGGGGCCTGGGTAGTAGCCCATCTCAACGCAGATCATCAGCCCCACCTTGCCGAGGGGGCTTTCAACCACATCCCAAACCGACCCGGCACGCCAGATCAGATGTTCGTTAAAATCGAAACTGGAGTCCGCCAGATACCGTTTGCGATGCTTGCCAAGGACCCCATTCGGCCCCAGCAGGACGCTGGTGTTGTAGAGCGAGTCCGCCGCGTCCTTC
This sequence comes from uncultured Verrucomicrobiota bacterium, assembly GCA_903828255.1. Taxonomy (GTDB): domain Bacteria; phylum Verrucomicrobiota; class Verrucomicrobiia; order Limisphaerales; family JADLHS01; genus CAIKLQ01. The sequence goes on from CAIKLQ010000468.1 coordinate 6,984, forward strand.
TCGGTCATCCCGAAGACCACAAAGAGGTTCAGCTCGGCTGCCTTCGCCACCACGTTGCTGGTGCTCTGCCCCGGGATCGTTTCGGCGGTCTGTTGCACGTAGGCCATTTCCGGCACCGTGGGGATGTGCGACGCTGGTCCCCACGGCGGGCACTGCTGAAGGGCGATTTCCGGGAACACCACCAAATCCACGCGCTCGCTGGCGGCCCGCTCCATGTAGGAGAAAAATGTCTGAAGATTAGCTTCGGTGTCGGTTTGTGCGGTCATGGTGACGGCGGCAACGGTCAGCCACTTCTTGCCGGGCGCCGGGAGAATCAGGCGATAGTACCGCTGGGAATTAGCCCTCACTGTCCGGTGAGACCACAGCGCCGTGGTCACCGTCTGCCAGGGCCCGTTTGGCGTGGGGGCCTCTTGGAGTTTGCCGTCGCGGGCGCCCCAATCGAGGTTCAGGTAGCTGCCGTCCAGCACCCCGCGCAGTTCCGGGGGATTGGCGTCGGTGACGGTGACGGTAGCCCGGGCCGGGGTCCCTAACACGGCGCCGTCAGTGGGGTTGCTCAGAGTCACCTGAAACGTCTTGACGGGCTCCGCGAGGGTGTCGCTCAAGATCGGCACGGTGATGGACTTCAGGAGTTCCCCGGGGGCGAAGGCCAGCGTACCGTTGGTCGCCGTGTAGTCCTGGCCGGCGAGCGCCGTCCCATTGGTGGTGGCGTAGTCCACACTTACCTGGGTGTCCCCATCATCGCCGCGGGCGACTTTGATTGTCACCTCGCCGGCATCTTCGTTGACCACGACCGTCGGCACGTAGAAATGCAGGCCCGTGTCGTTATCCCTGATGGTCACGGTGGCCACCTTGGGCGATCCCAAGATGGCATTGGTGGGATTGCTCAGGGTCACCCGGAAGTACTTGTCACCCCCAACCACGCTATCGTTCAAAATCGGCACGATAATGGTGTGGACGGTTTCGCCGGGGGCGAAGGCCAGCGTCCCGTTGGTCGCCGTGTATTTCAGGCCATTGGTCGCCGTGCCGTCGGCGGTGGCGAAGTCCACGGTGGCGGCGAGGTTCTCTTCGCTGCCCCGGAGCAAGCGGATCCGGGCGACGCCGGCATCTTCGGCCACGCTGTAACTGGCCCACTCGAATTGAAAGCCTTGGTCGTTGTCCAGAATCGTGATCGTGGCGATCTTCTGCGTGCCGAGGATCTGGTTGGTGGGATTGCTCAGGGTGACGCGAAAGGTCTCGCTCGGCTCCTTCAGCCCGTCGTTGAGAATCGGGACCGTGAGCGTCCGGACCTTTTCTCCCGCAGCGAAGACCAGCGTGTTCGTCACGCCAGTGTAATCCAGTCCGTTTTTCGCAGTTCCGTCGGTGGTGAAACAGTCCACGCTGACCGGGAAGTTGCCGTCGTCACCTCGGGACACGCCAATGAGCACCGACCCGGCATCCTCGGCCACCAAGTAGGTGGCGGACTCCAAGGCGAGACCCTTGTCGTTGTCGGTGATGCGGACCGTGGCGACGGCGCGCGTGCCCAGGACGGCGTTGGTGGGGTTGCTCAGCGTCACCGTGAACGTTTCGTAAGCGGCCTCAACCAAACCATCATTGAGGATGGGCACGGTGATGATCTGATTGGTTTCGCCGGCGGCAAAGGTCAGCGTCCCGTTGACCGCCGTGTAGTCCGACCCGGCGAGGGCCGTCCCGTTGGTGCTGGCGTAGTCCACGGAGACGACCCCGCTGGTGTCCCCGGTGCGCTGCACGGTGAGGCGGACGCTGCCGGCATTTTCGGCCACATAGTAGATGTTCGTGGCGAATTGGAGTGTGGCCTGGCCGAAGCCAGTGTTGACGGCGGCCAGGAAAATTCCGGTCGCAAGGAGGTTGAGTTTGGTTTTCATGATTTTATCTTGTTGGATTTCGAGTTTCGGTGTTGGTGGCGCAGAGGAGTATTGGAGTGGGGGGACCACGCGCGAAGGTCCGTCATCACTCCAATACTCCATCACCCCAATACTCGGTTCGGCCCTTTGGCTCACGGCGCTTGCCGCAGGCGGAAGAACCCCATGATGTCGTTGGCCGGGACGGTCATTTGCTGAAAGCCGGGCAATGCCGGGTCTTGAACTGGCAGCCAGGGACCTTGGGCGGTGGGCGCGCCTTCGACGGCGTAATTCAGCGTGGACGAAGCGGGCCAGCGCAAGCG
>CAIKLQ010000469.1 GCA_903828255.1 uncultured Verrucomicrobiota bacterium
CGTCATGCTCTCCCACTACAACATCGTTTCCAACATCGAGCAGATGGACCAGGTGTTCGGCATGACTGGCGAGGATCGGATTCTTGGCATCTTGCCGTTCTTCCATTCGTTCGGTTTCACGGCCACGCTCTGCCTGCCGGCACTGCTGGGGGTGGGCGTGGTGTTTCACGTCAGCCCGCTCGACGCGAAAACCATCGGCCCGCTCGTGCGCGAACACTCCGTCACGTTCCTGCTGGCGACGCCGACGTTCCTGCAACTCTATCTGCGCGGTTGCACGCCAGGCGATCTCGGCAGCTTGCGCGTCGCGATGACGGCGGCGGAGAAATTGCCCGAACGGCTGGCTGCCGCCTTCGAGGAGCAATTCGGTCTGCGTCCGCTGGAAGGCTACGGCTGCACGGAATGTTCGCCCGCAGTGACGTTGAACGCACCGGACTTCCGCTCGGCGGGGTTCCATCAAGTCGGCGGCAAGCGCGGCAAAATCGGCCATCCGTTGCCCGGCACGAGCGTGCGCATCCTAGATGTGACGACCGGCGAACCCGTGCCGCTCGGCCAGAGCGGCTTGCTGCTCGTGCGCGGGCCGAACGTGATGCGCGGCTATCTCGGCAAGCCGGAGCGCACGGCGGAGGTTTTGCGCGACGGTTGGTACACCACCGGCGACGTCGCCGCGCTGGACGAAGATGGCTTTCTGCAAATCACGGATCGCCTGAGCCGCTTCAGCAAGATCGGCGGCGAGATGGTGCCGCACATCAAGATCGAGGAGAAATTGCACGAAGTCGCCGGCGTGACGGAACAAACCTTCGTGGTGACGAGCGTCGCCGACGAAAAGAAAGGTGAGCGGCTCGTGGTGCTACACAACCTTGCCGACGACAAGTTGCGCGAGTGTCTAGAGAAATTGGCCACGTGCGAGCTGCCGAACTTGTGGAAGCCAAAGGCCGACGCGTTCGTCCGCGTGGAAAATTTCCCACTGCTCGGCACGGGCAAGTTGGATTTGCGGAAGGTGAAGGAAGTGGCCCGAGCTTTTGCCGCGCCGGAAAGCCGCAACCTGTGAGTGCAAGCACAAGAAGCCCCCGCCCCACGAACCCTCGTCTCATAGCGCAGGTTGGCAACCTGCTGTGTCGCCGACTGGCAGTCGGCAGGCCGCCCTTACGCTGGCGACGGCTGCGGATTGCCAATCCGCGACACAGCAGACTGCCAGTCTGCGCTACGCCCCTGAGCGTCCGGTTCAGGGGTTCAAAGCGCGAACTTCTTTTTCGGCGAATTCTCACCCTGGCCTTCTCCCCCTCGGCGGGGGAGAGGGGACAGCAAAGTTCGCCTTGTGGAATTTCCAAAGACCTCGGTGAGGGGAGATTCTCATGAACTTTCTCGCCACCATCGGCAACGCCGCGCGCTGGCTCGTGCGGAAGGCGCTGCACGTTTATTACCCGTGCATCAAAATCGAAGGCCGCGAGCGATTGCCCGCCGGGGGCGCGGTGCTGTTCGTGGCGAATCATCCGAACTCGTTGCTGGATGCGGCGGTGATCGGTTTCACCGCGCAACGGCCGGTGCATTTCTTCGCCAAGGCGCCGCTGTTCGACGTGCCGGTGTTCGGCGCGCTGATGCGTGCGCTGGGCATGGTCCCTGCGCATCGCGGGCAGGACGACAAGGCTTCCGTGCGGAAGAATCTCGAAACGCTCGACGTAGGCGCGAAGTATCTCGTGCGCGGCGAAGCGGTGGGGATTTTTCCGGAAGGCAAGACGCATGATCGTGAGGGCTTGGAGCAGGTGCGCACCGGTGCGGCGCGCATTGCGGCGGCGGCGGTGGCGAGTGGGGCAGCGGTGACGGTCGTCCCGCTGGGATTGAACTACGAGCGCAAGGAGCATTTTCGCAGTTCCATCTGGGTACGCGTGGGTGAGCCGGTTGACGCGGGGAAAATTTTCCGCGATCACGGCGACGAGGAGCGCAAGGCGATCCGCCAACTCACCGAGGAAATTGACGCTCGTCTCAAACACGCCGCCATCCATCTCGACGATGCCCGCTGGCAGCCGTTTCTCGATGAACTCGAAGCCTTGCTCCCGCCAGTTGACGCAGCCGCCCGCGACCCCATCGCCGCGCTGCGCCAGCGCAAGGTGCTCGCGGACGCCATCAACTATTTCTTCCGGACCGACCGCGCACGGGCCGATGCCGTGGGTGCGGTGATGGAGCAACATCGCGCGAAGGTGGTGGCGGCGGGCCTGACGGTGGCATCGCCGGTGTTGCGACTCGGTGTAG
>CAIKLQ010000470.1 GCA_903828255.1 uncultured Verrucomicrobiota bacterium
CCCGCACCCGTCATTGCTGCCGTCGTGTCGAAAAAAGGCACGATGAGCGCCGAGGGCCGGGCCAGAGTCAAAGCCGCCCAAATAGCGCGTTGGGCGAAGATTAAGGCCGTCAACACTACCCCAACCCCGGCGGTTACGACTAACCCCACAACCCCGAAGCAATCCGCGATGACTCCAGCCGTCAAGGCATTGCTTTCAGCAAAACTGAAGGCGTATTGGGCCAAGCGGAAGGCGGCAAAGAAGTAGTAGTCGGATGAAGCGCCGGACGCGGCGGCAACTTCGATCCCAACCGCAGCCGGATGATCACCACAGCGTTTACGTGGTGCTGCCCGGTGCGGCGTCCGGGAAACTCCGTACGGTTCGTGCCGCCAACCCGGATCGTAAACGCAAGCTGCCCTGCGTGTATGTGGGGATGACGGGCCTGACGCCCGAAGAACGTTTGCCAATCACAAGGCGGGCACCAAGGCAGCCTCCGTGGTGAAACGCTACGGCCTCCGCCTGCTGCCGGAACTTTTCGCGCACCTGAACCCGATGCCGTTCGAGTCAGCCACCCAGATGGAAGTGGATTTGGCGGAGGATTTGCGCCGGGCCGGATACACAGTCACGGGCGGACATTGAAGTCATGCCGCATCGCACAACCAAACTCGTAGCGGCCTTCAAGACGCCAGCCGGAGCGTCAGATGGGCGGCGTTCAACCTTGGAATTACCTGCCGCACCCGCTCGAAACCGCATTGTGCCAGCAGATTACGGCCCGCCCGCGCTTTTTCAGCCAGATCATTGTGCGGGCTGATCTGAATGGCGGCAGCGGAGGCATCTTCGGATTCCTGAGTGCGTCCCGCTAGTCGGCACGCATCTGCCAGCCCCAACCAAGCGCGTTGATCGTTCGGCCACAATTGCGTTGCTGCCTGAAAATGCGGGATGGCTTCTTTGGCTTGCCCGGTCCCAACTAGCATCGTCCCCAGATTCCGGTGCGCCCACGGATTCTTTTGATCCTGCGTGACCGCCGCCCGCAACACTTCCACCGCCTCATCGGGCTGCCCCATGCGACTGAGCGCCACCCCGAGTGCGACCGGAATGTTGGTGTCTTCGGGATTCAGTTCCATCGCCCGGCGCAAGCACTGTTCCGCCCGCTCCAACCGCCCGGCATCGCTCAGGGCCAGCCCCAGATTAGAGAGGACAAGGGGATCATCCGGGGGATGGCTCAAAAGCAATTCCAGGAGTTGGATGCCTTCGGCCTGCTTGCCCTGCTGAAGTTTTTGGACAATCACACCCATTGGATTAGGGCGTTGGTTTCGCGGTCGTTGACGAACCGCCCGTGTTTTGACTCCCAGCGGACCTTGCGATGCAAGCCCAACCACCGGCGTTACCTCGGTTGAAGGGGTTTCTTTTTGCCCACTCCAGACTCCCTTTCCGGGGTAAGCTCAGGTAGAAGTTGCCGTGTGAAACAGTTTAGAGTCCAAACCACACTCGTCCATGCTGCTGGACCGCAGCGATCTGCGGGTCGCCCCCTCTTGCTGAGCCCGCTATTCATCCTCCTGCTTTCAGTTTCAGTGCTTCCTCTGCCTGGTTCAGAAGTAACCGTGTTATTTGAACGAATCTCGAACGCGGATGCCACTCCGGGCTTCAAGTTTGAAAAGATTCCCCCACCCACTGTAAACGACGCGGCGACAACGGCGACATTCACCGTCCTTGATGGTACCCCTGACCAGAACGGCGGGGGGTGCGCCATACTGCACGATGGCCGCGGGCCAACGAAGGAAGATGATCCCGGAGCCAATTTCTTTTTCCGCGCCGGAACTGAAGGCGGGGTGATCCTGGTGGATCTCGGGAGAATTGTCGCAGTCCAGCAAGTGAACTCATATTCCTGGCACGCGGGAACGCGGGCCCCACAGGTTTACACAGTTTATTTTGGGAGCAACGACACCGCCAAACTTGATTGGTTGCCCGGAAAGAATCCGGATCCGGCGCGCTTTGGGTGGATCAAATTGGCAACCGTAGATACCTGCCCCGCTCAAGGGGACGGCGGCGGCCAGTACGGGGTCTGTCTTACAAATGCCGCCGGGGTGCTTGGCAACATGCGCTATCTGCTCTTCGATATCAGCCGCACAGAATCCCGGGACCCGTTCGGAAACACTTTCTATAGCGAAATCGACGTCATTGATGCCAAGAGCCAGGAGCCACCGAAGTTCCTCGCGTGGGAGAACCACGCCAGAAACCTTCAGGTGGGTCAGGGAAATTACGCCCTCTCGATCGATACTTCGCAAACCCCGGATCTGACCGGCTGGACTGAAACAAACCTCGTGCCGATGATCGAGAAGTGGTACCCGGAACTGGTCCGCATGCTTCCCAGCCCCGGATTTGAAGCTCCGCGCAAAGTGAAAATCCTTTTCAGCAGTGACATGGATGGGGTGGCTGAAACCGCCGCGGGACGGATTCGGTGCGCCGCCCGTTGGTTTCGTGCGAACCTCCAGAGCGAGGCGGTGGGAGCTGTTTTCCATGAACTCGTCCATGTGGTTCAGAGTTATGGACACGCCCCCGCTGAAACAAGGAATGGCGTGGAGGTTCCCGGTTGGCTGGTGGAAGGGATAGCCGATTACCTGCGCTGGTACCATTACGAAGCTGACTCCCGGGGCGCTGATATTCCCCCGAACCGCCTGGGCCGTGTGCGCTTCGACGGAAGTTACCGCATTACCGCAAATTTCTTGGATTGGGCTGGCCGAAAACACGATCCCGAGCTGGTCTCTAAGCTCAACGCCGTAATCCGGCAGGGCCAGTACAGCGAAGAGCTGTGGGCCAAGTTCACCGGCCAATCCTTAACCGACCTTGACGCTGAGTGGAAACTGGCGCTCAAGACCAAACTGGAAGAAACCTCTCATTAGATGAGTTAGACGTGATCAGTATGGTGATGAAATCTACCGTTCCGCCCTCAACCCGGCAAGGCCCGCAAAGGCGATAACTCCGGCTCGGGGCCGATACCAGCCTAAAATCATCAGCCCGGTGTCAGGGGTCGAATCAAAACCAGCCAGTCTGAGGCGGGGTGGTTCATATCATTTCTGCGGTTTCATGCAAGGGGTTTAGGTGCCAGCTAATCTAGCAGGGAGCGAGCTTCCGAGCTGTTGCTCGCGCTCCCTGCGGTCG
>CAIKLQ010000471.1 GCA_903828255.1 uncultured Verrucomicrobiota bacterium
AACGGGGCGAGCGAGCGGTAGTAGTTGGGAAGGCTCGCTTCAACGACGTTGGAGGATGTCGGCATAAAGCTGGTGAGTGTGCGCCGCGAGAATGGCGCGGGAAAAATGGGCCTCAATGTGCATCCGCCCCGCGCGGCCGAGCCGGGCCCGCAGTGCCGGATCGGCGGCCATCCGGCGCATGGCTTCGGCCAACGCCAACACGTCCCCAGGCGGCACCAACAGTCCGTGCTCGTTTTCAGTGAAAGCCTCCGGGACTCCGTCCAGCCGTGACGCGATGACGGGTTTGCCGCAGGCCATCGCTTCCCACAACACCAATCCCAGCGCCTCCGTGCCGAGCGCCGGATGCACCAACACGTCCAGCGCGCTCATGACCGTGGCGACGTCGTCAGTAAATGGCAGGATGACGGCGCGACCACCCAGTCCCAAGGTGCCGATCCGTTCGCGCAAAAGCGGAGCCATCGAGCCGAACCCAATAATGGCGAAACGCGCTTGTGGAAATTCCGACTTCAAGCGCCCGGCGGCTTCCAAAAACTCAATTTGCCCCTTGCCGCGCGGCAGATTAAGAAAGCCCACCACGCCGAACACCACATCTTCGTCGCGCCACCCTTGCTGTTGGCGCAAGGTCCGGCTGGCGGGGGTGGGCCCGGGCCGAAACAGGGTCACGTCAACGCCGCCGTAAATCTGGTGCAGCCGTTCCCGCGGACCGCGCAGTTCGCGCTGCAACACCGCTTCCACCGCCCGGGAAACTGCGACCACGTCACTCATCCGCAACAGCATCAGGCGGCTTAGCCGGCGCGGCTTCGTCATCAAATGGCGCGTAATCACCACCCGCGTTCCGCAAGCGGCGAGCCGCGCGGCGAGGATGGCGGGCCAATAGTCGCGGCCTGGATGGGCATGGATGATTTGAATGCGATCCGCGCGGAGTAATTTGATAAGGCTGCCAATCAGGCTGAGCTTGAGCGCGCCTTTTCGGGAAAAGGTTTCCACGCGCAACTCGGGCATTTGCCGCGCCCGTGGTTCCAACCGACTGCCTCGCGCAATCGCCAGCGTGACGTCGTCGCCCAACTCGCACAAGCCGGCCGCCAACTCCAGCGTCTGGTTGTCCGCGCCGCCGCCGTTAAAGATACTATTCAGTTGCAGAATCCGAAGGGGCGCGCGGCTCATGGTGGGTGGGTGCGATTCAACTCCCGAAGCAATTGGTATTTCAGAAAAACTTCCCGGGCGCAAAGCACGGCGATCCGCCCGCCCAGGGCCCCGTCCAAGAACCCGCCGCGTAACCCGTAACCGCGCAACCAGCGAAATCCCGCGTGCAACCACGGGGCGAGCGGGCCGGCGTTCTTGCCCGCTTGGAATTTATCCTCCGCCCAAAGTCGCGCGTAAAGCTGGCAGCGCGCCCGGTGATCCGCCGCGTCGCGGAAGGAGTAGTGGTGCAGGTCGCCGCGCAGCGGCGTCACGCCGCCGGCAATTTCCAATCGCTCGTGAACGCGGCCCCCGGCGAACTTCGCGCGGTCGCGCCGGAACAGGCGGGGGAGCCGGTCCGGATACCAATCGCCGTGGCGGATCCAACGGCCTTCGTAGCAGACGCAGCGCGGCACGCTGAAACCACTCACGGCGGGCGGCGGGTCGGATGGTTTGAGCGCCCGAATTTCTTCGCGCAATACGGGGGAAAGCTCCTCGTCCGCGTCGAGGCTGAAAACCCAGTCGTGTTGCGCCAGCGCGAGCACTTGGTTCTTCTGCCCGACGTAGCCCAGCCAGTCCTGATGGAAGAAGCGGGCGCCCGATTCGCGCGCGATGCGGGCCGTGCCGTCCGTGCTACCGGAATCCACGATGACGATCTCGTCAGCCAGATCGGCGCAACTGCGGAGGCAGCGCGGGAGATTTTCCGCTTCGTTCAGCGTGATGAGGCCAAAGGAGATTTTCATGCGACGACGTCTAATCCGGGATCACGGTAGCCAAAGATCATCAGGGGGCATAGTTTTTTCCCATGAGGACCGGGGGTTTAATCTTTTCCTGGAATCCGTGTTCTGGTAGATCGTGGTTGATGCAAGTGACCATCGTCATTCCGGTTTACAACCAATTGCACTTCACGCGGCAATGCCTGGACAGCCTCAACGCCGCCGGTTATGCCGACGCAATGATCGTCGTGGTCAACAATGCTTCCACGGACGGCACGGCGGAATTTCTCGCGGCCCGCCCGGCGCTGCGCGTAATCTCCAACCCGGAAAACCTCGCTTGCGCCGCCGCTTGGAATCAGGGCTTCCAAGTTGGCGCGACCCCTTGGACGGTATTTTTGAACAACGACGTCGTCGTGACCTCCGGTTGGCTGGAAAGCCTGGTGGCCTTCGCGGAGCAAACCGGCGTGGACATCGCCAGTCCCGCACTGGGCGAGGGCGAGCTAGATTATGATTTGGACACCTGCGCCCGGGACTTCACGGCCCGGATGAAAAACACCACCCGGTTCGGCACGGCTTCTGGCGCGTGTTTCATGGTGGCCCGCGCCGTGTTCGCCGTCACCGGCGGTTTCGACGAGAATTTCACCAAGGGCGGCAACGAGGACGATGATTTTTTCTGGCGGGCGCGGCGGGCGGATTTCAAGCTGGCCATCAGCGGCGGCGCCTACATTCATCATTTTGGCAGAACCACGCAAGACGCACTCCTGGCCGAACGTGGGCAAACCCGCGCTGAAACCATCGGTTACTTCCGCAAAAAATGGAAACTCGGCTGGCTCAAACGCCGCTGGCTGCAGGTCCGCCGCAAGACGGTCAACGCCTGGTGGCGCGGACGCGAGCGGCTGCGGTACGGCCACACATTGAACGAGCTTCACTTGGGAGGGGAAATCACCTATCGCTGACATGATGCCGCCCCCCCCAAAAGTCAGCGTGCTGGTGCCGGTTTATAACGGCGAAAAATTCCTGGCGGAATGTTTGGATTCCGTCCTCACCCAGGATTTCTCGGACATGGAAATTTTGATCGCGGACGACGGTTCCACCGACGGGAGTGTGGCGCTACTCGAACGCTACGCAATCACAGACCGTCGCATTCGTTGGTGGAAAAACGAACGCAATCTCGGGCTGATCGCGAATTTCAACCACTGCCTGCGCGAGGCAAAAGGCGAATACATCAAATACGTCCTGCAAGACGACTTGCTGCTTTCTCCCACTACGGTGCGGCGCATGGTGGAATTATTGGACCAACATCCGGAAGTCTCCCTAGTCGGTTCGGCGTCGCAAGTGCTGGACGAGAATTCACAGGTAACCGAGGTGCGCAATTACTTCAAGCCGGCCATCATGGATGGCCGGCAGACGATCATGCGGTGCCTGGAACGTGCCAACCCCATCGGCGAGCCGTCGGTGGTGATGTTCCGCCGGACGCAGGCGACGCGGGGGTTTGACGAACAACTGCCGCAACTTCTGGACTTGGATATGTGGTTCCATTTGCTGGAGCAAGGACGCTTCGCCTATCTGGCCGAACCATTGTGCGCGTTCCGCCAACATGCGAATCAACAGACAAAAGTTAACCGCCGTAGTGGTATCAACGACGAACTGCTCCTGATCACAAACTGGTATGCCAAGCCCTGGGTGCAAACGAGCATAACGCGAGGGGCATTGTTTAGGCAGATGCACTGCCTGCGGAAGCATGGTGGGGCGGAAGCTTCCGAGTTGACGGCGAACATGATAAACAGGCTTGGTTGGCATTGGTATGTAGTCCTGTGGTGTAAACGCAAACTGTTTCGGCCCGCTGAAAAATTAGGACGCCAAGTGAAACGCAAAATATGGAAGCTCAACCATAACCGGGTTGTGGAGAATTTTTTGTGACGGCACCCAACCAACCGGGTTCAACCCCCCGCGAGACTTCTTAAGCAACCTGTTATTAATGATGCCCAGCTTCCTCGCCGACTATGCACGAATCCTCGCCGCTGCGATACCAGCCGAATACACGGACACCCATGGTGCCGACCGTTTCGGACCCCTGCGGGCAAAATGGCACAATATCACCAGAGGCATTCGCCGCTGGCTGGTCAAGTTCGGATTTATCAGAGTCAAAACAGCCAAGCGCACGGTAATTCCTGGGATTCAGTTTGTGACGCCGCATTTGACAGAACTGGAATGGCTTTACGCCCACCTTGCCGAGGAAGAGTCGCAGCAGATTTTGGTCAAGGTCATTGCCTTCCGGGCGCTGGGCAATCGAAAGATCAAGCTGGACATCGAGGGTGCGGAGTTGGCCGCCTTGCGAGGCGCGGAAAAAACTCTTCGTCGGTTCCATCCGAAGCTGCCGTTCTGCGGCTATCACAACCTGCCGGACTTCTGGGAAATTCCGCAGCATCTCGACACCCTCAAGCTCGGATCCAAGTCCCACTTGTGGCATTTTACAATCCATCAGGAGGAGACGGTGCTTTCTGCCGCCGTCCGCTAGCATGAATCCCTGATCATCATGAGGCTCGCGATCATGCAACCCTATTTCTTCCCGTATGTCGGCTACTTTCAGCTGATTGCGGCGGTGGATTTGTTTGTGGTCTATGACGACGTGCAATTCATCAAAAACGGCTGGATCAACCGCAACCGCATTCTGCTCAACGAGGCCGCCGCGTGGATTACCCTGCCGGTTGAACGCGGACACTTGCAAGACAACATCAACCAACGTCATTTCGTGACCTACAAACCAGCCTGCGCAAAGATAATAAACCAACTGGAGGCAGCTTATCGGAAGGCCCCTTGCTTTCGGGAGATCAAAAGCCTGGTCGAGTCGTTGCTGGCGCTGGAAGAAGACAATGTCGCCGGCACCTTAAAACGGCAACTGGAAGAACTTTCCCGGCGTTTAGGCCTTTCGACAAAGTTTCTAAACTCCACCGACTTAAAGAAACCGGAGGTTGCACTTGGCGGCCAGGACCGGGTAATTGAAATCTGTTGCGCCAAGCAAGCGGGTGAGTATTACAATTCTATGGGCGGAGTCCCGCTCTATGATCCGGCGGCCTTTGCCCAAGCTGGAATCACTTTGCGGTTCCTCCAGCCCCGGCTGCAGACCTACAAGCAGTTTGATAATGCTTTTGTTTCAAACTTGTCGATCATTGATGCGCTGATGTTTAATGGGCTGGCGCAGGTTAGTTCCATGCTGCGGGAATTTGACCTTGTGGACAAGCCAACGACCTGCTTTGATCAATAACAACGGAATCTAAATGAAACAAGACAAAGGAATCGTCGTGGTGTTCGGCGCCACCGGCACGCTGGGTACGTATTTAATTGATGAACTGGTGGTTCGAGGATACGCGGTGTTCGCCTGTGCTCGAAGGAACATTGACCGGGCGCGTTACGAAGCCAAAGGCGTGCGGGGGGCCTCGGTTGACATCGTCTCCAAATCCGGCTTTGACCAGTTGCCGCAGACGGGAGTTCGTGCCGTCGTGCAAATTGCCGGCGCGATGCCCTCGCGCATGTCCGGGTATAAGCCGCAAGCCTACATTGATGTGAACCTCACCGGCACGCTCAACGTGCTCGACTACTGCCGCTCGGTTGATGCCGGGCGTTTTGTTTACATGCAGTCTCATTCCGACGTGGCCGGGTTTTGGAATTCGGATCAACCCATCCCGGCCGACGCGCCAAGAAAACTGAACTACCGGGGAGACCATGCGGTTTATATCATCACCAAGAACGCCGCCGTAGATTTGATTGAACACTATCATCAGGAATTTGGACTCCGCACGGTGACCTTGCGCCTGCCCACCATTTATTGTTACACGCCCATTAACGAAATGTTTGTGAATGGCCTGAAGAAACCCATTGCCTACCTCTACCTGATGGAGCGCGCCTTGCGAAGCGAACCGCTCGAGATTTGGGGCGACCCAAAGGTTTTGAAGGACATTGTCTATGTCAAAGATTACACTCAATTGATCATCGGCGCCGTTGAGTCAGAAAAAGGGCAAGGCATGTATAATGTGGGAACCGGGATTGGAACCTCCTTGGAACAACAAGTCAGAGGAATTGTCGAAGTATTCTCCCCCAAGGACCAGCCATCGGCGGTGGTCTATCGTCCAGAAATGCCCAGCCAGACCGGGTTCATTTATGACATCAGCACCAGCCGGGCGGATTTGGGCTATGAACCCCGATTCTTATATCTGGACATGCTAAGAGATATGAAGCTTGAGATGGAAAGTCATCGTTTCGCCAAAATGGAGACGGCGGATCTGGCGATTTAGCTTCGCCCGCAGATGCCACTTACCTCAATGCCGTCACCGACGCCTATGCCGCCCACCACAAACCCTCGCCCCATCGCCATGCTGGGGGGAACTCCGGCGTTTCTGGAGCCATTGCATGTCGGCCGTCCTAATCTGGGCGACCGCACGGCGATGCTGCGGCGTGTGAATGGAATGTTCGACCGTTGCCGGTTCACCAACAACGGGCCGCTCGTGCTCGAGTTTGAACAGAAAATTGCAAAGCATGTGGGCGTGAAACATGGCGTTGCGATGTGCAACGCGACAATCGCTCTGGAGATCGCCATCCGCGCGCTCGAATTGCGGGGCGAAGTCATCGTGCCAGCCTATACTTTTATTGCTACGGCCCATGCGTTGCAATGGCAGGAAATCACCCCGGTGTTCGCGGACATGGACCCGGCCACCCACAACCTTGCCCCGGCTACGATTGAACGCCTCATCACCCCGCGCACAACCGGCATCATTGGCGTGCATGTCTGGGGGCGTCCATGCGACACGGAAGCGATTGAGGCCATTGCCGGAAAACACCGACTCAAGGTGATGTATGACGCCGCCCATGCCTTCGGTTGTTCGCACCACGGCCAGATGGCCGGCAGTTTTGGGGCGTGTGAAGTGTTCAGCTTCCACGCCACGAAATTCGTCAACAGTTTTGAAGGCGGGGCCGTGATGACCAACGACGACGTCCTGGCGGACAAGATGCGGCTGATGCGCAACTTTGGGTTCAAAGGTTTCGACAATGTCATTTACCCCGGAACGAATGGCAAGATGACCGAGGTTTGTGCTGCCATGGGCCTGACTTCATTTGAGGCTGTGGATGACATCGTGGCCGTCAACCGCCGCAATTATGAAGCATATCGTGCCAGCCTGTCAGGGTTGCCCGGCCTTTCGGTCATACAATACGACGCGAAGGAACGGAACAACTACCAATACGTCGTGGCTGAAATCAATCCTCAGATTGCGCCGCTGAACCGTGATGAACTCGTCGCCGTTTTGCACGCTGAAAATGTGCTGGCGCGGAAGTATTTCTGGCCAGGCTGTCATCGCATGGAACCGTATCGCTCCTTGCAGCCGAATGCCGCGCTACTGCTGCCGGAAACGGAAAAGATGGCCGCACGGATCCTGCTTCTGCCAACTGGGCAGGCCGTCAGCGTGGAAATGGTTGGAGTGATTTGCGGATTGATACAGGGCGCTTTTCAAAGCTCAGAAGCAATCCGGGCGATCCTCTCATCAACCGCCTCATCGGCCGCTGTATCACCATGACAAGACGCGTTTCAGAGCAATCCTCCTGTGATCATCCCCGGGTCAGCGTACACATGATCACCTACAACCACGAACGGTTCATTGTTCAGGCCATTGAGAGCGTTTTGAATCAAGCCGTGGATTTTGAGGTGGAGCTCGTGATTGGCGAGGATTGTTCCACCGACAGCACGCGTCGGATGGTTCAGGATTATGCCCACAAATATCCCGGCGTGATTCGGGCGTTGTTACCCGACAAGAACCTGGGGGCCCAGAAAAATTGCGTCAACGTGTTCGCGGGGTGCCGGGGTGACTTCATCGCTTGTCTGGAAGGTGACGACTATTGGACCGACAACCAGAAGCTCGCCCGCCAAGCCAAGTTTTTGGATGGCCATCCAGAATGCGTGAGCTGTTTTCATAACGTCCTGATCGTGTCCGGTGACCCCAGTGTTTCGTTGGAGGGTTCTCATGTCCAGACCGACGGTCGGCACTTGATGTGCGCGCCGCATTTGAAGGCCCGTTTCTCCCAAGAGGATTTCTTCAAGCACAATGTCATTCCCACTTGTTCCGTCATGTTCCGCCGGGAGGCCATCGGGAATCTCCCGCCCTGGTTTGAGAAACTTGCCATCGGTGATTTGCCCCTGCACATCCTTTGCACCGAACATGGAACGGCTGCTTATCTGCCGGAGGTGATGGGGGTTTACCGGCTGCACGGTCAGAGCAACTGGTCTAGCAAGACCCCGATTTACCGGGTGTCCCGGACGCTTGATATGTATGAGGTGCTGGAACGCCATTTTCAGGGACGGCCCCAGGCCGCGGCCTTGTGGGAGGTACGAATGGACATGTTGCAGGGATACGCCCGACTGCTTCGTCGAGCAGGTCAATCATCGGAAGCCAGCGCGGCAGCAGTAACCTACATACATCTCGCACTTAAAGATCCGTTATTTTGCCTCAAACATCTTTCGCGCTTGCGCCGGATGTGCGTTTTGTTTTGTTGCGTGAAGTTAGGACGGTCAACAAAATTATGATTGCGCTCCAAGGCAGCGTCCTGATTCCGGTCTATAACGGCGGGCGATTCCTAGCCGAGTGGCTGGACTCCATCCTCGCACGGGATTATGCGGACCTGGAAATCCTGATCCACCGCCGACAGTTCGGCCGATGCTTCGCGGTAACCGATCCGACGCTTTGCCGAAAAAATATTGCCTTATCCGCTGGTGGCCCAAGAGCCGATACGGCGTATTCTCATGCCTCGCGACCACACTTGGTTCCGTCTGATTTCATGATTGTTGGGGCACAAATGGCAGTTACTACTGCCTTGTATGCTATTTCAGTTGCTTTAGTTTTGTGATTCTCCGGGCATGTGGTTAGCAATTTTCATGGGCTGGGATGAGGCTGGGGTTAGTTTGCCCGCCGGGAGGCGCGAGCCGGGCTCATGGCTCGCCGCCCGGCTCGTTTTAGCTCACGGTCCAACGCGGTGGGCTTAACAGTCAGGGATGAAAGCTTTTGAATTGTATCAACAGATCCTGGGATTGACTACCCCGTGGCGCGTGGCACAAGTGACGCTCAAGGCCGCTGCCCAGGAAGTGGAAGTGCGGGTAGGACACGCGGACACGATTTGGGGCTGCCCTGTGTGTCAGCAGCGGATGCCCCTTCACGCCTGCGAGGAGCGGCGCTGGCGGCATTTAGACAGTTGTCCGTTTCAGACAGTCCTCGGGTCCCGGGTGCCAGTGGTGACGTATTCCGAGCATGGGACGCAAACGGTAGCCGTGCCGTGGGCGGAGCAATTTGCGCGTTCCACGGGGTTATTCGAGCGCTTGGCGATTGATGTGCCGTTGGAGTGTTCCATTACAGGGGCGGGCGCGGTTTTGGGAATCAGTTGGGATGAAGCCGATGGGATCAAGCCGCGCGCCGTGAAGCAGGGCTTGGCGCCAAAACGCCCGATGGGGATGCCCGGCTCTCGCGTCGATAAAAAGGGGGTGGGCCATGGGCACGATTGCTTGACGCTGGTGGCCCACGCCGAGGCGAGGCGGACCACGGTGCAGTATGCGGGCGTGGGCCGCGACCAGGAAGGCCTGGACGCATTTGGGGCCGGCTTGCTGCCGGAGCCACTGGCTGGGGTGGAAGCCGTCGCCGTGGACATACGAAAACCCTGCGTGCAATCGCCCCTGAACCATTTGCCTGGGGCCGCCGGCCAGATCGTGCAGGCTCCGTTTCACTTGGTGAAGTATATTAACACTGCGGTCAATGAAGTGCGCCAGGCTGAGCAACGGCGCTTGCACGCCCAGTGCGGTGACACGCTCAAGCGCACGCGGGGGCACTCGCTTTATGGGATGGAGAATGTGCCGGCGTCACCGGCCCTGCGCTTTGCGGCGGTCAAGGAACTGAAGTTGCAGACCGCCCGCGCCTGGGGGATTAAGGAGGTCTTTCGGAATTTCTGGTTGTGGGACACGCTTATGCTGGCCGGGTGGTATTTCGCTCGATGGTATAGCTGGGCCATTCGCAGTCGCCTCGACCCGGTCAAGAAAGTGGCGCGCTTGTGCAAACGCCATCTGGGTAACCTCCTTAAGTTCTTCGAGCATCGGCACACCATTGGCCCCATGGAGGCTTTGCGTGATGCGATCCACGGATTGATCAAGAAGGCCTATGGGTATCGCGATAAAGAGCGGTTCAAGACGGATATCCTTCTCCACCCGGGCGGATTCGAGGCCTATCCCACCCTATGACACCCCTCTGAACATGCCTCAAGAAGCAAAAAAACAGAACGCCCTGTTAGGGAAGACGGAAAGCGCTAAAGGATCGCAATGAAATCGAACAACAAAATATATTCTTTCTTTATATTCTTGGCTCTTTTGTTTTGGAATCCAATTAGTTATTCTCTTATTTATGCTAATTCGCCAATCTATCCCTCAAAAGCAATATATTGTTTTTACTGGATCGTATCGTTAGGCGGAGCGCTCTTAATAGTTCTGATTCAGCACAATATGCTTAATAAAAGAACCAACAACATAGTATTCGCAATGGCTTTTACAGGAATATTGTTTTCCGGTTTGGTTATCATTGATGGAGTTGTAGGCTCAACCCAAGAGGAAGAACAGATCAAAAAAAACAATGGGCTTGTTTTCGAGCCTAACAGTAAGGCCACGTATCGGACTACTGAATATAATTATGTGGCAAATATAAACAGTTTTGGACTTCGAGACAGAGAGATCAATATAGATAAAGGTGATAAATACAGAATTCTGTGTTTTGGAGATTCCTTCACTTTTGGCTGGGGAGTGAATGTTGAATACAGTTGGCCTAAAAGGCTTGAACAGTATTTACAGGCCCATGGATTTGAAAATGTTGAAGTGATTAACATTGGCCAACCGGGTACATACCCGCGTCAATATAAAGCAATTATGGAGAAGGCTGCTCCGCTCTTTAAACCCAACTTAATTTTAGTTGGCGCATTGCAACTGGATGACTTGGCACAATATTATGAAACTGATCCTCCCTTGCCTCAAAAAATTATACAGCCCGAGGGAAAGGCTAGCATCTTAAAACCTTTTGCCAGCAAGTTGAAATTAAGTGTTAACGAATACTTGAAATATTCTTTTAAGAGTATTTTATTGCTTGCAAAACATCGAAGCTCGAAAAAGGTTGAAATAGCGCCCAATTGGCAGAAAATGTCGACATCAATGATAGAGAAATTTAATTATCTTCAACGAATTCGCTTTTATACTCTTGATGAAAGAGTTCAGGATTTGTTCAAGAGCGGAAACCTCAATCCAGGTTTATTAATGCATTACATCGACTATCCTGATCGCACTGTTATTTTTAACAATCCGAATCATCCAGCAACTAGATTTGCTATCCAAGCAATCAACTTGGATTTCAAAGAAATGAAATATATTAGCAATAAGTACAATGCGAAGCTTGTTTTTATTAATCTGCCAAACAGCCACTACACGGGGCATGTAGTAATAAGAAATCCGATGAGCTATCTAGATTCGTATTTTGAAACACATAACAACATAGACCCTATTTATCATTCCATCGCAGATGATAATGACATGCCATACATAGAGCTGACGGAACATTTTATTCAATTACAGGATAAATCTGGTTACTTTTTTAAGTATGATGGACATCCAAATGAAAAGGGCTATGAAGAGATAGCGAAATTTATTGGGGAACAACTGATCAACCAAGACATAATTCGTAGATAACGAAAACCCATCAGAACAATGTGGGATACTTCCATCTGGGAGCATATAGCTCCTAACAGACTGTTGAAGAAAAGCTCCTTTTGAAAGACCGGAAAATCCAGCCGAAAGTTTCGGTTGTTCCGTTCGTTACTCCACGCGCTAACCTGAAGCATATTCCACCGTGTATTGAGTTGTGTCTCTCCGCTCGGTTTGTCCTATCCATACGGAACAACCCGCACCCCACCCCCACAACCGTTCGCCAAACGAGAAAAGAGACCTTCCCCATCGCCGCCAACTGTTTTGGCGTGCCCACTCCGAAGAGTTTCCGCATCAACTGCGATAGGTTATAGATCGCCGCCGACACTTTGCATCGCTTGTTCAAGTTTCCCAACCCGCGCAAGGTCGTTCGCCGGGCTCCGCCGGCATCCAGGATGTGAGCGAAACTTCTCTCCAGGTGCATCCCTCTGCGGCGGAGCAGTTCCTTGCCCGACTTACTCCCAGTGCTGCGTTTGGCTTTGCGCACCACCTGCGCGTCTTCGGTGTCCAGGTTCTCCAGCTTCCGGTTCTTGGGTTCATGAGGGAGGTTTGTTCCTGGAGTAGGGATCCGCTATCCTCAAAGGACTTATGAGTCAAAGCTTGCTGTATCACGCCTTCGGAGTGCAGGAAGGCTATGAATATGTGCGCACGGAATACCAAGCTGGGACGGTCCAGTTTCATCTGGCGGTGAAGCCGGAGCAGTTCGTCTGCCCAGCCTGCCAGAGTGTCCACGTGATTCGCAAGG
>CAIKLQ010000472.1 GCA_903828255.1 uncultured Verrucomicrobiota bacterium
ACAAGGTGAAGCGCCGCGTGGACCCGCTGAAGTACCAAGTCTTCGATCTCTACGTGAACAAAGAATGGCCGCCCGAGAAAATCGCCGCGAGCTTTGGGATCACGGTGGACCAAGTTTATGTCATAAAACACCGCATCACCGAAACCATCAAGACTGAGGTCAAGCGGTTGCAGAAGGGGATTCCGTGAGGGCTTGTCTCGGCACTCGTAGCTGTGGAGGTGAGTCGGCGCTGAATTTCCGTGGATTTGCGCCAACTTATGTGAGCGGCTAAGAGCCTGTCTCAAAAGTAGAGGCGACGTAAGGAGGCGCTAACTTTTGACAATTCCGGTCGTTCGGGTCCGCAAAAACCAAGAGATTTGAGCCTCCTTACGTCGCCTGCTACGACCGAAATTGGAGTTTTCAAACAGGCGCTAAGGAGTTTTGAACGAACTTTGGAAGCCCCCAGATTCTCGTTATTCCCCAATGATTTTCACCAACGCCCGTTTCCGCCGCCGGCCGTCGAACTCGCCGTAAAAAACTTGTTCCCACGGGCCGAGGTCAAGTTTGCCCTGAGTGATTGCGACGACGACTTCCCGGCCCATGATCTGCCGTTTCAGGTGGGCGTCGGCATTGTCCTCGCCGGTGCGGTTGTGCTGGTATTGCGACGGCGGCGCGTGCGGGGCGAGTTTCTCCAGCCAGACCTCGTAATCGTGTAGCAGTCCGGCCTCGGCGTCGTTGATAAAAACGCTGGCGGTGATGTGCATGGCGTTGACGAGACACAACCCTTCCTGCACGCCGCTCTGGCGCACCAGCTTTGCAACCGTATCCGTGATATTCACAAAACCGCGGCGATTCGGGATTTCAAACCAAAGATGTTCCGTAAGCGACTTCATGCGTCTGGTATGCCACGGAACCTGACGTTGGCAAATGCGCAAATGCGAACCGTCAGTCCAGAGCGCAGCTTGTTGCCACCGACCAAAACGATCCACTGCCCGCCCGGAACGGACCGCGAGCCGTTCCTGGCTCGCAGCGCTTCCGAACGCGTAGGTCGCGAGGACCTTAATTGCATCCCCCACCGGCAGCCGTGGCCGCAGCGAGCTAGGGACGGCTCGCGCTCCGGTAGAAGGGTCCAGATGCGCCCGACTCCAATCTTTCAGCGATTTTTATGCTGCGAGCGACGCTGGCGCGGCGCATGATTCGCGGCGCAGAAAAACTTTTTTGAAATACCAACTATGAACCCGATGCACGAAATTGATTACGAGATTCACGGCGACGCGATGCAGTTCGTCGAGATCGAACTGGACCCGATGGAAGCCGCCGTGGCCGAAGCCGGCGGCATGATGTACATGCAGGACGGCATCGAGATGGAAACCATCTTCGGCGACGGTTCGCAACAGAACAGCGGCTTCCTCGGCGCGCTCATGGGCGCGGGCAAACGCCTGCTCACCGGCGAGTCGCTCTTCATGACCGTGTTTCAGAATCGCAGCCAGGGCAAGAAACGCGTCGCGTTCGGCGCCCCGTATCCGGGCAAAATCATTCCGGTGAAACTCTCCGAAATCGGCGGCGAAATCTGGGCGCAAAAGGATTCCTTCCTGTGCGCGGCCAAAGGCGTCAGCGTGGGCATCGCGTTCAACAAGAAGATCGGCGCCGGGTTCTTCGGCGGCGAAGGCTTCATCATGCAGCGCCTGCAGGGCGACGGCTGGACGTTCCTCAATGCCGGCGGGAATATTTACGAGCGCGTGCTCGCGCCCGGCGAACTGTTGCGCGTGGACACCGGCTGCATCGTCGGCTTTCAACCGACCGTGGACTTCGACATCCAGTTCGTCGGCAAAATCAAATCCGCGTTGTTCGGCGGCGAGGGGTTGTTCTTCGCCACGCTGCGGGGCCCGGGGAAAATCTGGCTGCAATCGCTGCCGTTGAGCCGCATGGCCAACCGCATTGTGGCCGCCTCCCGCGCTGGCGGTCAGAAAGAGGAAGGCTCGGTCCTGGGCGGTCTGGGTAACTTGTTGGGCGGCGACCGTTGACCTCCGTTCCCCCCGGAGCGCGGGCGGTCCCTCGCCCGCTGCGTGCCGATGGCTGTGTGACGGCAGACTATTGAACGCTCCGGTTGCCTCCCACGCACTGCGCGCCGGGGCCCGGTCGCGCTCCGGCGCAGGTTGAATCCTCCGCGCGCGACTGATACGCTTGGGCCGCGTGAGAACCTGCACTGTTCGATTCCTCTTCGCCGTCGCTCTGGCGGCGGCGGTGACGGGTTGCGACCACCGGCCAAACTCCAACTCTATTTCCGGCACGATCGAAACCGACGAAGCCCGCGTGGCTTCGCGTTACGGCGGGCGCGTGGCAAAAATCCTCGCGCAGGAAGGAGACGGATTGAGTGGTGGCCAGATCATCGTCGAGTTGGACGCAGCGGAACTCCACGCGCGGCGCGGTCAAATCGCCGCGCAACTCGCCGAAGCTGAAGCCGGGCCGCGCAAGGAAGAAATCGCCACGGCGCAGGCGGAGTGGGAAGCGCAGGTCGCGCAGTTGGACCTTGCCCGCCTCGAACGCAAGCGCGCCGACGATCTCTTCGCCGCCAAGACCATCTCTGAAACCGAGCGGGACCGCGCCGCCGTCAACGCGCAGGCGCTGGAAAAAGGCGGGGCCGCCGCCCGGAGTCGCTACGATTTGCTGCTCGCCGGCACGCGCCCGGAACGTCTCGCGTTGGTCCGGGCGCAACTCGCTGAACTCGACACGCAACTGGGCGAAATGAAAATTTCCGCGCCGACGAATTGCGTGCTCGAAGTCTTGAGCGGGAAGGTCGGCGATGTCCTCGCGCCGAACCAGCCCGTCGCCACGTTGCTGTTGCCGAATCACCTCTGGGTGCGCGTGTTCGCGCCGGAGCCTTGGCTCGGATACATCAAGCTCGGCGACGCCGTGAAAGTGCGGCTGGATTCGTTTCCAGGCCAGGACTTCGCGGGCGCGGTCGAGCAAATCCAGCGCAGCGCCGAGTTCACGCCGCGCAATGTGCAAACCGTGGGCGAGCGCGTGAAGCAGGTCTTCGGCGTGAAGGTGCGGTTGGACAATGCCGCAGGTCAGTTCCGCGCCGGGATGGCCGCGGATGTGGCTTTTCCGAACGTGCCGAAGTGAAACCCCGGCTCGCGGCGGAAGCGCCCGGGCAGTTTCCCGCGCCACAGTTTTTCATTTCCCCCCCGTGCGTTGTGGGCCATGCTCCATTCCACTATGGGCAAACGCCGTGAAGCGCG
>CAIKLQ010000473.1 GCA_903828255.1 uncultured Verrucomicrobiota bacterium
CCGCCACGATGCGGTGCCAGACGTTGGAAGTTAAGGCGCTGGTGCCGCCATAGCCGCCGCCACCCTGGCCGAAGTTAGCAACCTGCCAAAAGAGGTCGCCATCGTCCGCGTTATTGACCGGGTCGCTGACTTGCAACAACGACGCCGCACCACTGTTATTGGTGCAGAGGATGTCGTAAATGATCGTGTACTGGTTGACGCGCGTGCCGCCGCCATTGGGCGCGATGCCGTGCGTCATGGTGTAGCCGAGCCGGCGACTGCCGGGACCGGTGTCGCCGGGCACGTACACCACATTGGCGACCTCGCCGTTAATATCCGGGATGCCGAAGGAAGTCGTGGTACCGAACTTGGTCCGGTTCGCGTTGGTCCCGCTCGGGCCGTCGTAAGTGGGATCAAAGTACCTCAACGCCGTGCCTGCGGTGGCACGCAGGTCACCCTTCTCAAAGTCCCATTGCCCGGTGACTTGCGTGGTGGAGCCACCCGCGACGTTGACGGCGAAGGACCAGGTGTTGGTATGCAAGGCAGCCGAGGAGTCAGCGTAAACCAAGACCACCGCATTGTTGGCCGTCTTCCAACCCCCGCCCGGGAGGTAGGCGACGGTTGTTTTGTTGCCCAGTTTCCCCTTCACTGGAACGACGGGTGTGCCATTGATGGAAAGGAGGATGCTTCCCGTGTTGACGGTGGTCGTGCCGTCAAAAAGCGTGACGGTAAGTTGCAAGGCGGAACTGTTGCCGGCCGATCCTGGTGAGGGGGTGACGTCCGCAATGTATGGCGCGTTAAAGGCTGGGACCGTTGATGAACGGTACGCCAGGGGCGTCGTGGGATCGCTCGAATCGTTGATGAGGAAGCGCGCGGTCGTGTTGGTATTCACCACGTAGAATTGCAGATTCGCGCCGCGACTTTGCTGCCAGTGCATCAGGCGGAACGGGTAGGCACCGCCGACGGGTACCACCACTTCGATCTGGTTTTCGATACGCTGGCCGCCGGCAAACGGTTTCGTTCCAGTCGTGCGGGTGAAGTCCGCAATCTTGGTCGCGAAGAAGTCCCGCGGATTGGCCCCGACAAACACCGAGCAACCGTCATCGTCGTTGACGTCGGTGCGCTCGGCATCGGCGCAGATCGCCAGGGTGTAAACCCCCGGTTCAAGCACGACCAACGCGACGGCTTCGTCGGCGAATTGGTTGTAATCACCTTCGGCCCCGGGGATGCCTTGGAAAAAGTCGCAGTTAAAAGTCCACACCGGATTCCCGTCGGTGTCTATGGGGTCAACCGAGAGGGAGTCTTTTTCAAAGCTGACATAGTTGGCGAAGTAAACCCCGCCGGCTTCGGGTCCCGGCAGGGCGACGTTGGAGACGAGGATGCCGCCGGCGTCCGTCAGGATGCCGTTGACCTGGCGCGTGGCGCGGAGGTAACTGTTGGCGACGGGCACGTCAATGGGGGCTTGCGCGGTGCGGATCACAAAGCCCGGGTTGCTGATGGTGTTGGTAGCCAGGGCGGCACTGGCTGGCAGGGTGACGGCGGCGTTGATTCGGGCGGTCAGGCCGGCAAAGACCATCGTCCCGGCGACGTATTTGATTAGTCGAGGATGCATTTTCATTTGGTTTTTCGGTCGGTTTGTTTGTTTGTTGCCGTCAGCAAAACTGGATTCAAGAGAACTCAACTCAAGAAACCCACGTACAGCGGAACTGTTCACGTTCTGTTAGCGGCGATTGATCGTGAGTTAGAATTCAACAAGCGCACCGCCAAATGCAAGGAGGATTTTCGAAAAATGACAAAAAGTATTTGAGTCCAAAGGGTCTGATTCCGCCCTCGTGCTTGATTCAACCGAGCGCCTGCCGCATAGCCGCCACCGCCGCGGGATCGGTCGCCGGGAATTCATCCTCCGGCGGCTTGAGCGCGCCGCCAAACGACACCTGCGGGCGTGCCGCCACCGAACGATCTTTGCGTCCGGCACTCAAGGAAGCATGGACCTGATCACAGCCCGTCCGGCTCACGACATCGGCTAGCGTGAAGCGATTGATTCCTCCGGCGGGCAAAACCTCGATGCGCCCGGCGGCGTGCCGGAGGAACTGGGCGATGGTTGCCGCGCCGTTGTAAGCGCTGGCCTCTTGGCCGGAAGTCATCACCCGCGTGATGCCGAGTTCGATCAATTGGTCCAGCGCCACGAGCGGCTCGGGCACCACATCGAACGCACGATGAAAAACCACCTGCCGGCTCGCGGCCAGCTTCACGATTTGCCGACAACGTTCCAAATCAACCGTGCCTTGCGGCGTCAGAATACCGAACGCGATTCCGTCCGCCTGCTCCGCCAGCAGGGCTTCGACGTCGCGCTGCATGACTTTGAATTCGCTGGCGCTGTAGCAGAAGCCGCCCGCCCGCGGCCGAATCATCGCAATGAGCGGAATCTGGATCGCCGCCCGCGCCTCGCGCACCGCGCCCAGCGACGGCGTCAACCCGCCCAACATCAGCGCGCAATTGAGTTCGACGCGATCTGCGCCGCCCGCTTCCGCCACGGCGCAATCCTCGGCGGAGGCCGTGCAGATTTCCAATTTGATTCGGCCGCTGCTCATCGGTCCAGTTTGCCGTTGGCGGGATTGGGCAGCACCCGACTGCTGCTGGGCGTCGTCACCGAGTAGGCAAATCCACGATCTGTGCCCGCCGCGCCATACCGTCCTTTTTTGTCCAGCGCCACGAAGTTGATGCTCAAGTTCGCGCCCTTGGGTTCCGCCTTGATGGTGCGCCGAATGGCTTCCATGCACGCCTCGTGCGGCGCCATGCCCTGGCGCATGAACTCCACGATGAGAAACGCGGAGCAGTAGCGCATCACGTTTTCGCCCAAGCCTGTCGCGCCCGCCGCGCCCACTTCGTTGTCCACATACAAACCGCTGCCGAGGATCGGCGAATCGCCGACGCGCCCAGGCAATTTGCCACCCAGCCCGCTCGTGGAGCAACCGCCTGCGATGTTTCCGTCCGCGCCCAACACCAGCAGCGCGAGGGTGTCATGGCCTTCCGGCTTTTTCTCCGCCGGCTTGGCGCGCGCCGCGGCCCGTTGTTTCTGCCATTGCTCGTAACGTTCCCGCGAATTGACCTCGACCGACTCCAACCCTTCCTCCAGCGCAAACATCCGCGCGCCCTCGCCGACCAGCATGACGTGCCGGGTTTTTTCCATCACGCGGCGCGCGGCGGAAATGGGATGGCGGATGCCTTCAAGCCCGGCCACGCTTCCGGCTTTGTGGTCCGGCCCGTTCATGATGCAGGCGTCGAGTTGCACCACGCCGGCGGCGTTCGATCCGCCCGAAAGACCCACGGACCCATCGCCGGCGGACTCCGTCACCCAGATGCCCTGCTCCACGGCATCCAAAAGCGAACCGTGTCCGAGCAACACCTTGAGCGCCGCCTCATTGGCGGCCTTGCCGAATCCCCAGGTGGAAACGATCAGCGGCATTTCGCCCTTTGTTGCGTTTGGCTCGGCGCTGCGGCCAATGCTGGCAGTGGTGGCGGTCAGCACCCCGAGCGCGGTTTGATTCAGGAAGTTTCGTCTGGTCATGATTTCGAGGGGAGGTTGTCTTTGCTCAAGTTGAGTGCGTGCGGTGATTTTTGCGAACTGGTGCGGGAGTGTTGCCAGCGGTGCGCGCGGCGTCAATTCCAGTTTTGCGCCCGGCCCGCACCGAACCACCAAGTGAACGGCGGCGCGGAGTGAAAAACTCCCAATCCCAATCCCCAAGCTCCAGAGAAAATCCAAACACCAAACCCGCACCGCCGTCGCTCGTTGGAGCTTGCTGCTTGGGATTTGGAGTTTCTGCCCGCCAAGCCTGGACGGCGCAACTGATTTCAGGACCTCGCCCGAACGATCACTGCACCTTGCGCGTTCAATTCCAGGTGCAAGGTTGCGTTCCGCACTTTCGGATTCGCCACGCGCCAGCGCGCCAGCGG
>CAIKLQ010000474.1 GCA_903828255.1 uncultured Verrucomicrobiota bacterium
CCGGCGCTTCCGCTGGGTTCATCATGGCGGCGTCAAGTTAGGCAGGCCGGCCGGGATGTCAAATGCGGGGGAGAGTTTTTCACAGCCGGAACCGCAGAGGTGAGTCCGCGCTAACCTCTATTTGATTTGCGCCGAGTCGCGGCGGCGGCTATGAAGAATGGAACGCTCCCGCCGGTGCGGTGGGGTTTTTCCAAACGATTCCGCCCGGTGACTGTCAAAGCCCCGGATGCAAGATTCTTTAGACAAAACCGACCGTCGGTGACGCTTATGCAGTTGAATTGCCGGACAGGATCTCCCGGATGGATGAACCGCAGACACAATCAGATTGGCGATGCTGGCTCGATCAGCACGCGCCGAAGCTATTGCTCTTCGCCCGCCAGAAGGCGCGGTTGGAGGCTGACGCGCAGGATTTGGTGCAGGAAGCTTTGGTCGAGGCTCTGGAGCGGCAGGGTGACGGGCAGCCGCCACCGCTGGCGCTCGTGTATGCGACGATCCATCGCCGCGCCATTGACCTGGCCCGCCGCGAAGATCGCCGGGCGAACCGCGAACTCGCGGCGCTCGAACCCATGCCGGATGCGTGGTTCGACAGCAGTGTGGAAGACCGGGAATTGCACCAGTTGATTCAAGACGCCATGAGCCGCGTGCCGGAAAATTATCGGGAAGTCGTCACGCTCAAAGTGTGGGGCGGACTGACGTTTGCCGAGATCGCTATCGCGCTTGGCATCCCGGCGAACACTGCCGCCTCGCGTTACCGTTACGGCCTGGAGGAATTGCGGCGTTTGACCAAAGAGGTGCTGGCATGAATGACCCCGATCTGAGCGGCCTCGAAGCGGACTTGCAAAAGCTGAAACCGGCAGAACCGCCGCTGGCATTCATGGACCGGTTGGTGGTAGCCGCGCAAAGTGCCGCGCCGCCGGGCCACGCGGAGTCCGCCAGCCCTCCGACCTGTCCGCCCCGTCCGACGCTCTTGGAGTTATGCGGGTCGCTCCTCCGCTGGCTGCTACCCGCAGCCGCCGCCGCAGGCATGGGGCTTTTTCTTGGGAGCCGCCTCGCCAGCCCATCGCCTACTCCCGCCGATCCGCAGGCAAGCCAAGCGCCCCTGAGAGCGGACAATGTCCATCTCACCCGGCAGTATATCGGGACGTTTGACGCCGTGGCGGAAATGCCCGGCGGAGAGCTGGTGCGCTTTCGCTGTCAGGAGTGGGCGGACCAGATGACTTTGCGCGACGCCGCCCGCGGGATTGAGGTCGTCCACAGCGCGCCGCGCTTTGATGTCGTGCCCGTGCGATTTGAAACTTACTAAACCGAAAACCAAACCCACCACCAAATGATATGAAACTATACCTGCCAACATTCTTTACCGTGGCGCTTTGCGCGTCATTGTTCTTGAGCCTCTGGGCCACGATCCCGTTTCCCGCCCGCGCCGCCACGGTGAAAACCATCACCGTGGAGAAATCCGTCTCCGCCAAAACCGGCGAGGAAGGCACCAAGGCCGAAGACGACAAACCCTCCAGCGAACCCCGAGTCATCATCAAATCCATCGAACTCCCCGAGGGCGAGGATGGCCAGCGCAAAGATCTGCCGTGGCTGGGCGTTTCCGTGAACGAGGCCGGCGAGGCGCTGACCGCGCAACTCGGCCTCGCTCCCGGCGTGGGCTTGGTGGTGACCCATGTTGCCCCGGACAGCCCGGCGGCTGAGGCCGGCCTGCGAAAGCACGACGTGCTGGTGGCGTTTCAGGATCAGTCGCTCGTCCTGCCGGCGCAGTTGCGCAAGTTGGTCCAGGCGCGCAAGGAGGGCGACTCTGTAAAGCTCAAGTTTTACCACGCGGGCAATGCGCGCACGGTGTCCGCCACACTCGCCGCAAGGCCGCCGGGGCTTCTCGTCGCGGATGGCGATGATGGTTTGTCGCGCAACGGCGATGGCCCGTCGCGCGAACTGCATCTACGCCTGCTCGGGGCGCCCTCCGCAAAAGAAGTGGAGCTACAAATGGAGTCGTTGAAGGGGCTGCTGGGCAATCTGAAAATTGATTCGAAGAAAATTCAGGAGGAAGTGCTTCGCAGCGTGGAGAAGGCGCGGAAATCCTACCAGGACGCCTTGCGACAATGGGATAAATCCAACTCGACCTCGGACGCCTCGCGTCAGGCGCTGGAGGAACTCGCGCACTCCGGCGTGCTCTTGGATAACAAGGCGACCGTCACGGTGCGGAGCAACGACAAATCCTGCAAGAGCCTGGTGAAGACGGACGACTCCGGCACGATCGTCATCGTGGCCAATCCGAAACTCCACCTCACCGCCCACGACTCCGACGGCAAGCTGCTCTTCGATGGCGCGATTGAGACGGAGGAGCAACGCGCCAAAGTGCCCAAGGAAGTCTGGGAGAAAGTCGAGCCGATGGTGGCTCAGTTGAAGGCGAAGCCGGAGGAGTAACCCACTCCATCAAGCGCCCCTCGCGAGGCTGAGCCAAAGGAGGGTTTTCATGAGGTGTGGTGTGATGAATGATGGGACGCACATGAACGCCGAACATCAACGCACCGATAAGTGAGCGGATGGTTGGTGCTGCCCGTCGCGCCGGTCGCCAGCGTGGTGTTGGCAATGGTGACGAGCCTCCGGGACCGCTTCGCGGGCTCCACGTCGCGACGACCGATCGCTGCCTCCCAAGAGAACGACGAAGCCTTGACCTCGGTCAAGGTTCGGGTCCCGCGGTCCACCTACATTGTGAACGTGCGTTCACATTATGCCTGCTAAGAAAGCCCGAGCCGCCATTCGTCAGGAGCAGATCGCCCGGGTCGCGATGAAGCTGCTGGCGGTGCGCGGGTGGCAACGGGTCAGCCTCGCCGCCATTGCGAAGCAAGTGGGCATGGTTACTTCGGCGGTGTATCGGCACTTCCGCGGCAAGGCGGAAGCGCTGGATGCGGTCTTGGATTTGGTGGATCAAAGCTTTCAAGCCAACCTCCAAGCTGCCCAGGAAGCCACCCGCCAGCCCGTCGCCCAATTGCACGAAGTGCTGGTGCGGCATGTGGCCCCGATCGTCAGCGGCGTGCCCGTTCCGCGCATTGTGTTGTCCGAAGACGCTTTCACCGGCCGCCCACACCATCGGAAACGGGCGCGCGGGATTTATCGCAATTATCTGTCGGCGATCGCGGGAATCATCCGCGCCGGGCAGGGCGAGGGCGGCGTCTGCGACCAATGGAACGTCGGCACCCTGTCCGTGATGTGGCTTGGCCTGGTGCAATCTCCCGCCATTTTGTGGCTGCCCGGCCACAGCGACTTCAATCTGGAACAACATTGTGAACGCGCGTGGGAATGCTTTGCCCGTGCGCTCCAACCCAACTGCTCCCGGCGGCAGAGCCGGACTTGAATTTTTCCCAACTCAAACTCCATGAAAACTAAAACGCAACCTATGAAAAATCGCCCCGCCCGCAAACCCCGATCCTACCGCAAGCTTTGGATCAGCCTGATTGTGGTGATGGGCCTGTCGTTCCTCGTGCTCGGCTATTACGGCGGGGAAATTTACCGCAAGGCGCCGCCAATTCCGCGACGCGTCGTGACCACTGAAGGCCAGGTGCTCTTCACCGCCGAGGCCATCAAGGACGGTCAAAATGTGTGGCAATCCATCGGTGGTCAGCAGATCGGCAGCATCTGGGGTCATGGCGCGTATCTGGCCCCGGATTGGTCGGCGGACTGGCTGCATCGCGAGGCGGTCTGGCTGCTGGATTACTGGGCGGGGCAGGCAGGGAGCAAGAGCTATGAGCAATTGCCGGCCGAGACGCAGGCGGCGCTGCGCGAACGCCTGAAGCAGGAAATCCGGGTCAACCGCTACAACGCGGCCACGGGCGATCTCGTGGTTTCGAGCACGCGGGCCGCCGCCATTCAGGCGGTGGCCCAGCACTACACGGCGCTCTTTGGCGACAACCCCGGGTTGCGCGACTTGCGCCGGAGCTATGCCATTCCGGCCCACGCCATCAAGACGCCAGAGCGCCAGCAGTTGATGAACGCTTTCTTCTTCTGGACCGCCTGGTCGTGCGGCACGGAGCGTCCCGGCGCGCACATCACGTACACACAGAACTGGCCGCACGAACCACTGATTGATAATCGCCCCACCAGTTCCATCTTCCTCTGGTCGGTCATCAGCTTCGTAATTCTGCTGGCCGGGATCGGCACCTTGGTCTGGTATTTTGCAGTGCAGCGACACAACGAGGAGGAGGAAAGCGAGGAACTACCAGAGCGCGATCCGT
The DNA here is from genome assembly GCA_903828255.1 of uncultured Verrucomicrobiota bacterium. Lineage (GTDB taxonomy): Bacteria > Verrucomicrobiota > Verrucomicrobiia > Limisphaerales > JADLHS01 > CAIKLQ01. The sequence continues at coordinate 4,236 of CAIKLQ010000474.1, forward strand.
TGCTGGCGTTGAAGGCCACGCCGGCCATGAAGGCAACCTTGAAGTATTTTTGGGTGGTGGCCGCCTTAATTGTGGTGCAAGTCGGGCTGGGGGCGGTGACCGCGCACTACGGGGTGGAGGGCGATGGGTTCTATGGTTTTCCGCTTAGTCAGTGGCTACCCTATGCGGTGGCCCGCACGTGGCACACCCAAATTGGCATCTTCTGGATTGCTACGGCTTGGCTGGCGACGGGGCTGTTCGTCGCCCCCGCCGTGTCGGGTTACGAGCCCAAGGGGCAGCGCTTCGGCATCAACTTCCTGTTTGTTTGCCTGGTTACCATCGTGGTTGGGTCGCTCGCCGGCGAATGGCTCGGGGTGCAGCAAAAGCTGGGGTTCGTCTCCAACTTCTGGTTTGGACACCAGGGTTACGAATACGTGGACCTGGGTCGCTTCTGGCAGATCTTTTTGTTTGTGGGCCTGTTTGTCTGGCTTTTCCTCATGGGCCGGTCGTTGTGGCCCGCCATCAAGAATCCCGGTCCGAATCGCAACCTGCTGACGCTCTTCATTGTCGCCTCGGCCGCCATTGGTTTGTTCTACGGCGCGGGGTTGATGTGGGGCCGGCAAACGCATTTGGCGATGGCGGAGTACTGGCGTTGGTGGGTGGTTCATCTCTGGGTGGAAGGATTCTTTGAGGTCTTCGCCACAGTGGTGATCGCGTTTCTCTTCACGCGGATGGGCTTGTTGCGGATTGCGACCGCCACGTCCTCCGTGATCTTTTCGACGATCATCTTTCTGGGAGGCGGTATTCTCGGCACGATGCACCACTTGTATTTCAGCGGCACGCCTACGGGCGTGCTGGCGCTGGGCGCGGCGTTCAGCGCGTTGGAGATCGTTCCGCTCGTGCTGATCGGATTTGAAGCCTACGAAAACCTGACGCTCTCGCGGGCGAAGGCCTGGGTCGCCGCGTATCGTTGGCCCATTATGTTTTTTGTCGCGGTCGGGTTTTGGAATCTGGTGGGGGCGGGGCTCTTGGGCTTCCTGATCAATCCGCCGATCGCGCTCTATTACATGCAGGGGTTGAACACCACCGCCGTTCACGGCCACGCGGCTTTGTTCGGGGTTTACGGGATGCTGGGCATCGGCTTGATGCTGTTCTGCCTGCGGGGACTGACGCGGCAGGAACATTGGAAGTCGCGCCTGCTGGCTTTCAGTTTCTGGTCGTTGAATGTCGGCCTGGGGTTGATGATCCTCCTGAGCCTGCTCCCGGTGGGCTTGTTGCAAACTTGGGCCAGCGTCGAACACGGGATGTGGTATGCGCGCTCGGCGGAATTCCTCCAACAGCCGTTGCTGCAAAACTTGCGATGGCTGCGCGTGATCGGGGACACCATCTTCGCCTTGGGCGCGGTGGGCATCGGCTGGTTCGTGCTGGGTCTGAAAACCGGCTGGTCCTTTGCGGAGCAGAGCGAGGAACAGGCGGCGGTAGAAGCCGCCGCTCGCAAGGCAGCCACCCAATCCTAGCTCCGTGGCAGGAGGAGTCGGACAAGTTCCGGCTCCTTCCCCCGAAGGCCAGGCCTCCATTGACTCGGGAGGCACAATTGCGTGAGCAGAACTGAAACCACCGCAGCGTGCCAACGCATCGTGATTTACGCGTGCTCCGGGGCTTCCGATGCCGGTGAGTTAGCCGACCTCACGGCCCGCGTGTTATCGCAACGGCAGCTTGGCGAAATGTCCTGCCTCGCGGGGATTGGGGGACGGGTGAAAGCGCTGCTGGCCAAAGCCGAGCACGCCGACCACATCGTGGTCATTGACGGCTGCCCGCTCAATTGCGCCCGACGGACCTTGGAACAGGCCGGCTTCCCCAGGGTTCATTCGCTGGAACTCCATCGGCTGGGCTTGCGCAAAGGCAGTTGTCCCCCGACTGAAGAACGACTCGCCGTCACGGTGCAAGCCGGAGTCGAGTTGCTCCAAGGTTTGGGCGCGCGAACGAAGTGAAGCCGTGAACCCGAAAACCGAAAGCCGAATCCCCGAAAGCCGAAACAAGGCCGAAATCCGAAGGCCGAAATGGGCTTGGGCGGTGTGGTGGAGAAAGAGCATGAGAACCGGCGTCTCGAACCGGAGCTTTCGGGCTTCGGGCTTCGGATTTCTTTCGGATCTCGGATTTCGAGTTTCGGATTTCGGGATGAATGCACTGCTGGCGGAAATCGGGACGCCAGAGACTGAGGTGCTCCAATCGCGCTGGCCAAGTTTGAAAACGACACGGCAACGCGAACAAGTTGACTCAGGTCAAAGAACTCCCGGCAGCCGCGTGATAAACTCAGCTACGTGAAAAAACAAACCATTGTGATATTTGCCGCCGCTGCGGGGGCGGTTGCCCTGTTGGCGGGTTGCAAACCGACGGCGGAATCAGAGCCATCATCGGCGCCGACCAAGGCCAGCGCCACGGCGGCCATGCCGGCCACCGCTAAAATCACCTTCTCCGATCTGCCGGTGCCGCCGAAACCGGCGGTGACGCCGCAACTGATCGAACATGGCAAGGCCGTTTATGGGCAGAACTGCACGGCCTGCCACGGCGTGAATGGCGATGGACAAGGCGCGGCCGCCGCGTTCCTGATGCCGCCGCCGCGCGACTTCACCAAGGCCAACTACCGGATGCGCTCCACGCCCACAACCCGGCTGCCAACGGACGTGGATTTGTTCCGGGCGGTTTCCCTCGGCATGTCCGGCACGCCGATGCCCGCGTGGAAATTCCTCCTCACCGAGGATGATCGCTGGGCCGTGGTGGAATATCTTAAAACCCTTTCGCCGCGCTTCGCGGACCCCAGCGAAGTCCGCACCGTCGTGAGTCTGGGCCCGCCCCCGCCGCGTTCGGAGAGTGTCGTCGCCGAGGGGAAGGCGCTTTACACCAAGCTGGCGTGCATCACCTGCCACGGCGAGACCGGACGGGGCGACGGCACGGCGGCGGTCAATCTCGTGGACGAAAGCCAGACCAAAATCAAGCCGCGCGACTTCTCCAATCCCGGTTTGTTCAAGTCCGGATACGCCACGAAGGAAATCGTGCGGACGATTCTCACGGGCTTCAATGGCACGCCCATGGTCGGGTTTCACGGCACGATCCCCGAGTCGGACGCCTGGAAGGTCGCCTATTTTGTCGAAACCCTCGCCAAGCCAGCCGTGCCAGGGGCCTTGGTGCGCGCGTCGCAAAACTTTCTGGTGCGCGAGCAACTGGGCGAGCCGGAGGTGCGCTTTCGGCTCACCGAGCGCGCCTGGACTTACGATCCCGCCATCATCCGGGTCAAAAAAGGCCAGATCGTCGAAGTTACTTTCGAACCGTCCGACAATGGGCTGGGCGTCGGGCACGGTTTTGGCATCAGTGGGTATGACGAGGCGGTGTTCCTGAACGGGGCCATGGTGGGCGTGCCCAAGACAGTGAAGTTTCGCGCCGATCGCGCCGGCAAGTTTACTTTCTACTGCTCGACGCAGTGCTCGACCGAAAAACTCCACCCGCTGATGAACGGCACGTTCATCGTGGAGGACAACGCCCCGAAACAGACGGCCTCTCTGAAATAATATTCCAACCATTTACTGCGATGAAAAACAAAAACCTCCTCCTGCTCGCCGCCCTCGGCCTCTTCCTGCTGCCCGGCTGTGACTCGGACACGACCGCCCGCAAACAAAAAGCTGCGGAGCAATCCACTTCTGCGGCGCAACAGATTTACGTGCCGCCCGGCAAACTCGACGAGTATTATGCGTTCTTGAGCGGCGGCCAGAGCGGCAGCGTGTTTGTCTATGGCATTCCGTCGTGCCGTTTCATCAAGGAGATTGCCATCTTCGAGCCGCGCGCCGGTCTGGGTTATGCCAACAACCCCGGCTCAGAGTCTTACAAACGCCTCGTCGCCACCGGCCCGATGTGGGGCGACACGCATCATCCCGTGTTGAGCCAGACGGACGGGCGCTACGACGGCCACTGGCTCTGGATCAACGACAAGGCCAACGACCGCGTGGCGAAGGTGGATCTGCGCACCTTCGAGGTCGCCGAGATCAAGCTCGTTCCGAACATCCAGGGCGCGCACGGGCTGGCGGCGTATCTGCCGTCCTGCAAATACGTCTTCATCAACGGTGAACTGGAGACTGACCCGGCCGGAAACTCCACCGACGCGGCCAAATACCGTTCGCTGGTGGCCTTTCTGGACGCGCAGACCTTGGAGACGAAATTTCAGGTCAGCTTCGTCGGCAACGCGGACATCGCCAGTTCCGGCAAGGACGGGCGCTACGTGTTTATGACGATGTATAACACGGAGAATGCGACGACTTCCGAAGGGATGATTGAGCGCGACCGTGATGCCGTGGGCGCGATTGACGTGCCGCTGGCGGAAAAGGCGCTGGCGGATGGCAAATTCACCAAGGTCAACGGCGTGCCGGTGATTGAGTCGGAAAAAGTTCCCGGCGTGCTGACATTGATTCCCATTCCGAAAAACCCGCACGGCTGCAACGTCACGCCCGACGGGAAATACATCCTCGCCAGCGGCAAACTGTCGCCCACCGTCACCATCATTGATGCGCATACGCTCAAGGTGATCGCCGAACCCGAAGTGGGTCTCGGCCCGCTGCACACCACTTACGATGGCCGCGGCAATGCCTACACGTCGCTGTTCGTGGATTCGCAGATCGTGAAGTGGAACATCGAGAAAGCCATCAAGGGGGAGCGGGACTACATCGTGGACCGGGTGGACGTGCATTACAACGTCGGCCACACGAAGGCCGCCGGCTCGGACACGAGTCATCCCAGTGGCGACTGGTTGATTTCCCTGAACAAACTCAGCAAAGGCATGTTCCTGCCGGTCGGCCCAGGGATGCCCGAGTCGCAGGAACTCATTGATATCTCCGGCGAAAAGATGCGGGTCGTCGCGGCCTTTCCCTCACTGCCCGAACCGCATGACGCCGTAATGGTGCATCGGAAAGTTTTGGAAAACGTGGTGGTGCAGACCTACGAAATCCAACCCACGGCTGTGAAGCTCGGTGAAGAAAAAATCGTGCGCAACGGCAACAAGGTGGACGTCTATATGACCTGCATCCGGTCGAAGTTCGTGCCCGAACAATTCGAGGTGCATGAGGGCGATGAGATTCATCTGCACCTGACGAATGTCGAGACGGTGCGCGACATGACCCACGGCGTGGCCTTTTCCCGGATGGGTATCAACCTGGCGGTGGATCCGGGCCAGACTGCCGAGACCACGTTCGTCGCCGACAAGCTGGGCACGTATTGGTATTATTGCACCTGGTTCTGCTCCGCGCTCCATCTCGAAATGCGGGGCCGGCTGCTGGTGAAACCCCCCGGCGCGGAACTCAACGAATACCTAGGCCCGCTGGCCAAGGCCGACAAAGCCCGCAATGCCCCGAAAAAGGGCAGCGCTTTTGAATAAGAACGCAAACCGTAGCGCCGTCAGCGTGCCGGTGAGTTCGGCCCGCGTTGCGGGACGAATCAGCATCCCCGCGCTCACCTTTCTGGCCGCCGTATTGTTGCTTGCCAGCCTCAGTCTCCCCCTCTGGCAGATGCGCCTGGAAGCACCGCAATATCGCGCGGAAGAAGCGCTCAAGATCGCGGTGCATCCGGGATCCCTGCGCGGCGACCTTCGGGAACTCAGCGTGCTCAACCAATACATTGGGGTCCACGTCCCACCAACTTTGCCGCAATTCAAATGGCTGCCGGGAACCTTGATCGCCGGCGCGGTGCTCGGTGTGCTGGCGGGCTTTTGGCGGGGGCGGGGCGGGCGCCGGGCCTTGATGCTGGTCAGTGGCGGGTTGGTCGCGGCGCTGATTTTGGCGACCGTGCAAGCCCTGTCGCAAATGCACGACATCGGCCACAAGCGTGATGAAAAAACGATCCTGATCGGGCTGAAGGACTTCACGCCACCATTCCTCGGCACGAGGAAGATTGCTCAATTCACCGTCAGTTCCCGCTTCGGAATTGGCGCGTGGCTGATTGGCGGCGCGCTGGCATTGCAACTGGGCGCGGCGGGTTTGAGTCGAAAGCACAGCCAGGCCCCGGCATTGAACGGAAGCGCGGGCAATTCTGCGCGCGCGCCTCGCCTCCCCACCCCAACTTCCGCGGACCAGGCGCTCCGCGTTTCCACCACGGTTCAACCATGAAAGCCACTCGCATCCTTTTCATCTCCGGCAGCTTGTTGCTGGTGGCGGTGTTCGTCGTTGGCGTTTACATCGTGCCCAAGCTCCAGGCCGGCAGTCCCGCCACCGCGCGCCAGAGCGACGCCGCGCGCGTTTCCCTGAGCGACGTGTTTCTGGACGCCACTTACGCGACACCGGATTTCATCAAGCGCGTCAAGCTGGAGTCGTATCTCTCGCAGTGGCAGAACCGGGCGCAGCCCTTTCTCATCGGCATCAACACGCACGTCGGCACGATTGCCGATCTGGACCTGCGCGGCAGAGTGCTCATCGAGGATAGCAACGGCGACCGCTATCCCTCGCTCGGCACGCCCGTCGTCCTGAGCGAACATCACAACATGTATCTGCTCGTGTTTCCGCTGGTGGACAATTCCGGCCAGCCGATCTTCGCCGCGAAACGCGGCCACTTCCGGCTCCTCGTGACCGGCGTCGGCAAAACGCCTGAGCGTGTCTTCGAATGGAAACTCCCGGTCGTCGAACCCACTCCCGCCCGCACGCTCGCCAGCACGCTGATGCTCGCGCTGGGCGTGATCGGCGCGCTCATGGTCATCCTGAGTCCGTGTGCCATCGAACTCACGACCTACTACAGCGGCATCATCGCGGGCGTCGTCAGCTCTGCGGCCATTGCGGAAAAGGGGGCGCGCCTGCCAGTCCATGTGCGCGGCCGCATCCTGCGCAACCTGGCCGCGTTCGTCGCCGGCTTCACGGTGCTCTACATGGCCAGCGGCGCGACCGTGGCGCTCGTGGGGCAGCAGTTGCTGGGCATGCAAGCAAAGCTCGCTGCCGGCGCGAGCACCGATGACGCTTTTTGTGGCACGCCCCAGCAAGGCGATTTGATCACGGTCGCGCCCGAAGGTGGCAAGGCGACCCATGCGAATCATGGCCCGGGCTTCGGCAATTGGACGCGTTACGCCAATTGGGTCGGTGCGGCCTTCCTCATTTATTTCGCGCTGAAATCCGTCGGCGTCATGAAGCCGGGCGGCCAATGCTTCGTCTGGCTCGCGCAACTCGGACGGAAATTCCGCATGGTTATTGCCGCCGTCGTGGGGGTGGTTTCGCCAAAGCACGCGGCGGTGATCCGGGCGCCAGGGTTGAGTCTGCGCCAGCCGGGCAATATCACCGCGATGAATTCATTTTGCGCCGGCCTGGGCCTCTCGGTGAGCTGCCTCACCTGCATGGGCGGCGCAATTCTTTATCCGTTGCTGATCTTTGTGGGCACTTCGACGTGGTATTGGGGCGCGCTCATCCTGGGCACTTACTCGCTCGCGCTGGCGATTCCGATGGCCGCCATCGCGGTCGCGGTGGGCAACTGGAGCTGGCAATTCGTGCATCGGCCCCGGCTGATGCGCACCCTGCAATGGTCCGGCGCGACCGTGATGATCACGGTGGCGTTGCTCATCGGTTTCGACCGCACGCGGTTCATCAACTCCGTCGTGTTTACCGTGCTCACGGCGGTCGGCGGCAACCCCGATCCCACCATTGCCAAGCTGTGAAGCTAGCGCTGGCCATGTTGCTGTCAGCGTCCGCTGTGGCCCTGGCCGCGACGCTGCCGGTGACCGATTCCATCAGCCGGGTCATCGCCGGGGCGCAGGACGGCGATACGGTCCTCGTGCCCGGTCCGGGCGTCTTCCGCGAACGCGTGGTCATCACGAAATCCATCCGGCTGCTCGGCACGAACGCCCCGGTCCTCAACGCGGAGGGAAACGGCACGCCGCTTTCCATCACGGCGCCCGACGTGGAGGTGCGCGGATTGGTGCTTCGCAATTCCGGCCGCGACCTCACGACGTTTGATTCCGGCATCATGATCACCGGCGACCGGGCGCGGGTGCGGGACTGCCGCATCGCGAGCGACGGTTTCGGCATCTACCTCCGCGCCGCCAGCGAATGCGCGCTCGAACGGAACGAGATTTGCGGCAGCCCGAACCTCGCGGCGGCCCAGCGCGGCAACGGCCTTCACCTGTGGAATACGAAGCGCAATCGCATTCTCGATAACAGCATCCACGACAAGCGCGACGGCATGTATTTTTCCTACGCCGACCACAACCTCATCGCCGGCAACCGCGTTTGGGACACGCGCTTCGGCATTCACGCCATGTATTCGCATCAGAACCGGCTGCTGACGAATTCGCTGACGCGTAACGCCATCGGCGCGACCTTGATGTTTAGCCGCCAATCGCTCGTCGAAGGCAATCTCGTGTTCGCCAACCGCCGTCACGGCATGGTGCTCAAGCAAGTGGACAATTCGATCATCGCGCACAACGTGTTCACCGGACAAAACCGCGGCCTCTTCGTGCAGCAATCCAACCAGAATCGCTTCACGGGAAACGTCATCGCGACCAACGACATCGGTCTTTACCTCAGCAACGCCTCGGAGCAGAACGTCTTTGTCGCAAACGCGTTCATGCGGAACACCGACCAAGTGTGGCAGCCGCCGTTTGAAACCGACCAGGGGCGCCAGGGGCCGAATGCATTTTTCGAGGGCGGCCGGGGAAATTATTGGAGCGATTACACCGGGACGGACCGCAATCACGATGGCATTGGCGACACGCCGTATCACGAGACGGATGTGTTTGGGTACCTCCTGGACCGCCATCCCGAGGCGCGCGTCTTTGCGCTCAGCCCCGCCGTCGCGCTCCTGCGCAAGGGCGAGGAATTGATGCCGCTGCTGGACACGATCGGAGTGACCGATCGCGCGCCGTTGATGCGTCCCGCAGTGTCAGGCGGGACGTTCGCCGCCACGATCATGCGATGAGCGCCTACCTCCAAGTTTCTGGATTGACGAAACATTACGGCGCCATCACCGCCTTGGATGGCGTTGATCTATCTGTCGAGCGCGGCGGCGTGCTGGCGTTGCTCGGTCCGAATGGCGCAGGCAAATCCACCCTCTTCGGCTGCGTCCTGGGGCTGACCCGGCCAACGAGCGGCAACCTACTCCTGCAAAACCATCCGCTGACCGATGCGGATCGGAGGTCGTTCGGATACGTCGCCGAGCGGGTCGCGCTCTATCCGCAACGCACCGTTCTGGAAAACGCCAGCTTCTTCGCGCGACTCAAAGGCCAATCTGACAGCGAGGTCGCAACCCAACTCAAGCGCGTGGGCCTTTACGGCGTGGGCGACCGCAAAGTGCGTCAGCTTTCCAAAGGCATGCTGCAACGACTCGGTCTGGCCATTGCCCTTTGCGGCCAGCCGGAGTTGCTCGTGCTCGACGAACCGTTCAACGGCCTCGATCCCGTGCTCCTCGACACGCTGCAATGCATTCTGCGCGCGGAACAGGCGCGCGGCGCAACGCTTTTGATCTCGACACACACCATGTCCGCCGTCGAACCGCTGGCCTCACATATCGCCATCCTGCTCCGCGGCCAATTGGCGACGGTCGGCACTCTGGAGGCCCTGCGCGCGGAACACGGCGCGGAGGATTCGTTGGAAACCATTTATCACCGCATCGCCCGCCGCACGCCCGCGCCGGAGGAGGCCTTCGCGTGAAGGCTGATTCAACCATTTCCGGTTTACCTCGCAGCCGCCGACGGGAGGAGGCTCTCAGCTCTGTTCCGCAGAAGAAAAGTGAGTCTTGTTACCTCGGCTGCCACCAGCAAGCCGGCCTCATTGCGATCAAGGAATTCGGCGACCGCTTTCGCAGCGGCTGGGTCATCGCGTGCGTGCTGGTCTGGCTCGGCGCAATCGGCCTGACGAGTTTTCTCGGCCTGGTTCAAATCGGTCAGATTGGCGTGCAGGGTTACGAACGTACCGTGATCAGCCTGCTGAACCTCGTGCAGTATCTCGTGCCGCTGCTCGGCCTGCTGCTCGGCCACGATCTCATCGTGAACGAACGCGAAGAGGGCACGCTCCGCCTTCTGCTGGCCGGCGGCGTCAGTCGGTGGTCCTGCTTGCTGGGCAAGTTTCTCGGCGGCTGTTTCACGCTGGCGGTGCCGCTGATACTGGGCTTTGCCATCGCCGGCACGGTCGTCGGCCTGTCGGCCAAAGACAATGGCATCGCGCCGTTTTTGCGGCTCGCGGTTTCCGGCTTGGTGCTGGGAATTCTGTTTCTCGGCCTGGGGCTGGCCGTCTCGACGTTCTGCCGGACGCGCGTGCAATCGCTGGTCGCAGGGTTGCTGCTGTGGTGCGTGGCCGTGTTTGTGTTCGATCTAGTCGCCCTCGGAATGGTGGTTTCGACCCGGTCGCTGGCCGCCGCACAGGAGATCGAAGTCTTGTGCGACACCACGCATGTCAACGCGGCGGCGGATCTTCATTCTGCTTTCGACAACGTGCCCGCCGGGCAAACGCCCGCCGTCCCGGCGAGCCGCGGCTCGACGCTCGGCTGGCTGGCGATCAATCCGGTGGACCTGTTCCGCGCCGTGAATCTGTCCAAACAACTGGAGTTACAGGTGCCCGTGCTCACGATGCTGCTCACGGCGGCATTGTGGCTGGGCGGCACTTTGGGCTTGAGCCTCTGGAAATTACGTCGAACCGATCTATGAACGCAAAATGGATTCTGGCCCTGTTGAGCGCGCTCACTTTGACGGCGGTTCTATGCGGCGTTGTCTTCCAGCGGCCCGGCGCGGCGGCTCACGCCCCACCCGGCCCCACCCAAACCTTCCAGGTGCGCGGGCAGATTCGCGATCTGGATATTTCGAACCAGGTCATCCGCATCGCACATGAGGAAATTCCCGATTACATGCCGGCCATGACCATGCCGCTCCCGGTAAAAGACCCGGCGCTCTTCAACGGGTTGAGCAAGGGCGACACGGTGCAATTTGAATTGGCGGTCACCAAGGATGATTCCTGGATTTCGCACATTCAAAGGGTCCGATTGGAAGATCCCGCCGCCGTTGCGAACTTGGCGACCAACGCGGACTACATTCGCACCAATGAAACCGAGCGGGTCCAAATCGGCGAAGCCGTCCCGGACTTCAAACTGGTTGATCAGGACGGAAAAGAAATCCGCCTGCGCGATTTTCGCGGCAGGGCCGTTGTGTTGACGTTTATTTACACCCGCTGCCCGCTGCCGAACTTCTGTCCGCTCATGTCCAAGAATTTCGCCGATCTGGAACGGCGCTTGAGCAAGGAGTTTCCCGACCAGTATCAGTTGCTGAGTATCACCATGGATCCGACCTTTGATCGGCCCGCCGTGCTCAAGGAGTATGCGGCGCGTTACGAGGCCAATACGAAGCACTGGAGTTTCGCCACCGGCGACCCGCAACAAATCCAATCCATCGCCCGCTTGACGGGATTGTATTACGCTTGGGAAGGCGGCCTGATCTCACACGATCTGCGCACGGTGCTCATCGGCCCGGACGGACGGCTCGCGCAGGTTTGGAAGAGCAACGTGTGGACGCCCTACGAGGTGCAGCGCTTCGTGGCGGAACTGCTACTGCCCGACAAAAAGAATCGGCCGGCTCAATTGCGCTCGCCAGCAGTGCCAAACGGACGACCGAAGCCTGCCTGAACGGCGCCGCGACTGCCCGTGCGCACCGCGTTCACGCCGAAGCCGGAAATTTTTGATGAAGCGCCGGAACCTACCATCCCGGTCAATTCTCTGGCGGCCCATTCAGCACCCGCAGGGCTGCCTCGGCCACGGGTGGCAAACTCTCAGGTGAGAGTGGCACTCAGGGCCCCGCTGCGAAGCGAGTTGCTGACGTGGGCGTTTCCGACGCGGCGATCGCGCCGGAAACTTTTCGCCTCAGTGATGACCGCAAGAATGTGGCACCACCTTGGGGGCGCCCGTCAGCGCTCCCACCTTGGTGATCTTCACCGCTACATCGTCCGGCAGCCGATGGACGTCTTCCCAGGTGAACGTGCCCGGAAATTCGGCCTCGAACTGGTAGCGCAGCGGCACGGGATCGTGGCCGTTGCGCAGGATGAAGTGCTCGCCGACCGCTAGGTCAACGAAGGTTTGGATGATTAGTCCGTGTTTGATGGAGCACGGGATTTCCCGCACGTCCAGCATCCGATCCGGTCCGAGTTGAGTTGTGGCAGTCATGTTTTGTTTTTTTGTTTTTGTTTGGTTTGGAAAAGGTTTCAACGCATCCCGGCAGCGGCTCGCCCGATTTCAGTCATCATCGAAGGTTGCCACGGCGGATCCCAGACGATCTCCACCACGGCGTCTTCGACCCCCGCGATGCCGAGCAAGGCCCATTGCGCCCCTTGCGCGATGCTCTCGCCCATTGGGCAGCCGGGCGTGGTGAGGGTCATCTGCACTGTGACTTTCGTGCCCGCAATGGTGATGCCGTAGATCAAGCCAAGGTCCACGATGTTGCAGCCGATTTCGGGATCAATCACCTGCCGGATGGCGTCGAGGACGGTGGCTTCGGTCAGTTGGGTGGCGTTCATGCTAAAACGGTTTTCAAAGCGTTGGAAATATTCAACGGAGTGAGGCGCGGTCGGATGAGGTGGGCGAGGATTTTGCCGACGTTGCCCACGAGCGCCCCGACGCTGATCGCAATTAGGCTGACGCCGAGGCGAACGCCGGTTGTGCTGGAAATTACGATCGCCGCACTCGTCATTGCCAACCCCGCGAGGAAAGTCCAGTAGCCGAACGCTTGGAGCTGGGCCGAATACATGTCCGCCAGCGCCGGCACTTTTGCGCGGCCAACGTGCGGGCTGTAAACGCCAAACCAGACGAGGAACGGGATGATTTTGTAGAGCATTCCGAAGATGGCGAAGGTCACCACTCCGATCAGACCGAAAAAGCCATAAAGGTTTTCTAGCTGACCCGTGAAAGCGGTGAGTGGCAAGCCAGGCCAGGCGAGCACGATGGAAAGCAGCGCGAGCGGAATCAATAGCGCAACGGCGGTCAAAAAGTATTTGATGCCCCAGTCGAGCGGCTTCCGTTTGCGGGCGCGCAGGATGGCGCGGAGTTCCAGCCCGTAGCACGCGAGCGCGGCGATGATGATGAGGGCGAAGGCTAGTTTCCACGGGCTGCGCAGGAGAATAGTGAGGAACGAGCCGGCGAGCCCGAGGTTGAGCAGTGCGACGGAGGCGGCGGCGCGGCGCTTGTTCTGTAGTTCGCTCAGCGTGAACATCGGGATGAGTTTGTAGGAAACGCCGACCATGAGCAGCGTAAAGAAGCCCACGCCGCTCAAATGCGCGTGCGCGTGCATGGCGGAGATTTGATCGAAACGCGCCATGAATCCGGCCAGCGAGCGCAGGCCGGCGACCACATTGCTCACTCCGGGCGCTGTGGCGAGGCCGGTGGTGGATTCATAGTCGCATTTGCTCGCCGCAATGGAGAGCCCCGCCACGATGGTGGCGGAAATCCAGAAGAGCGCCGCAGTCACGGCGGTTGCGGTGACGTTCCATTTGGGGACCCGCCGCAAGGTTTGCACGAGGTTGAACACAAACAAACCCACGCCCACCGCAAACACCGTGGCAAAGTGCCCGAGCTGTTTCATGTTCCAGACGCGGAACATCCAGACCATGCCGACGAAACCGACGAGGTGTAGCCCGAAGTGCCAGCGCGCGAGGCGTTCGCTGTAGAGTCTGGTTTCCAGCGCAACGGGCACGAGTTGATACATGGCGCCCATGATGATGGAGCAAATCCACCCGAGCACGAACAGATGCGTCGCGGCGATGACCGACTGGTTGTAGTGGTAGCTGGCGAGCACGGAAGGTTGCGCGCCGAGCCAGACCACGCCGGTCACGAGCGCCGCAAGGCCGGTGAGCATAAAGGCCAGCGGCAGTCTTATGGAAGGCGCGGTGGCGCCGAACGGCTTTTGGCGCTCGGACGCTGAAGCGGGCTGAAGCCCACGCTCCAGAGCGTGGCGTTTACGCGACTTCACGGGGCGCGTGGGGTCAAGCGCGGCGGATATGGGTAACAAAGCTTCCATCGGATTGCTCCTCGCTTGTGCCCTTGAATCCGCGGGCTTCGAGCAGTGGGTGAAGATGCACTGGCCGGCGGTCCGTGCGGGCGCGCAGGGCGGCGTGGGCTGGTAGGGTGCTTAAGGCTTCCAGGATTTGCACCATCGGCTGCGGCGGTTCGAGTCCCCGCGCGTCCACGTCCAGGATTTCGGTCGGCACAGTTTCAGAACAACCGCAGCCGCCAGCAGTAAGGGGCGCTGCTGGGATTGCGATTGCGGGGTTGGCGGCGGGAGAGTGGGTGAACCGGACTTCCCAGTGGCCCTCGGGTGAGCGCGTGGCGGAGTGGGTGAATCCTTTGGCGGCGGCGAGGGCGAACAGCGGCACTGGTTCAAAAGGAACGAGCAACCGCAAGGTCGCGTCCGGGCCGACCTGATCAAGGGCGTTCTGGATTTTGTCGCACGGACCTTTGCCGGCGCGGAAGTCTTCGCGCACGTCGAGGGTTATGATGCTCGGGGTGGGCATATTAGTTGGCGTTCGGTTTTGCCAGCGTCAGTAGCATGGAAAATTGTTTCGTGGCGCGGACGGCGTGCGGCAGGTGCGGCGGCATGTAGAGCAGGTCGCCGGCTTTTAGGGGGTGCGGTTTGCCGGCCAGGCTGAACTCACATTCGCCCGACAAAATCTGGATGGTGGCGTGTTGCGTGGAGGTGTGCTCGGTTAATTCCTGTCCCTCGGTGAAGCCGAACAGGACGATGCGGGAGGTCGCCGTGCGCAGGAGCGTGCGGCTCACGATTCCGTTCGGGGCAAAATGGGTTTCGTTGGCCAGCGAAAGGATTTTTTCTTCCGCAGCGTCAATCAATGGCTTTTCAGTCATGCCCAAAGCCTGCCACACGTCCGCGACGGCGGGCTTGACTCAAATCAAGGAAACGGAAGAAATTGAGCGCCGGTTTCTAAGCCGGCAGGTTGCGGAGGAGTTCGTTGAATGGCGCAAAAACCATAAGTGCGGCGAGTGGTTCTGCCTCTCGCCCGTCGCGGAGCGGGTGTCGGGGCGAGAATTCTCCCAAAAGAAATTCGCGCGTTGAACCTTTGAATCCGGGGGACGGTGGTTTCTGGGAAGCTCCCCCGATTCCACAATCGCGTAGCGGGGCTGGGATCCGGAGCAGGCTCGGGGACCCAGCTCCGCGCGTTGGTCCCGCTCGCATTGCCCCGGAGCGGAGCGCCGCGCTCTTACTCGCCCAGATTGTGGCGCAAGAGGGCGTTGAGTTTGGATGGGGAAATGACCGTGACCACTTTGCCTTTTACCGACAGGAGTTTTTGCGCGCGAAATTTGGCGAGCGTGCGGGAAAAGGTTTCGCTCACCGTGCCGAGTTCCGCGGCGAGCACGCGCTTGGCCATGCTGAGTTCGATCCGCACGGGTTTTTCGCTCAGCGGATTGGGACACCGTTTCACGAGCCAGTTGGTCAGGCGGGTTTCCACGTCCTTGAGCGTGAGGTCTTCGAGTTGGCCGACGAGCACGCGGAGGTGGATGCTCATCGAGCCCAGCATCCGCAACGCGAGTTCCGGTTGCTGCTTGAGCAGCGCGAGGATGCCCTCTTTCTTGACCAGCAAGACCTGCGTCGGCTCGGTCGCCCGGGCGTCGGCGGGATAGCCGCGTTCGGTGGCCAGCGCCGCTTCGGCGAATGACTCGCCGGCGCGGAAGACGTGGATGACCTGCTCCTTGCCGGCGGCGTTGACGCGATGCACGTTCACCGCACCGCGTTGCACCACGTAGAAACCGCAGGCGGGATCACCTTCGTGAAAGAGGTATTCATTCTTTTCGAGGGATTTGGTGGCGGTGATCGCTGCGACGGCTTTGAGATCCGCTACCGGCACCCCGGTAAAAAGCTGGCAGCTTTGCAGGGTGTTGACGAAAACAGCAGTTCTTAGCTCAGCTAGGGCGATGGTCATGGCTTATTATTTAGCGATCCTCGCGCCAAAAGTAAACGCGCCAATTCGAGCCTGGCCCACGTTCCACTTTCGCGGCGAAGCCTTCACTCGCTAGTTTTTCCACGAGCGGCGAGGGCAGAAACGGCGCGACGATAAGGAGGCCGTCATTTGCGCCGAGCGTCGCCACGCGTTGGTGGATTTCCGGAAACGGCTCGATGCCCTGACGGATTAGGTCGCGCACATCGAAACGTTTGAAATTACTCAGGGGTGGCATCATGGCAAGGGATCGGGTTGGGTTGGGAGTGGGGAAAAGCGAATTGCGGTACGGTCGCGGTTTCTGCCGAAAACATTTTCAGCGAAACCGTCGGGGCCTGCCGGACCGCGCCGGGGTTTTGGGGTCGTTGCTTCATCGTCGGGTTGTTGGTTGCGGTCATCGTCGCCTATTTGTTGCCGGTGATCAGCGAGGGTGTCAAGCGTTCGCTGCAGATTGGGGGTGACGTGGGGGTGTGATTAAAAGTGGGTAAGGCTCGGAGTGTGGCCGGCCGCGGTCACAGCGAGGTGGAGCGGAGGCCAGCGGCTTGAACTAA
This sequence comes from uncultured Verrucomicrobiota bacterium, assembly GCA_903828255.1. Classification (GTDB taxonomy): domain Bacteria; phylum Verrucomicrobiota; class Verrucomicrobiia; order Limisphaerales; family JADLHS01; genus CAIKLQ01. Next base: position 20,698 of record CAIKLQ010000474.1, read on the forward strand.
CCCCAACCGGCAAGTGTAGGTGGCCTGCGGCGCCCGAGGACGGGCGCACCCCGCCAGTAGTGAAACCGATTTTGCCCTCACCCGCTTTTAACAAACTTCCGCCCGACAAAACAAAAAACGTTGCCCCCATTGGCCCGGACTCCGAGTCGCCGGCCTTCGGGCCACCTTGGTATGGAGTATTAAACCGGAAGCAGGACCAAAAAGTTCGAATAAGTCCCCACACCCAAAGCCTGAAAATCGGCTTTACTTTGCAGTGCTCACGAACCACCATCAAATCATATAAGACAATGGAACAATGAACCCGACCCTGATCCCCAACCAGCTCCTCATGGTCGCGTGGAGCCTCACCTTGGCGGTGACGGCTTACCTGGCCAGCAGGCAGACGTTCGGTCAAGAAACCCAACCGGCCGTGGCCCCGCCCTGGAGCGCGGAACGGACCGTCCTTGTCACCGTGACTTCCACGGTCCAGGCCATTGACCAAGTCAAACGTGAGGTCACGCTCAAAGGTCCGTTGGGCAACGTCGGATCCTTCGTCGTGGACGAGCGCATCAAGCGGCTCAAAGAGGTCAGCGTCGGTGACGAAGTGCCGCGGCCTCTGTTGCGCAACCCGACCGCTGCGGTTCGGGCGGAGCATATCGAGGAAGCCGTGGATACGGTGCTCCAAGACGTGCGAATTGGCCATTGAAACGACCTCACGCATCACCAAACTACACTACCCTTCACTATGAAAACGCAATACCTGTGCCTGATACTGAGCTTGGCTTTCGCCGCCTGCGCTGCCGGTCAGTCTCCGCCGCCAACTCAGCCCGTCGTGCCGGCCGCGCCGCCCGCGGCCCCACCCAAGCGCAGCGCCGCGGATTTGGAAAAACTGGTTGCCCCCATCGCGCTCTATCCCGACCCGCTTCTGGCGACTCTCCTGCCGGCGTCGGTCTATCCCCTGGAAATTGTCCAGGTCGCGCGCTTCGTGGCGGACACCAACAACCTCGCCAAGCTGGACGCGCAACCTTGGGACGAAAACGTGAAAGCCGTGGCGCGCGTGCCGGAAGTCATTAAGAAACTGAACGAGGACATCGCCTGGACAATGGAACTCGGAGAGGCGTTCCTGGCTCAGGACAAGGACATCATGGACGCCATCCAGTCCATGCGGGGCAAGGCCCAAAAAGCCGGCACGCTCCAGACGACGCCGCAGCAGGTCGTGACGGTCACCAACATGATTGTCGAGAAAACGGTCGAGCTGCAGGTGGTAGTGGTGACTAATACCGTCGTCCAGATTGTGCCAACCAGTTCCTCCGTGGTGTACGTGCCGAGCTACAACCCCTACTCCGTCTATTACCCGCCCTACGGTTATGTGTATAACCCGTACGCACCGCTGGTAACCTTCGGCGTAGGCATGGCGATGGGCGCCATTATCGCCAACAACTGCAATTGGAACAACGGCGGTTGTTATCATGGCAGCGGCAATGTGAACATCAACGTCAACAACAACAACAACTTCAACCAGAATAACAACAACAACCTCAATCGGAACAACAACAACAACGCCAGCAACTCCCGCTCTGCCGGCGCCAGCCAAACCAGCGCGGGGGGCGGCCAGAAATGGCAACCGGACCAAAGTCGGCTTAACAAGAGCGGTTCAGCCGGCGCCTCGACCCGCGGCGCGGAGGCGCGGGGATATGGTACCGGCGGCGCCAAGCCTACCACTGGCAGCGTCGGAACGCGTCCTTCCACGGGCACGGCTGGGGCCCGGCTCTCTACCGGGACGGCCGGAGCGCGGCCTTCCACCGGCGGTGCAGGGACTACTTCTACCTGGGGCGGTTCCGCTAACCGGTCCACCGCTTCGCCCAGCGCTTCGCAATCCCGATCCACTTCTTCTAGCAGCCGTTCTTCCTCGTCGGGCAGTGCGTTTGGCGGTTCGAGCAGCGGGGCCAGCGCGAGGAGTCAAAGCAGCCGCGGCTCCTCCAGCCGCAGCAGCGGTGGTTTCAGTGGCGGCGGCAGTCGCGGCGGTGGTGGTCGCCGATGAACTCCCAGACCAGACTCTCAACTCTATTTTCTATTGATATGAAGACCCCTCCCAAAAGCTGTTTCATGAACTTCTTCAAACGATTCTCTCCCTCCACCCTCCATCGGAACGTCGCGGTGGCGGTGGCTCTCAGTGCGCCCCTCGTCGTTAGTGCGGCGGACATTGGCAAAACCTTTGCGACCCCCGAAGCGGCGGTGGCGGAATTCCTGGCCGCGGCCACCACCCAAGACACTAACGCCTTTCGGGTGATTTTCGGCCCGGTCGGAGTGGAAATTCAAAACCCCGATCGCGTGCAGGCGGCCAACGAACTCCGTGCGTTCAATGCCGCCGTCAACCAGCAGCAGCGCCTCGTACCTCAGTCGGAGACCAAATGCGTGCTCGAAATTGGCACCAACGCCTGGCCGTTTCCGGTGCCC
>CAIKLQ010000475.1 GCA_903828255.1 uncultured Verrucomicrobiota bacterium
CGGCGGAGGACAAGAGCCGACTCTACGGGCAAACCAATCCGGTCTTCACCGCCAGTTACACTGGCTTCCTGAACGGCGACACGGCCAGCATGTTGAGCGGCGCTCCGGCGCTGGCCTCCTTGGCCGATACCAACAGCCCCGTGGGCCAATACCCGGTCACTGTCGCGCTGGGCACGTTGACCGCGACGGACTACAACTTCGCCTTCACCAACGGCACGCTGTCGGTGACGATGCAGGAACTGCTCGTGCGGGCCGACGACGAAAGCCGCGGCTACGGCGCGACCAATCCAGTTTTCGCCGTGACCTACACCGGCTTCGTGAACGGCGACACGGAGGCATCCCTTGGCGGCAGCCTTAACGTCTCCACCAGTGCCGACACCAACAGCCCAGTCGGCACTTACGACATCGCGCCGTCGGGACTGACTTCCACGAACTACGCGATCACTTTCACCAACGGCACGCTGACGGTGACGCAGGCGCTGATGGTCGTGACGGCAGACAACCAGAATCGGCTCTACGGCGCGACCAATCCGTCGCTAACAGGCACGCTTGTCGGCGTGATGAATGCCGACACCATTACCGCCACCTTTGCCACGATTGCGACGACCGCGAGCGGCGTGGGCGGCTATGCCATCGAACCGGTGTGGAGCGATCCGTCCAGCCGGCTCGGAAACTACACGGTGACCACCAACCAAGGCACGCTCACCATAAGCCCCGCCGAGTTGACCGTGACCGCCGACGCGCAAAGCCGGCTTTACGGCAGCACGAATCCGCCGCTGACCCTTAGCTACGTCGGCTTTGTGAACGGAGAGGCCGCCTCGACGCTCACCACCACGCCGACAGCCTCCACGTTGGCGGTCGCGGGCAGCCCGATTGGCGATTACGCCATCACTATCTCCGGCGGCAGCGCGGCGAATTACACGTTGCAACGCGTGGACGGCACCCTGAGCGTCACGCCTGCACCCTTGAGTATCACCGCCAGCAACGCCGTGCGCGGTTGGGGCACGACCAATCCGGTGTTCACCGGCACCATCGCCGGCCCTCGCAACGCCGACGTGATCACTGCCAGCTACACCTGCGCGGCGGACATCAGCGCCGCAGTGGGAACGTATCCGATTTTGCCCAGCCTGGACGATCCTTCCGGCGTGGCGACCAACTACGCCGTGGCCTTGAGCAATGGGGTGTTGACCGTCACCTTTGACGGCGGGAATCCCATCACTCTCAGCCAGACGCCGTGGCTCTACACCGTCGGCTTGGACCCGCTGCTGCTGGAGTTCTATGGCTTGGAATACAAACTGGCGGACACCAATGCCGTCGTGGCCGAGACGGGCGTAACCAATTGGGCCGGCGGCTATCTTGCCGTGGACCTAAGCGCCAACGGCAATGAGGCCGATCGGTGGGTAGTCTTGCCCGAAGGCAGCGGCGCGGGCCAGATTGGCTTGACCGACGCCACGGTGAGTTACAGCGGAGTAGTCTTCGGTACGCTCTCCGGCGGGACCAACAACCAACCGTTGCAGTGTGAACTAAACGCCCAGGCCACGCCGGCAGCGCTACAGGCGTTGCTCCGCCGGGTAGCGTTCGCCAGTATTGACGAAACCACCAACAGCCGCACCATGCGCGTCGTGCTGGTGGATGGCATGGGCGGCGCGAGCCTGCCCGCCACGCGACTCCTGGGAATCAACCGCTCACCGTGGACTGTGGACGAGCACGTCACCGTTCGGGAAGACGTCAACACCAGCCTGAGCATCGCCTGGATGCTGGAGAACGACAGCGACGCAGACAACGACCCCATCACGCTAACCGATCACAGCCTTGTGTCGGCCAACGGCGGGCGCATCGTACGCAGCGGCACGAATCTGGTGTATCGCCCGGCAGCGGGCTTTGTCGGCCAGGACGTGTTTGGTTACCTGGTGATGGACGGCCGCGGTGGCGAGAGTTCAGGGCTGATTTGGATCAATGTTCTCCAGCAAAACACCTTGCGACTGGATCCGGCTTCCCTGCAAGACGGCAGCCCCGGCGCGCTCATCCAATTCACGGGCCTGCCCGGCCGGAGCTATAGCATCGAGGTGTCCGCCGACTTGGCCAACTGGACCCTGCTGAGGACTGCCGTCGCCAACGACCGGGGCATCGTGGAGTTGGTGGATCCGGTTCGCATCGCCCCGCGCCGCTTCTACCGCGCCATGCACCAGTAAGCGATGACCTCACACGACGCCGGGCTGCGCTTCGCCGCAGCCCGGCGTTCTCCTAAAGTTCAGACCTCAGATTGATGAGGGCAAAGGCGGGCTGGCGGAGCGCCAGTTTAGTTCCCGCTCCGGCGCGCGTGCCAGACGTGGCGGCGCCCGCGGTCACGTCAATCGCTCCGGAGACTGATTTCCAGTTCCGAACGCTGCGCCAGGCGAAAGCTCAACCGTCGGCCGCTGCCCTCGGGCCACTGCGGCGCGGTCGCGTTGAGTTCCGCCAAAACTTGCTCCCACACTTGGCGCACCGCCGCTCCGTAGTTCGTCGCCGGCAGTAAATGCACTTCCAACGCCCGCCCGTTCCAGCGCAGCACGCCCCCGCTCTGGCTCAACCGGCGGAAGTGGTCGTGGTCGTCGCGATAGTTGTCGTAGGTTTTGCGAAAGGGTGC
>CAIKLQ010000476.1 GCA_903828255.1 uncultured Verrucomicrobiota bacterium
CAAAGACCTGCGCTTCATCGTCACCGTGGCAGCACGGGCCGATGATCGGCGGGGCGCTGCCGACGAAGCAGCCGCCTTCCTCGCTCCATTCCCCCAGCTTGGTGTAATGCGCCGGCTGCGGGTGCAGGCTTGGAACAAGCAAGGCTTGGGGAGTTGGAGCTTGCGCTGGAGGCGTCATTGGCCCGGGAATCATAATTCATGCGGGTTGGGGAATGTGCGGGAGCATCCGACTGCGGAAGAACTTCTCGACGTGCGCCACCGGTGGCGGCGCAGCCGTCGCAGCCGCGGGTTGGAATTGCTGGTGCAGTGGGAGAACCACCGGAATGCTGTGCATCTCTCCAAGGAAAAGCAGGCGGCGGACCTGTTCTTAGATGACGCGCAAGCCAAGCTGGATGCGGCCACGACTGAGTATCGAGAGTTACAGAAGAACTCGGAGGACATGAAGCCGGGTCATCACCTGGCGGCCATCCTAACCCTCGCCGTCGAAGCCACCTTCAACTGGTATTGGCTGGGGGACGGCCTCCAGGATCACGGCTACCACGTCCTGCTCGCCAACCCCGCCGGGATGCAACCCTACAGCGGGATGAAATATGCTGACGCCGTCTAGGGCCAATGAAATCATGTTTTATGGCTTCAGGGAATTGGGGTTTCTGGAGGTGCGCCCTTGTGTTCTTTCTTGGGCGGATCGCGGAAGAAGAGGAGGCAAACGGCCAGGACCCCCAGCGAAAGGTACGCGGGCGTGAGCCAGATCTTTGACCAGTGGTGTCCGACCACCTGTCCGGCCGCGTCCGTGATCGTATATATGCCGAGCACCTTGCCCGCGAGCATGGTGCCGACGAAGGCGCCCGCGCCCCAGAGGATGAAGGCGATGAATCCCTGACACGCGCCGCGGATCCGCTCGTTCGACTCGTCATCCACGTACAACTGCCCGGCGATGAACAGAAAGTCGTAGCAGACGCCGTGGAGCAGGATCCCACCGAAAATGAGCGCGGTGGACAGCGCGGAAGGATTGGCGCTGCTGGCGAGGAGGAAATAGCGCAGTGCCCAGGCCAGAATGCCGAGGACGATGGTCTTCTTGTAACCGAATCGCTGGAGGATCAGGGGCAGCAGGGACAGGGTGACCACGTCGGCGACCTGAGCGAGGGTCATCTTGCCGGCGATGCCTTCCCATTTCAACTCGGTCAGGTAGATGCCCATCATCACGAAATAGAAGTACAGCGGGATGCAGATCAGAAACATGCAGAGGATGAAAACGGCGAACGCTGGTTTCTTGAGTAGCGCCAGCGCGTCGAGGCCGAGCACTTCGCCGATGCGGAGGCCGGCACCCATCTTCTTGGGCGGCGTGTGCGGCAGGGTCAGCGCGAACAAGCCGCAGAGAATCGAGGCGCCACCAGCCAGATACCACTGGATGGCGGACTGTTCCGCCTTCAGCGCGCTCAACGCCAGCCCGCCGGCGATCCAGCCGACGGACGCGAACCGCTTCACGCGCGGGAAGTCGGCCTGGGCGTCCGCCAGGTGGTGGAAGGCGAGTGAGTTGCCCAGCGCCAGCGTTGGGGCGTAAAGCGCGCAATAGAGAATCAACGCTGGGTAGAACGTGGCGAACGCGGTCAACTGCGGCAGGAGGCACATCACCGCACCGCCGAGGATGCCCAACCCGGCGAGCAACTTTTCCGAGGCGAAATAGCGGTCGGCGATCAAGCCGACGAAAAACGGCGAGATCATCGATCCGATGGCAAACGCGCCATAAGCGGCGCCGATTTCCTGCCCGCCAAACTTCAGCGTGTTGGCGAGGTAGGTTCCCATGCTCACGTACCAGACACCCCAGATAAAATATTGGAGGAAGTTGAAGGCCGACAGCTTGACCTTGAGGCTTGTTTGCATTTAATCAAAGATAGCGATGTTTTACGGGCCGAAACGATACCTGCGACGCGGGTGCCCCACAAGTAAATCGCTCCGGACGGCTGATGACGTCGCACGGGAGGAGGGTGCGGTCTCAAGCTGCCCTACCTGCAACAACCCCACGGCGAACTCGCCCAACAAAGCGCGCACCAACACTGGGACCATGTGGAATACCTGCGCCGGCTCATCGAAGGTGAATACACCCAGCGCCGCCAGCGCGTCATTGAACGACGCGTCCACGCCGCTAGGTTCCCGGTGCTCAAAACCCTCGAACAGTTCCGCTGGGACTGGCCCAAGAAAATCAACCGGCTGGCGGTCCAGAACCTCTTTCGCCTGGAGTTCCTCGCGCACAAAGCCAACGTCGTGTTGCTGGGCAATGTCGGCTTGGGCAAAACCCATCTGGCCACCGCCCTGGGCTACGTGGCCTGCCAGGAAGGTTACTCCGTCCTCTTTGCCGACGCGATCAGCGTCATCAACGACCTGGCTGCCGCCCAAAAACGCGGCTTGCTCAAACGCCAACTCAAGCGCTATCTGGCCCCGGAACTATTGCTCCTGGACGAACTCGGGTATCTGCCGATCGACCAGCACGGAGCCGACCTGCTCTTCCAAGTCATCAGCCAGCGCTACGAACGGGGTTCGA
>CAIKLQ010000477.1 GCA_903828255.1 uncultured Verrucomicrobiota bacterium
GTCCGGGATGTTCTGGGGCAAGCCCGGTGCCGAAAATGTGCTGGCCTTGCGCTGCATTCACGCCAGTCGTCGGGTGGATCAGGTCTGGAAAGCACGGCTCAACACCCACGCCGCACGCAACGATTGTCTGTCGCTCGCAGCTTAGCCGTAGAATCCTGTCGCGCACCCACAGCGCCTTGGATTATCTTTCCCCAGTTGACTTCGAAACCCAAAACCACTAAACAAATGACTCTACTTTTTCGTCCGTTCTTTCAAAGCAAGCCCAAAACGCAGCGTTCTTTCTATGCTTAATCCGGGTACGCTTTGGCCCGGCGTACTGCTACGCCCGGCCTCAGCGTGCCAATTAAGTTCGGCCGTTAAGGCGGGCAGGGTTTTCCAGCCCGCGTGCGGTTAGTCCCTTTTGTGGTTCTTCATTCAAGGCCATATCGAGTTGCGCCGGTCGAACGGCAGACGGAAGTTGAGATTCTTTTGTGATCACATCAACTCGGGCCCCGCACTTTTCCGGGTGTTGTCCGGAGCATTCCTCGCAGTCATCAGAGGGGGCATTTGGCATCTCCTGCGAGGGTTGGTTTTGCTCCTCAGTTTCCCATTTGGGCACCCATTCGGGCGGGAGGTTTGTGTCGAGAGTAGGTGCTTGATGCGGACCAAAGCCAGCGGGGTTTTTGTCGGGGCAGAAAATCCAACGCGAGGCTCCATTCACAAACACGATCCGAAAACTCGGCCAATTTGGTGGGTTCAGTGGATAGTCTTGCAAGAGTTCCGCCAGTACCCCGTTGGGGAAAACGTCAATTCGCCGGACCTTTCGGCGGATTTCCTCCCGCAACCGTAATCGGGATCCTTCGTCGCCATTGGTTACCAGTTCCCGGATTTTGTCGCCAGCTTCGCTCAGGGCGCTGCGGTGGTCGGCCAGCGCTTCAACCTCGCGCTCCATTTGCCTCAGCGAGTTTTCGGCGGTTAGCTTTTCATCGTCCAGTTTGGCGATGTCGCTCAGCAAACTGGTCGGAGGTTTGCTGGTGGATCTTGCCAGCTCCATTAGCCGGCCGATGGCACTTGCGATTTCGTCGAGGGCTGCCTGTTGCGCAGCCATTTTCCTCTTGGCGGCGAGTTCTTCCGTAGGCGCCTGTTCCTTGGCCACGCTACTCCAGTCCAAGCGAATCATGTAGTCGAGGAACCAGTCTTGGAACCACTCATAGCGCCAGCTTGCGGCCTTCGCACCCTTTTTCATCCGCCCATAATCCGAAATGAGATAATGCCACCGTCCATGGCGTACACCCTGGGCGTCAGGTCGGGGGCGTTTGCTCACGAAGCGCATGGGGGCATCGTTGTCCCCATCAAAAATCAAACCGCCGAAGAGGCTGCTGACGCGTGCGCCGATGCGTCCCGGCGTCCCCGTTTTCGTTCGGATTGGGGCGCGCTGCCAAGTGAACAGTTGAACCACCGCGGGGTAATAGTTGTTGATACTCTCCCCTACCGGAATGCTGCGGCGCTTGATTCCGCGCTCTCGGCGGTGGGGCTGATACTCGCCCAGAACCGCTTTGGTCCTAAGCAGGTCGCGGACGTAAGAAAAATGCCATCCTGTGTACCGGCGGCGGATGCAGCGCGGGTACGCGTCTTCCAGAAGAAGACGATTCAGCCGCGCCTCGTCCCGGTCCTGGTTTATGGCCCGCACAAGGTATTGAGTTTGGGCGGAGACTTTGACCGCATCGAACCGGGTTGGGTCGTAGATCGAGCTGCCCCGGATGATAGCGGTGAATTCCTGAACGAGTGCTTCGGTGAGCGGCCCCGGGGCCGCGTCAGCACTAAAGGCTTCGAGTAACTGCCGCGTGGACTCGGTGAGACGGTCACACAGATAGACCGATAACGCATTTTCGCGGCGACGGAGTTCAACCACGAACAGGGGCAGGTCTTGAATGTCTGCCGCGACGAATTTCTTGCCCCGATCTCCCCAAGCCGGAAGGCCTTCGGTATTGAGCGTCTTTGCGATTGACTGATGGCCCATCCCGTCGATGCTCATTTGGTAGATGCGGCGAACGATGTCGGCGCGTTGCTCAATGATGGTGAAGGATTTCCGGTCGGCATTCAGCGTCAGCCAGGCCGGGCACTGGCCCGTGAGCTTTTCCTCGCGCACCGTTCGACGTTTCGATTCCCAAACCGCTTTGAGCCGGCGGGACTTCATCACGCTTTCGTCGTGTGCTCGCATCATAATTACTAACGACATCATGAGCCGGCTCAGGTCCGTGTTGATGGTCTCCTTGCTGTACACCTGCTCGTCCGCGAGCGTCACAACAATGATGTCGCTATTGATGAGCTGCATGAACAGGGTCATTTGCTCGCTGATCGTGTCGCGCGACAAGCGGTCCAGCGACTCCACCAGCAAGTACGAACCTGGTTCGACTATCCCGGTCTTGACGGCGTGTAGAAAGACGGCGAGCGCTCCCTTTGTGCGGTTCTCGCCCGTAAACCCACTGAGCCCTTTGTCGAACAACGTCAATGACGTGTCGAGGAATAGCCCCTTCTTGGCAGCGTATTGCGACGAAAGTTCAGTTTGACGTCGCAGGCTATCGCCTTGGGCTTGCAAGGCGGTACTGAACCGAACATAGCTGTATGCTTTTGGCATTTTTCTGGTGTTCATGATATGAGACTTACTTGGTCATTTGCAACATGCGTTCGTGGTGGCAATTGCGGCAGGTTACCAACACTGTCTGGCGCTAAAGGCTACCGGAACGATCGTCGCCTGGGGCAACAACTCCACCAGCCTGACCAACATTCCCGCCAACGCGACCAACGTTGTCGCGGTTGCAGCGGGCTATGACCATAATCTGGCGCTCAAAGCCGACGGCACGGTCGTCGGCTGGGGGTATAATGATTACGGCCAGACCAACATTCCTGCCAGTGCGACCAATGTGGTAGCAATCGCGGCAGGCACCGGTCGCAGTCTTGCGCTCATGGCGGATGGCACGGTCGTCAGTTGGGGATACGGACAGACCAACGTTCCCGCCAGTGTTTATCAGTTGAATCTGCCCATCACCGTGACCGGCCCGGTGGACGTGAATAATCCCGGCGCATACCCGCTGACTTACAGCGTCACCAACTCCATTGGTGCCGTGGCCACTGCCGCCCGTACGGTGATCGTTGCCGACACCTTGCCGCCGGTTCTCGCCCTGCTCGACGGCAATCCGCTCATGCACGTCATCGGCACGGCGTTTGCGGATCCCGGCGCTACGGCCACCGATATCTGCTCCGGGGATCGAACCGCGAACATCATCGTCTCCGGCACGGTTAACCCCAACGTCGCGGGCAGTTTTTCCTTGGTTTATTCCGTGAGCGACACCGTCGGCAACGTGGCCGTGACCGATCGCACGGTGGTGGTCGTGACCCAGCCGGCCTTGACCGGTTCGACGGCCCTGGGCGATGGCTCGTTCCGGTTCAGCTTCACGAACACGCCCGGGGCGCAGTTCGCCGTATGGAGCAGCACCAATGCGGCGTTGCCGTTCAGCGCCTGGACGTTGCTGGGGCCAGTGGTGGAGAGTCCGGCGGGTGTGTTCCAGTTCACGGACCTGACGGCGACCAATCAGCCCACACGCTTCTATCGGGTGGAGTAGTGGGGCAATTGAGAACCGGGAATGACACGGCGGGGTGAAATCGCCGAGTTCAGGGGGCAAGTCTCGGTCTTGGGCTTGCGTCTCCACGGCGAAAATCTCCTGCCCTTTCCGGCGGGCCAGAAGAATTGATCGAACCGCGAAAGAAACGGACGACCCGATAGGCGCTTCAAACCACCTGCACCACCAGCGCCGTCGTGTTGTCGCGGCAGCCTTTCGCGAGCGCCTCGTTGACGAGGCGTTGCGCCGGATTCCCATTCGCCTTGGCGCACTCCGGCGAGCGCAAGACTTCCACCAGATCGCGATCGTATAAGCCCTCGATCACGCCATCCGAGCAAAGCAGAAAAGTGTCACCGGTTTCATAACCCACCGCGCCGACCTGCGGCTCGACGAATTGATTGCCGCCGCCGAGCGCCTTCTGGAGTACGCTGCGCCGTGGGTGCGTGCGGGCTTCGCGCTCATTGAGTTTTCCCTGCCGAAACAGCCAGCCGACGTGCGTGTCGTCGTGGCTGAGTTGCTTGATTTCGTTCGCCGCCGCCGGGAGATAGTAAATCCGGCTATCGCCGACGTGGCCGAAATACATCCAGTCCGGCGTGAACCAGCAAAGGCTCAACGTCGCCTCCATGCCCGCCGTCTCCTCGTAGCTACTGCCGACGAACGCCAGCGCCCGGTGGGTTTCGGTGAACAACTCCGACAAAATATCCTCGAAGCCAGTCGCCATTCCAGCGGCGGATTGCTTGAAGGACCGGGGCAGCAGGGTGGTGATTTTCTCGACGGCGATCCGGCTGGCGAATTCTCCCGCGTTCGCGCCGCCCATGCCGTCGCTCACGGCAAACGCGAAGTCTGCGTTGGCGGTGGTGGCCTCGCCAAGTCGGCCGAGATGCTGGATTTCCTGGTGGTTGAATTGGAGCGCGAGGAAGGAATCTTCGTTGTGGGCGCGGACCTTTCCGCGATCCGTCCAACCGAACCATTTCAGGGTCGAGGAAGTGGGGAGGACGCGTGGCGGTTTCAAGGGGGTAAGGTTTTTCCGGAATCGGGCAGGATCGTGGCCAGTTCGAAATCAATCAAACAGAAGCGCCCGTCGGATTGGCGATAGGTGACGTTGCGCGCGTCCCGATCATCATGGCGGACGCCAAACGCCTCCAACTCGGCGAACAATTCCGCTAGGCGCTCCGCGTCAATATGCTCCACGCGGCTGCCGCAGTTCGTGGTGATGATGCGATGCTGGACCGGATCGGCTTCCAGCAACCGGGGCACAAAGCCGCAGCCGCGCGCTTCGAGATGGCGCAGCACGAGGACTTCGTTCGCAAAGCGCTCGGGGGCATTCGAGCCGTGGTAATTCTTGATCACTCGGCCGTCGAAGGTCAGGTTCACCGTCGCCCGCAGCGTATCCTTTACTTTCAACACGGGATGAAACTCCAGTTTTCAACCGCGACCGAAACCCGGCGACAAAAGTTGTCGCGAGTCAGGGCCATGTGGGTCGCAGCAGAGTTCGTTTTCATTTTCCGTTGCGACTATGGCGCATTCAGTGGGCGATGGAAAGCCGGCTTTGCGGGGAGTGGTGGCGCCAAGCTGCGATTAGGGGTCGGTGAGGCCCGGAGTGGGCACGTCCCCGGCCCCAGCAAGTTGGAGCGTGCGAAAGCCGCCGGAACTTCCCCATCCCCCAAGCGTAGATGGCTTGCTGACCCGAGTGCGAGCGCAGCCAACCACAACAGACTTGGCAGCTTGCAATCATCGCGGAGCCGCCACCGGCAACCGAACCATTGCGCCGCGTCGGCCAGCACGTCCTGCCGAAGCGGGGGAATGACCTTTCTCCGCCGAGTCACTGCCGAAGCCTTTACGACCGACATGCACATTGCCCGCAGGTTGGTGAACCGATTCGGCCACACTGTTCAAGAATGGACAGTCAAACACCCGCCGCCGTTGGCCGGCGCCAGAGGGCCGTGCTGCCCTAAAAGGCTTGCTGGCATTGTTGAGAACGCTATTCGCGGCTCGGGACTCAGGAAAGGATTGCGGCGTGGCACCTGTGTTGCTAATTTTCGCCCGCCGAGGCAAAAAACAAAGTCTGCGGCTCGGTTTGATCAAAATAAATTGGATTGAAAATCCACCAACGCAAATGGCGAAATATAAATTAGAATACATCTGGCTCGACGGCTACGAACCCGTCCCCAACCTCCGTGGCAAAACTCAAATCAAGGACTTCGACGCTTTCCCGACGCTGGACCAGCTTCCCATGTGGGGCTTCGACGGCAGCTCGACCCGGCAGGCCGAAGGCCGAAGCTCCGACTGCATGCTCAAGCCCGTGGCGGTCTTCCCGGACAGTACGCGCAAAAACGGCGCGCTCGTCATGTGCGAAGTCATGATGCCCGACGGCAAGACGCCGCATCCCAGCAATTCTCGCGCAACGATTTTGGATGATCCGGATGCGTGGTTCGGTTTCGAGCAGGAGTATTTTCTCTACAAGGACGGCGTCCCGTTGGGCTTCCCGGTGGGTGGCGGCTTTCCGCCCCCGCAAGGCGAATACTACACCGCCGTCGGCTACAAGAACGTCGGCTGCATCGCCCGCGAGATCGTGGAAGCGCATTTGGAACTTTGCCTGGATGCGGGCATCAACCACGAAGGCATCAACGCCGAGGTGGCCAAAGGCCAGTGGGAATTTCAGATTTTCGGCAAAGGCTCGAAGAGCGCCGCTGACCAGATGTGGCTGGCGCGTTACCTCTTGTTGCGACTCTGCGAGAAATACGGCGTGGACGTGAACTGGCATTGCAAGCCGCTCGGCAAGGACTTGGACTGGAACGGTTCGGGCATGCACGCGAACTTTTCGACCAAACACCTGCGCGAAGTCGGCGGCAAGGATTACTTCGAGGCGCTCATGGGGGCGTTCGACAAATACAAAAACGAGCACATCGCCGTGTATGGCCCGGATAATCATCTGCGCCTGACCGGTCTGCACGAGACACAGTCCATTGACAAATTCAACTACGGCCTGGCGAATCGTGGCGCCTCCATTCGCGTGCCGCACAGCTTCGCAAACAACAACTACCGCGGATATCTGGAAGACCGGCGGCCGAATTCGCAAGGCGACCCCTACAAGATTTCCAGCCGCATTCTGCAAACCATCGCGACCGTGCCGACCGCGGCCGCCGCGCCGGCGGAGAAGGCGGGCAAGAAATAGTTTTCGGTAAACTGGGTTGGGTGTTGGAGGCGTGGCCGGAGGGCCACGCCTCTTTTTTGGCGCGCCTCATCCCGTTGAAGTTGGGGCCCACAAGTTGCCACAGGGGAAGCTTCGACCACCAACCGTGGACGTGCATCGGGGTCCTAAACCGCGCGTTTGGAGCGCGACGCTCTCCAGCTTCGCGCGGTTCTCCAATGGCTTCCTCCACGGCCTCTCCCGCGCCTACTACCCGAGTGTCTCCCTCAAAACCGATACGCGGCTCGAACTGGGCCGCCTGATCGAAAGCCACCAGTGGAAGGATGGAGAAAAAGATCCTACCGCCCCAAATCCGGCAGATTGAGAAGTCCAAAGGATTTGGCCGAGCAAGCTCGCGATTGCCCGAGGATCAGCCGAACCTTCTCGCTCGCCGCTAATCGAAGAACGCGCTGAGCACCGCCGCCGCCGCCAAGGAAAGCGCATCCTGGCGAGGACCGTACGGCGGGGACTGATAGGCCAAACCCTGCTCGCGTGCGGCTGCGGTTCGGACGGCCTCAAATTCGCGACGCTTGCGCTCCAGCTCCGCAATCTCATGCGCCCGCGCCTTGTCGAACCCTCCGATCTGGATGAACTCCACGATATGACGCAACTCGTCCTTGTCGAACCAGGTGCCGTGCGGTTTGCAGACATCCACGATCACATTCGAGCAGCGCGCGAAGTTGACCCGATGCATCAACTGCCGGCAAACCGGGCACGGCAGATACGAAACTTTTTCCACCGACCGGCTTTCCACCGAGGACACCGCGACTGCGATCCCGAGCACTGCCGCCTGGCGTTCCCGATCCGCGCAAATTGCGTGCAGCGATTCCGCGTCCGCCCAGATTCCCTCACAGCGCGGACACTCCCGCAGTTCCGTTTGGCCGAGGACGATGGCTTGGGTGTTCCCGCGGCAGCGCGGACAAGCCGCAATCACTTCATCCGCCGCCGCCTTGCGATCGGCCTTAGCGCCGCAGTGGGAACAAAACTTTGCGCCCAGGAACATCATGCCAAAGCACTGGGGACAAGAAATTGTCGCCAAGGGCGCATGGCAATGTTCGCAGCGCGTGGATTCCGTTGATCCCGGGGCGCCACACATGGGGCAGTTGAGTGTCTGAGCTTCCATCGCCGACCAGTTTTCCGCTTCAGGAATTGTTGCGCAAGTTCAGACTGCGGGTGGCGCTTACACAAATCTCCGTAAATTATTCTTCCAACTTGCTGGCTTTGGATAAAGATAGCGCAACGAAACGAAAGGCAAATTATGGGTCTGATGGATTATCTAAAAACACAGTTCCTCGAAATCATCGAGTGGCAGGACGATTCGCGCGACACGATCTCCTTCCGTTATCCGGACCAGGACCGGGAAATCAAGAACGGCGCGCAACTCATCGTCCGCGAATCGCAGACGGCGCAGTTCATTTATCTCGGCCAGTTCGGCGACACATTCGGGCCGGGTAAACACCCGCTGACCACCGACAACATCCCGATCCTCGCCACGCTCAAGGGCTGGAAATACGGGTTGCACTCGCCGTTCAAGGCGGACCTCTATTACGTCAACACGCGCCTGTTCACCGGCAACAAGTGGGGCACGGCCAATCCCATCATGATGCGCGATCCCGATTTCGGAATCGTGCGGGCGCGCGCCTACGGCACGTTCGAGTTCAAGGTCGTGGACGTGCGGACCTTCCTCAAGGAAGTCGCCGGCACAGACGATCATTTCCGCCTCGACGAATTTGCCGACACCATGCGCTCGCGCATCGTCAGCGTGTTCACCGACGCGCTGGCTTCCGCCAAAGTGCCGGTGCTCGACGTGGCATCGCGCTACCTGGAACTGGGCGAAGCGCTTTTGCCGATCATCAATCCCGTTGTCACGAGCAAATACGGCATCGAGATCGGCAGCTTCATCGTCGAAAACGTCTCGCTGCCGGCGGAGGTCGAGCAGGCGATTGACAAGCGCAGCAGCATGGCGGCGGTCGGCAACCTGAACGACTACGTGAAATTCCAGTTGGCTGAGTCCATGACCAAAGGTGGCGGCGAAGCCGGCGGCATGGCCGGCACCGCTGCGGGCCTCGGCGCCGGCCTGGCAATGGGCCAGCAAATGATGGCCGCAATGGGCGCGGCTCAAACCACGCCCACGGCTGCACCGACCGGCGCAGTCCCGCCGCCGATTCCCGGTGCAGGGGGAATTCCTGAGTTGCTCAGGGCAACTGAGGTGGCCAAGGCGCTCGGCGTGAGCGAAGCCGACGTGCTGGCCACGCTGGAAAAAGGCGAACTCAAAGGGAAGAAGATCGGTTCGACTTGGCGCGTGACAAAGGCTGCCTTGGATGAGTTTTTGAAGTCTTAGTCTTGGGCCTACCTACCGTCAAGCGTTGCTGTGCGCTCCCTGTAAATGAATGCTCCCAAGACGCCGGACGCTGACGCGATTCTCCAGCACACCGCGGGCGCTGACACAATAGAGGAGTATTTATTGCGTCAGTCGGAGTCCATCCGAGCTTTGTCCGGCCATGCTGAAAGTCTAGTCATGATTGTTTGTGACCGCGCTGCAACACTTTATCTGCGATTCGAGGCCTTGCAGGTTTTGTACTGGGTATTCCCCTGCGGCCTCGACACTTTCTTGACTGGTATCGCCGCATCCTCCGACGAACCAGCGGTCGCTGAGGCTGCTCGTGCCTTGTTGTTTCGTAATCAGATTCGTCGCACAGTTTCAGCTAGCCATCCTGAGAGGCTTTCGACCTATCTCGACCGCACACGACAGGAATACGCTAAGTGGCGTTTTTCACATGAGAACCGCAACGCGTCTTGAGTAAACAGACATGTAACCTATGCCTGACGCCACTGCCCAACAGAAATTCTCCTGCCCGGCCTGTGGGGCGGCGGCGGAATGGAATCCGGCGAAGAAATCGCTCGTCTGCCCGTTCTGCGGAACGGTTTCGCCCGCACAGTTCGAACTCGATACGGCCGGCGTGGGAGTCATCGTTGAGCGTGATCTCGTCGCGGCGATTCGCGGCATTCCCGATGACAAGCGCGGCTGGCAGGCGAATAAGACCTCCGTCAAGTGCCAGAGTTGCCAGGCCATATCGGTGTTCGACGCCGAGCGCGTCGGGCAGCGGTGCAATTTCTGCGGCTCTGCAGCGCTCGTTCCCTATGAGGAAATCAAAGAGGCGTTCCGTCCCGAGAGCTTGTTGCCGATGAAGGTCAGCGAGACGCAGGTTCGCGAGAGCATTCGGCGCTGGTACGGCAGCCGGTGGTTTGCGCCGAACAAACTCAAGCACGCCGCGCTCACCGATACGGTCAAGGGCCTTTACATCCCGTATTGGACTTTCGATGCACAGGTTCACGCGGACTGGACGGCGGAATCGGGCTATTACTATTACGAGACCGAGAGCTACACCGACGCCAACGGCAAGCAGCAGACGCGTCAGGTGCAGAAAATCCGCTGGCAATGGTCCTCCGGCGCGCTGGATCATTTCTTCGACGACGAGCTTGTGCCCGCGTCGCGCGGGGTGCAGCCGGATTTGCTCCGCAAGGTGGAGCCGTTTCCCACCAGGGAGCTGACGCCTTACAAGGCGGGTTTTCTTTCCGGCTGGGTGGTGGAGCGTTATCAAATTGATCTTGTGAGCGCCGCCCAGCGCGCTCGCGAAGTGATGGACGGCAAGACTACCGCGCTCTGTGCCACTCAAGTCCCGGGGGATACGCATCGCAATCTCGATGTGAACACGGATTATTCGGGGCAAACCTTCAAGCACATCCTCGCGCCCATCTGGCTGCTCACTTATGATTATGGCGCGCGGCATTTCCAGGTGGTCATTAACGGCTATACCGGCGTGATTGCCGGACAATATCCCAAGAGCTGGGTGAAAATTTTCTTCGCGGTGCTCGCGGTGCTGGTCGGGGTGCTCGCGATTGTCGTCCTGAAGAATCGGTGAGTCGTCGGAGGCGGGACCAATCAAACGGCCGTGGCCCGAAACTTTTTCGTGCTTGTGCCGGACTGCCGGACAAGAATCAGGCAATGAAAGCAAATGGTATACGCTTCGCCGAACAATGCTTTGCCGCCGTCGCCGGGTGGGTCCTGGCCGGCCGTCAGAGTGTTCCTGAAACGACCGCCGCTGGGCCCGGTGCGCGAGTCGTCTCGGGGCAAGGTAGTGCGCGTTGCTCCGCACAGGCGACCTCATTACCACTGGCACAAGGTTCGCCTCGCACTCCGCCAACTCGGCTACCATGGCAAATCGGGTGCCCCTCCGTTGACCAGCGGCGCGCTGATCAGGAATCCATACATCACGTTGGCGGTTGCCGTCGCCGGGCGCGGCGCGGCAATAATCGCCAAACTATTCGTGATGCCGCCCTGATAGTTGTCACTTTGAATCGTTGCCACCACAGTGTAGATGCCCGCGGCGGCGGGACTATTGGAGGTGCCATTATAGGTAATGTTCACCGGCAGTCCCGACGGTTGAGTGGTCACGCTGACACTCTGGGAGGCCGTCGTAGTTCTGGGTCAAACCGCTCAAGGCGATGAGCGCGCCGGCCTTGTTGACCGCCAGCACCGCGACGGAACTGGTCACGCTGCCGATCGCATGGGTGTTCGGGTGGTTGGGGCGCAGCGGCAGCTCCGGCGGTTACCTCGCGCTCAATGCCACGATGCGGCCCTACAATCCGTACCTGGGGAAATTCGGCACCCATTCCGACGTGCCGTCGGCGCTTTGTCCGAGCGATCGCCCCTTGATCGGCAGCACCAACAACAGCTATTACACGTATGGCTCATCTTACAGCGCCAACATCCACGGCGGCTCGACTCCCTTCGAGGCGCAATACACGATCACGGTGGCCGGCACGACGGACAGCGTAAGAATCACCGCCATAAAGTCACCCACGCGCATGATCACGCTCGCCGAGAACGGGGCTTTCTTTCCCGTCTGGAATGCCGACACCAGCGGCAACTTCACCTACGGCAATCCCCCAAGCCCGATCGAATTTCGCCACACCAAGCTCAACGACTACCGGTTCAACTGCCTCTTTGCCGATGGCCACGCCGGCTTCAACGCCCTGCGCATGGGCATTTGGTCGAACCCGGACTACACCATGGATCGCCGCCAGTAACCCGAGTGAAACCTTCCCCTCCCAAACCCAAAATAAACCTGGGCCGTCCGCACTGGACAGCCCGCCAACCCCGCAACCGATTTCTTTCGACTCCGCACCCCGCAATTGCCTTGAATACCGCATGTCCGAACGCACGCTCGCCATGATCGCCACCGCCACGGTTGCCACTGCCCGACTCTGGGCCGCGGGCCTGGACGCCGGCGACCTGCACTGGTCGCAATTACCGCCTTTACCGGACGCGCTCGGCGTTGCGGGCGCATTTGCCGGGGTGAGCGGCGGCACGTTGCTGGTGGCCGGCGGCGCGAATTTTCCGGACAAGATGCCTTGGGAAGGCGGTAAGAAAGTCTGGCACGACACCGTCTATGCCTTGAGTAAACCGACCGATCAGTGGCGGATCATTGGCCAATTGCCGCGCCCGCTCGGTTACGGGGTGTCGCTAACCACGAAGCAGGGTGTGCTCTGCATCGGCGGCAGCGACGTCGAGCGTCATTATGCCGAGATCTTCCTCCTTGTGTGTTCACGCGGGAAACTGAAGGTGAAGCCACTGCCGCCACTGCCCGTTTCGCTCGCCAACGGTGCCGGCGCGCTGGTCGGGAACGTGGCCTACGTCACCGGCGGCTCGGATCAACCCGGCGAGCAATCGGCACTGAATCGTTTCTTCGCGCTCGATCTCGCAAACAAAAAGCCCGCCTGGCGCGAACTCACACCATGTCCCGGGGAAGCGCGCATCCTGCCGGTGGCCGGCACGGCACGCGGCGCGCTTTATCTTGCGGGCGGTGCGGCGTTACGACCAGTCGCGGGAAAAATTCAGCGCGCGTATCTGCGCGACGCTTGGCGCTTCACCCTGGGCGGAGAATGGGAACGCCTTGCCGACTTGCCCAAGCCGTGCGTGGCCGGGCCGACGCCGGCGCCCGTGGTGGATTCCCAGATGCTGTTCGCCGGCGGCGACGACGGTTCGCTCGTCGGCTTTCAACCCTTGGACCGGCATCCGGGTTTTCCGAAAGCGATTCAGGCCCTGGATCTGACGACCGGCCAGTGGATGAGTCTCGGCGAAGTGCCCGCACCGCGGGCCGTGCTGCCGGTGGTCGAATGGAACGGGAGGTTTGTCTTCCCGAGCGGCGAGATGCGGCCCGGGGTGCGCTCGCCTCAGGTATGGACTTTCCGCGTCAATGGCCTGCGTTGAGTCTTCATGAGCCAACCGCCGAAACCGCTTTCGTATGCATGGCTCGTCGTGGGCTTGCTCTGGGTCGTGGCGTGTCTGAATTACCTCGACCGGCTCATGCTCACTTCGATGCGCGAGTCGCTGAAGATGGACATCATGATGACCGATGCGCAATTCGGCCTGCTGACTTCGGTGTTTCTCTGGGTGTATGGCGCGTTGAGCCCGTTGGGAGGATTCATCGCAGACCGGTTCAGCCGCAAATGGGTCATCATCGGCAGCCTGGGTGTGTGGTCGGCGGTGACGTGGCTGACGGGGCACGTCAAGTCGTTCGAGAGTCTGTTGGCGGCGCGGGCATTGATGGGTGTAAGCGAGGCGTTTTACATTCCGGCCGGGCTGGCGTTGATCGCCGATCTGCATCGTGGTGGCACGCGGTCGCGGGCAACCGGCCTCCACATGAGCGGGGTGTACGCGGGCGCGGCGCTCGGCGGCTTGGGTGGCTTGATCGCGGAACATTACGGCTGGCGGCAGGGCTTCAACTGGTTCGGCCTCGCGGGGGTGCTCTACGCGGTGGCGCTGGTGTTTTTGTTGCGCGAGGGACGGCTATTCCCTATCCCCCGCCGAGGCGGAGAGGGTCAGGGTGAGGGGGATCGAATGGATAGACACGCGCCAACCGCACCCGATTGTCCCCTCACCCCGGCCCTCTCCCCTTCTGAAGGGGAGAGGGAGAACCACGTCTCCCATAGCGGCTTCAGCAAAGCCACCGTGCCGGAAGCCTTGCGCGCGTTGTTCGGGCAGCCGTCCTTTCTTGCTTTGCTGGCTTACTTCAGTTTGTTCGCGCTGGCCAACTGGGGCATCAATGGCTGGTTGCCCACATACTTGAAAGAGCAATTCAAACTGGGAGAAGGCCAAGCCGGGTTGAGTGCCACGGGCTACATCCAAGTCGCGTCGTTTGTGGGCGTGCTGATCGGCGGCGCGTGGTCGGATTGGTGGGTGCGGCGCAATCCGCGCGGGCGGCTCTACGTGCCGATGATCGGCTTTTGCGTGGGCGGCCCGTTCCTCTTTCTCATGGCGAGCACGGACACCCTGGCCGTGGCCATGGCCGGCATGGTGGTTTACGGACTGGGCCGCGGTTTCTCCGACACCAGCACCATGCCGATTCTCTGCCAGGTCGTCGGCGCGAAATACCGCGCCACGGGCTACGGCTTTCTGAATCTGTTCAGCACGTTTGTCGGCGGCGCGATGATTTACGCGGGCGGCGCGCTGCGGGATGCGCATGTGGACTTGTCGAAAATCTTCCAAGTCTCGGCCGTCGGACTGGTAATCGCCGGGTTGACCCTGCTGGCGCTCAAACCGAGCCGCGAACTGGAAAAGACCTGAAAGAAATCGCTTGGAAATCGCTTTATGAAAAAACTCAAACTCACCGGACTCGTCGCGGCCACGCACACGCCCTTTCAAGCAGACGGTTCGCTCAACCTGGCCCTCGTGGAACGGCAGGCGGAACACCTGCTCGCCCAGGGCATTTCGGTCGCGTTCATGTGCGGCAGCACCGGCGAGAGCCACTCGCTCCGGTTTGAAGAGCGGCGGCGGCTCGCGGAGCGCTGGCTGGAAGTCACGCGCAACACCGCGCTCAAAGTCATTGTCCACGTCGGCTCGAATTGTCTGCCGGACGCGTGCGAACTCGCGGCGCAGGCCGAACGGATTGGCGCGCTCGCCGTTTCCGCGCTTGCGCCCTGTTATTTCAAACCGCGCAGTCTGGCCGACCTCGTCGCGTGGTGCGCCGCGATTGCCGCCGCCGCGCCCGCCACGCCGTTTTATTTCTACGACATCCCGGTGCTGACGGGCGTGAACTTCTGCATGAAATCCTTCCTGGCGCAAGCGGCGGATCGCATTCCCACCCTCAACGGCATCAAGTTCACCAACACCGACCTGATGACGTATCAGCAGTGTCTCGCGGCGGACGCGGGCGCGTTCGACCTCCCGTGGGGCGTGGATGAAGCCCTGCTCGCCGCCCTCGCCGTCGGTGCGAAGGGTGCGGTGGGCAGCAGTTACAATTTCGCCGCGCCGGTTTATCAGCGGTTGCTGGCGGCGTTTGAGCGCGGCGATCTCGAAACGGCACGAACGGAGCAAAGGCGTTCCGTGCAACTCATCCAGGTGCTCGCAGGCCACGGCTATCTCGGCGCCGCCAAGGCCGTTATGAAAATGCTCGGCGTGGACGTCGGCCCGGCGCGATTGCCGAACGGCAACCCAGCGGCGGAACAGTTGCCGCGGCTGCGGAGTGAATTGGAGGAACTGGGTTTCTTCGACTGGATTGCGGCGAAGGAGAGGTCACAACCCAGTTACGCGAAATGAACCGGCAAGACATTCACCCCCATGCGACAGCGGGAGCAAGCGGCACGCACTCCAAACGCTGCGCGTCCACCGTTGCGCCAGGGTCGGTCTCGCGGCTCGAACCGTGCGCAGCGTTTGGAGTGCGGCGAGCTTGCTCTCGCTTTTCCACCTCGGGCCCGCCATCTCGTTCGAACTCCCCGCCCCAACTGCGCCGCACTCACAAGATGTTCCCCTGTCACAATCTGGCTTTTTGCTTGGCCGCGACTCTCCTGTTTCAAGTTGCCGCCATGGCAGCCACGAACAATCCCCCCGGCGGACTGAAGTTATCACGCGCCTTCACGCACAATGCCATTTTGCAGCGCGGGCGATCTTGCCCGGTGTTCGGCCGTGATCTTCCCGGCACGAAAATCAGCGTGAGTTTTGCCGGCCAGAAGCTGAATGCGCTCGCGGCGGCAGATGGCCACTGGCGCGTGGACCTCGCCCCGCTTTCGGTTAGCTCACAGCCTCAAGCCCTCATCGCCGTCGGCAGTTCCACGCTCACGCTCACGAATCTCCTTGTCGGTGACGTGTGGCTCGTGTCCGGACAGAGCAACGCGGATTGGCCGCTCCGCTTGGCCACGGACGGCGCGGTGTTCATCGCTTCGGCGACGAACCACTTGATCCGCTACCTGCAAATGGCCGAGTCGCCCACCACGACGGGGGCGGCTTGGAATCCCGCACAAGTGGCGCGGTTGAATCCCGAACACTATTTCACCGGCCTGTGGCAGATGGACGATTCGTCCACCGCGGGCGCAGTTTCCGCCATCGGCTATTTCTTCGCGCGCCAGCTTGCCACGAATCTAAACGTGCCAATCGGCCTGATTGATTGCGCCGTGGGCGGCACCCCGACCGAGAGTTGGATTCCCACCGAGGCGCTCCAAGCCAACCCGCGCCTGGCGGCGATGACGAGGGATTTTCTCGCGTCGCCGATGGTGGGGGCGTTCGTGAAAGCGCGCCTCCTGCAAAACCTCGCCGACTGGGATCACGCCGGGCGGCCCGCGCCAATGCCCGAACATCCTTATACCCCCGGCGCGTGCTGGCGGTTTGGGCTGGCGGACGTTGCGCCATTTGGGATCCGCGGCCTGCTCTGGTATCAGGGGGAATCGAACGCCGACTTCTCCGACCCCGCCGAGTTTGATGCGATGGCCGCCTGGCACACGGACGCTTTCACCACGCTGGTCGCCGGCTGGCGCAAGGCTTGGGAGCGCGACGACCTGCCGGTGTATGTGGTGCAATTGCCGCAGATGAATCGCCCGTCCTGGCCGTGGTTTCGCGAAAGCCAGTCCCGCTGCGCGCTCACGATTTCTAACACTGCGCTGGTCGTGGCGTATGATCTCGGCGACCCGAACGACGTGCATCCCACGAACAAACGCCCCGTAGCCGAACGACTGGCGCTTATCGCCCGCGCGCTCAGTTACGGAGAGAAGACCGAGTGGAGCGGGCCGTTGCTGCGTAGTTGGCGCGTGGAAGGCAAAAGCGTGGTGCTGGAATTCGATCATACGTCTGGCGGATTGGTCGCGTTCGATGGCCCACCGCTGCGCCATTTTGAAATTGCTGGCGCCGACCGGCGGTTTTTTCCGGCGGAGGCCATCATCTCGGGTGAGCGGGTTAGGGTTTCCGCGCCTGAAGTTCCCGCGCCAGGGGCCGTGCGCTACGCTTGGTCGCCGGCCGCGAGCCTAAACTTTTTCAACACCGCCGGCTTGCCCACCTCGCCATTTCGCACCGATGATTGGCCCGCCAAGTCATCGCCTAGCAAATTATGAAACTCCAGACGTTCACTGTAACCGCTTCAATTCTCGCCGGCGCCGCCGCGTTCGCTGCCGCTCCGCCGCGAGGTTACTCGATTCCGACGATTGATCTCGCTGGCGAAACCAACCGCCAGGTCGTCGTGGATCGCGAGCCGGGTCAGTATCTCGGCCATCCCACCACGGTGTTGCTGGAGGACAACCAGACGATGCTCTGCGTTTACCCGAAAGGGCACGGGCGCGGCGCGATCCTGCTCAAGCGCAGCCCCGACGGCGGGCGCAATTGGAGCGAGCGGTTGCCCACACCCAAGTCCTGGGAGACGAGCAAGGAAACGCCGACGATTCATCGCGTGGTGGACGCTGCTGGCAAGAAACGGCTCATTCTGTGGTCGGGACTTTATCCTGCGCGGCTCGCCGCCAGCGAGGACGACGGCAAAACTTGGAGCGAATTGAAACCCGCCGGCGACTGGGGCGGCATCGTGGTGATGGGATTTGTCGAACCGCTGAAGACTGGCGCGGGTCACTACCTCGCCATGTTTCACGACGACGGACGATTCTTCACCGCCAGGCCGCAGCCCACAAAACCCGTGACGTTCACCTTGTTTCAGACCAAGTCCACGGACGGCGGGCTCACATGGTCCACGCCGGAAACGGTTTGGAAAGGAACGGAGCTTCACTTGTGCGAGCCGGGCTGCATCCGCTCACCGGACGGAAAACAGCTCGCCGTATTGTTGCGCGAGAATTCTCGGCGCAAGAACTCCCACCTCATCCTCTCGAACAACGAGGGAAGGACGTGGAGCGATCCGCGTGAACTACCCGGCGCGCTGACCGGCGACCGACACTGCTGCAAATACGCGCCGGACGGGCGGCTATTCATTTCCTTCCGTGACACCACGCTCGAATCGCCGACCAATGGCGACTGGGTCGCGTGGGTCGGCCGCTACGAGGACATCGTTGCCGGCGGCGAAGGTCAGTATCGTGTCCGGCTCATGGACAATACCCAGGGTGCCGATTGCGCGTATCCCGGCGTGGAAGTTTTCCCGGACGGAACGTTCGTGACGACGACTTACGGCCACTGGACGACGAATCAAGAACCCTACATCGTGAGCGTGCGGCTGAAGCTGGCCGAGTTGGACGATCGCGCCGGCAAGCTCCCTGGCAACAAAACCAAGATCAAACCATGACGTGCAACCTTTTGTCGCATATACGACACAAGGTTGCAGACCCATGAAACCAAGCATGACCACCACACTGGCGTCCCTGGGCGCGATTTATCGCGCGGCGTTGCTCGACGATGTGATCCCGTTCTGGCTCAGGCACGGACTGGATCGCGAGCACGGCGGCATCATGACCTGCCTCGACCGGGATGGCAGCGTGCTGGACACGGACAAATCCGTCTGGTTTCAGGGCCGCGCGGCCTGGATGTTTGCGACGCTCTACAACACCGTGGAACAGCGCGCCGAGTGGCTGGACGCAGCGCGGAGTTGTGTGGAGTTTTCGCGACAGCATTGCTTTGCGCCGGACGGCAAAATGTATTTTTCCGTCACGAGCCAAGGGCACCCATTGCGAATGCGTCGCTACGTTTTCAGCGAAGCTTTCGCGTCCATCGCCAACGCCGCCCTTGCCAAGGCCACGGGCGACACCCGCGCCGCGGAAGACGCCGTAAAAACGTTCGCGACGTACCTGCGTTACAGCTTCACACCGGGCGTTATGACGCCCAAGTTCGAGCCGACGCGACCCATGAAAGGCATCGGAGCGCACATGATTGCGATTGTGACGGCGCAGGAACTGCGGGCCAATCTCGGCGAACTGACAGTCTCCGGCCGCACCTGCACGGAATGGATTGACCACAGCATCGCGGAAATCGAAAGCGATTTTCTGAAGCCTGAGCACGAGGCGTTGCTGGAAGTCGTCGGGCCGAATGGTGAACTTATTGACCATCACGACGGGCGCACCCTGAATCCGGGCCACGCGATCGAGTGCGCGTGGTTCATCCTCCACGAAGGCAAACTGCGCGGCGACCGGCGATTGATTCAACTCGGTTGCACGATCTTGGACTGGATGTGGCATCGCGGCTGGGACGACGAATTCGGCGGGTTGTTTTACTTTCGCGACCTACGTGGCCTCCCGGTACAAGAATACTGGCACGACATGAAATTCTGGTGGCCGCACAATGAGGCCATCATTGCCACCCTACTGGCCTGGTCGCTGACGCACGATGCCAAATACGCCCGTTGGCATCAGTTGGTGCATGATTGGAGCTTTAAGCATTTTCCGGATCCCGAGTTTGGGGAATGGTATGGCTACCTGCACCGCGACGGGCGGATCTCGTCGCGCGCCAAGGGCACTATCTACAAAGGGCCGTTCCACCTGCCGCGCATGTTGTGGTACTGCATGAAAATGGCCGACCCTATTGCGGCTTTGTGACGGACCGCGCGCCTTAGTCACTAAGGATTTCCAGCGGTGTGCCAGGCCTGTCTGCGTGCCCCGCACAGGCAGGCGGAAAACCCCGCCGGCTTAATCGCTGCGATTCGATCCCCAACCGAGGCCCGGCGCGGTTGCAGGAACAGAAAGTTCACCTCGGAACTCCCCTCCCCTTCAACACAGATGCACCCGATCGAGAATACTGCGATTGTCCGTGCTCCGCGTGAATCGCTCGCCAGCCTTGGCCTACAGGGTCTTGAAAGAGCCTTAGACTCGAGCCGTTTTTCAGTGGAAAACTGTGAAAACGCAATTACCCGTCGCGCCGTAGCCTTTGCGTACGCGGATCAAGCTGGACAAAGCGGCGAAGGCGAGGGCAAGTTACATTGCTCGACGCTGAAATGAAAGACTCCACTGACAACCTGATCGTTTCGAGCGAACAAACCCCCGACGCCGCTGCGCCGGTCTTGAGCGCAGGAGAACGGCACAAGCTATTGATCGAATGGAATCAGACGCAGCGCGACTATCCACGGGACAAGTGCATCCATCAGTTGTTCGAGGAGCAGGGAGAACGTGCGCCCGACGCGGTGGCGGTGGTATTTGAAGGAAGCTCCCTGACCTATCGAGAACTCAACGCCCGCGCCAACCAAGTGGCCCAGCACTTGGGTTTGCTGGGCGTCAAACCGAGAGAGCTAATCGGCTTGCGCATGGATCGCTGTCTTGAAATGGTTGTTGCCCTCCTCGGCATCCTCAAAGCAGGCGGAACCTATTGGGCCTTGGAGGAGAATTTACCGGAAGAACGAATCCAGACCCTGCTGGTCGCCGCGCGACCCGGCTTGCTGCTCGTCCAAAGGAAATCATGCAAACAGTATTCCGATCTTGTGGACAAGCTACCGGCTCATTCGCCCGCTGGTGGTGTTATAGTCGCCGCGGTTGAAGATTTATTGGCGTCAGCTCCGGAAGAAAATCTTTTCCGAGCACCAGCCAGCCAGGCTAGTGACGCAGCTTACGTGAGCTTCACCTCCGGTTCGACGGGCCAGCCTAAAGGCGTCGTGGTGCCGCATCGTGGGGTGGTGCGGCTGGTGCAAAATACAAATTACGTTTCCCTGAATGCGGGAGAGACCTTGTTGCATCTGTCCCCGCTTTCTTTTGATGCATCCACGTTTGAAATCTGGGGTGGGTTGCTCAACGGCGGAAGAGTGGTGCTCATGCCCCCGGGTCGGCCAACTGTCGCGGAAATCGGCGAGGTCATCCGCCGGCAAGGCGTCACCACCCTCTGGCTGACGGCCGGTTTGTTCCATCTCATGGTGGACGAGCGTCTGGCTGATCTGCTGCCGCTCCGGCAATTGCTCGCTGGCGGCGATGTACTCTCGCCGGAGCAGGTGATCAAGGCCCGGCGTGCCCTCCCTGGCTGTCGGATCATCAACGGCTACGGCCCCACGGAGAACACGACTTTCACCTGCTGCTACGCAGTGGCGGAGGAGCGGGACTTGACTCCGAGTGTGCCGATTGGGGTTCCGATTTCCAACACGCAGGTTTATGTTTTGGACCCGTTGCTCCAACCCGTCCCGGTAGGTGTAGCGGGGGAGTTGTATGCTGGTGGTGACGGGGTTGCCTGCGGTTATCTTAACCAGCCGGAACTGACAGCAGAACGCTTCATTCCGGACTCCTTTGCGGCCGTGCCGGGAGCGAGGCTTTACCGGACGGGCGACCGCGTTCGCTGGCGGCCGGATGGCAATCTGGAGTTTCTGGGACGCTTGGATTCGCAAATCAAAATTCGCGGTTTCCGGGTCGAGCTCGGCGAGATCGAGGTGGCGCTGGGCATGCACCCCAACGTGAGCGCTTGCGCGGTGGTCGCCTCGAAGGATGGTTCTGGAGACCTGTATCTCTCCGCGTTTTTCGTGGTGCGGGACACCTCCGGCTTCTCGGTCGGTGCGCTCCGCTCGTGGTTAAAGGAGAAGCTGCCGGACTACATGATTCCGTCACGGTTTCTGGCGGTCCCGGCTCTGCCCTTGAACTCGAACGGCAAGGTGGACCGGAAAGCATTGAGGTCGTTGGACGGAGCAGAGCTGGCTTCCGGCATTGACTACGTGGCCCCGCGCAATGCCCGCGAGGCTGAACTCGCGGACATCTGGCAGGTGGTGCTCCGCCGGGAGCGGGTGGGCATCCATGACGACTTTTTCGCCTTGGGCGGCCATTCTTTACTGGCGGTCCGGATGCTAAGCCGGGTGCATGATGCGACCGGCGTGATGCCAACTCTGGGTCGTTTCTTCGCGCACCCCCGGATTCAGAATCTCTCGACATTTATTGAGGAAGAAAAGGTCCGGCTCTCGATCGAGGGTGGCGGTTCGCCAAGAATAGGGGACGAGCAAACGCCCTTGTTCCTGCTAAAGAATGCACTGAACTTGAAATCCGCCGGACTGGGAGATCGCCGCTACTACGTGATTCCATTCCCGGATTGCACCAGCTCCATGGCACAATGCCGCGTGGAGTTTCTGGCCGAGCAGTGCCTGGAAAAGTTGCGGACCATCCAACCGCATGGCCCCTACATTTTGGTGGGTCATTCACTACCCGGCTTGGTCGCCTATGAGATGGCCTGCCGCCTCTGTGCCGAAGGGGAAGAGGTCCCCTTGGTGGTCATTATTGACACCACGCCGGCAACCTTCCTGGAACGAATGGCTCCGGCCTTGATCGGCTCTGTGGGGGCCAGGTTGCGACTGCCTTTTCAACTGCAACTCTTCCTGGCCGGAGTCTGGTTTTACGCCAACAACAGATTGCGGCGCTTCCGGCATGTGCCAGGGCCGCAGTGGCGGCGTGGCTGGCGGGAGCTCCGGAACGATCTGGCCCGAATCAAAGCAATCTGGCGTTCCAAAAGAAACCGCCCCGCTCCGATGCTAGGAGGACACGTCCTCCAGACAAAGAGCGCGCCGGCTAGATCATTCTTAGGGCTGGGCGGGTTTACCTCGCAATCGCCTCTGCTGTGGACCCGCAACGCCTTCAAGCCCAAACCCTACGCCGGTTGCGTCGCGCTTTTTCTGGCCGAAGAAAGAGCCTTCGAGTCTTCCACACCCGGCTGCGGCTGGAAGCAGTGGACAAGCCGACTGCAAGAATACTCTCTTCCCGGCGATCATGTTAGCTGCGTCACCCAGCACAAAGATGTGTTGGTTGAGAAACTGTTGCGATGCCTCGCGACCGTGGAGAATAAAATCCCGAAATAGGTGAGCGGGTGACTGCCTCCCGTGCGGCGGGTGTGGTGCGGATTGATAAAGCCGCGCAGCGCGTGGCGTCCCCGCGCCCGCGCCTTGCGCGAGGGCCCGAGATTCCAATAGCGCTGCGGGCGGCGGCGAGAAATTCATGGTCTGCATCTGTCAGCCGCGACGTGAGGGGCATCGCGATCGCGCCTTTGTCGTCATCGCAGGGGCTTCCGTAAAGGAGCTTCGCCTCAGACCTCGTCGCGCGCCGACTCCGCTTCCGCCGCAGCGGACACGACCCCGGGAACGATCCGGAAGTCGTCATTCAACAGGGCGTTCAACTCCTGCATGGCCTGCGTGAGCCGGCTCCGCAGCGCCACCGTCTCGGGGGCCGAGGACGGGGCGACCGGCTCGGCCATGGCCTTTTCGCAGCGTTTGGAGAGCGCCCGCTTGAGGTTCGTGCTCCCGGCCCGATGCAGGAGTTCATTCAACTGCGCGACGCGGCGGCGGGCTTCGTGGATTTTCTCCAAGGCCAGCGCCTCGGTGATCTCGCCCGCCGCCAGACGCTTTAACTGCTGGCACTCGAATCGGCAGCAGCGCTCCGGCCGCGCGGCGTAGATCGAGCACTGCGAGTTTCGAAACGCCGGACACGGCTGGAGGATGAAGTGGCGTCCCTGTTTGCGTTTCAGCTTCAGTCCCAGCGCCGCGAGTTCCTTCGCTGAATCCCCCGGCTGCAGTTGCACGGTGTGAAACATCACCCCGTTGCAACACAGCCCGCACTGCGCGCAGAGGCGGGCCGCGGCGGCGAGGGATTCAGGTGGGTTCATGATTCGCGCCGCCCAGGGCGGTGAGTGAGAGGCTGGCGCCGAGCTCCTTGCATCGAATGAGGATTTCCGCGCCCCGAAATTCAATCGCAGATTTCTGGGGCAGGATCATTGGCGGGATTGCTCAGTAGTGGGTTCTGGGAGTGGCGGCGCGAAGTCTGTAAAACTCATCGAATTCGCTGGGGTTAAAGCTCTCGGTTTCGAGAGGTTTGGCAAATTGGCGGTTCATGCGACGGACCCCAGATTGAGTTCATCCAGGATGAGGTTCAAGTCATTCCCGAAAAGTTGCCGCGCTTTGCGAGGGGCGCAATTAGGGCCAGGCTTGGCCGGTGGGCGGCACGGCCCCGTCGGGTCACGCGGGTTCGGATGGATGGTCCCGCAGGCGCGGACCGGCAGGGCAGAGACCGCAAATTCACGCGTGGTAGCAGGACTAGATTGGAAAAATCCGCGCAATGAAAGCCGCGCACATCCTTCCGGTGAAACGCGAGCCGTCTCTGGCTCGCAGCGCCTCCAGGTGCGGGGAGCGTTCCCATTCAATTCCCGGCATCCTCGCCTAACGTAAATGGCGCGCGCCTGCCGACTCGCAGCCCCGCCGGACTGCCAGTGCGTCGCCGCGTTGACCGCCACTTCCAATCGCACACCTCAGCCGGGCGCGGCGCCGTTGGTTGAAAATCATTGTCTGGCAAGCGAAGCCGTTCCAAGCTCTGCATTGTTGAGCCGTCCAACACCCATGAACTTGCTTCGAAGCTTGATCCTCCTGATCGTCATCGCGCTCCCCGCCACCGCCGAGGTCATCGTCCGCGTCCAGCCTACGCGGGGCGGGCCGATGATTCACGTCAATGGCAAACCCGTCCCGCCGCGGTTCTTCTTTGGCGTCCCGAGCGCCGGCACCAGCACGATTGACGAAAAGTGGTCGGCCCACGCGTTTGAGTTCACGCCGGGCGCGGACGTCAAGGCTGCGGGCACGCTGCACTTTCGTTTCGGACAGATCCCCGGCGAAATCTCGCTGGCAGACTTGCGGATCGTGGACGCCACGACGGGCACAGATGTCCTTTCGCCCGGGAGTTTCGCGAGCGCAGAAATTTTCGGCGCGGTCTGGAAGCTCTGGCCGCCGGGAGAGAAGAACACGGTTGGTCAGGTGGCGGTGACCAACGGTGCGCTTCAGGTCAAATTGACCAA
>CAIKLQ010000478.1 GCA_903828255.1 uncultured Verrucomicrobiota bacterium
CCGCTGGCGAGCCAGTTTTGCACCGCTTCCCGTTTGAACGTTTCCGCGAATTGTCGCCGGGGTTTGACAGAGTTTTCTTTGATGGATTTCATGTTACACGGTTTACCCAATTTTCTGTCCGCCAATTCGAGGCACCCTCAAGTTGGAGTCAGCAGGCCCAATTAATGGCGAGCGACGGCGCGGCCAGTGACCTCCTCGGCACTTCCGTTAGCCTGAGCGGCGACGGGGCCACGGCGTTGGTGGGGGCTTACGCAGATGACACGGCAGGAGGAACAGATGCTGGCAGCGCGTATGTGTATGTGCGCAGTGGCAGCAGTTGGAGCCAGCAGGCGAAAGTGACAGCCAGCGACGGCGCAGACTCAGACCGTTTCGGCATTTCCGTCAGCTTGAGCAGCGACGGGAGCACGGCGCTGGTGGGAGCATACTATGATGACACGCCGGCAGCGATTGATTCGGGGAGCGCGTATGTGTTTGTGCGCAGCGGTAGCACTTGGGGGCAGCAGGCCAAACTGACGGCGAGCGACGGTGGGGCCTCGGACCGTTTCGGAAGTTCCGTGAGCTTGAGCGGCGACGGCATGACGGCGTTAGTGGGGGCTACCAGCGATGA
Source organism: uncultured Verrucomicrobiota bacterium (assembly GCA_903828255.1). Lineage (GTDB taxonomy): Bacteria > Verrucomicrobiota > Verrucomicrobiia > Limisphaerales > JADLHS01 > CAIKLQ01. The sequence continues at coordinate 608 of CAIKLQ010000478.1, forward strand.
CACGCCGGCGGGGGTCAACGCGGGGAGCGCACATGTGTTTGTGCGTAGCGGTAGCACTTGGGGCCAGCAGGCCAAACTGACGGCGGGCGACGGCGCGGCCGATGACGCGTTCGGCTTTTCCGTCAGCCTAAGTGGGGATGCAAACACGGCACTGTTTGCGGCGCCGACTGATGACACGGCAGCGGGGACGGATGCAGGGAGCGCATATGTGTTTGTCCGCAGCGGGAACAGTTGGAGTCAGCAAGCGCAACTGACGGCGGGCGATGGTGCGGCCAATGACTATTTTGGTTCTGCGGTCAGCCTGAGTGGCGACGGGAGCACGGCACTGGTGGGTGCTCCCGCCGATGACACGACGGCGGGGATCAACGCGGGGAGTGTGTATGTGTTTGTGCGGAGCGGGAGCAGTTGGAGCCAGCAGGCGAAACTGACGGCGAGCGACGGCGGGGCTAATGATCAGTTCGGCAACTCCGTCAGCGTGAGCGGGGATGCAAACACGGCACTGGTTGGGGCGCTGACTGATGACACGGTAGCGGGGAGCGATGCGGGGAGCGCGTATGTGTTTGTGCGCAGCGGGAACAGTTGGAGTCAGCAGTCGCAACTGCTGGCGGGCGATGGTGCGGCCAATGACTATTTTGGCTCTGCGGTCAGCCTGAGCAGCGACGGGAGCACGGCGCTGGTGGGAGCAAGCTTTGATGACACGCCGGCAGGCGGTGATGCTGGGAGCGCGTATGTGTTTGTGCGGAGCGGGAGCAGTTGGAGCCAGCAGGTGAAACTGACGGCGAGCGACGGCGGCGCAAATGACTATTTTGGCTCTGCGGTCAGCCTGAGCAGCGACGGCAACACGGCGCTGGTGGGGGCTGACTACGACAACACGCCAGCAGGGAGTGATTCGGGGAGCGCATATGTGTTTGTGCGTAGCGGGAGCAGTTGGACCCAGCAGGCCCAACTTCTGCCGAGCGACGGCGCGGCCGGTGACCAGTTCGGCAACTCCGTCAGCGTGAGCGAGGATGGAAACACGGCGCTGGTGGGGGCTGCCTATAATGATACTACGGCGGGGGGTGATGTGGGGAGCGCGTATGTGTTCGTGCGCAGCGGCAGTAGTTGGAGTCAGCAGGCCCAATTGATGGCGAGCGACGGCGCGGCCCAAGACTATTTCGGCTGGGCGGTCAGCCTGAGCGGCGACGGCAGTACGGCACTGGTCGGGGCTTACGATGACACGCCGGCGGGGACATATGCCGGCGGCGCGTATGTGTTTGTGCGTAACGGCAGTAGTTGGAGTCAGCAGGCCCAATTGATGGCGGGCGACGGCGCGGCCTACGACTATTTCGGCAATGCGGTTAGCCTGAGCAGCGACGCCAGCACGGTGCTGGTGGGGGCTTACGCGCATGACACGCCGGCGGGGGCGGACGCGGGCAGTGCCTATGTGTTCCGGCTCACGCGCACCCCGGAAATCTCCGTGCAACAACCCGCGGGCACCGACCTCGCTGACGGCGGCAGCAAGGACTTCGGCAGTGTGCATGTGAACGCGAATGTCAGCCTCACATTTACGGTTACGAATTCCGGTGATGCGGACCTCACCGGTTTGGGCACCTCCATTGATGGTTCCGACGCGGCGATGTTCACCGTCACCGCCTCTCCCACCGCCCCAGTCAGCGCGGGGAGCAGCACCACCTTCACCGTGCGGTTTGCCCCCACCAGCGGCGGGGCCAAGACCGCCGCGTTGCACCTGGCGAACAACGACACGGACGAAAACCCCTGCGACCTTACCCTCACTGGCACTGGCATCACGTTCGACGCCAGCGACGCCACCTACGCGCGAGCGCCTGGACTCGCCCTGAAAATCCGCATCGCTGACATCGTCTGGGATGCGAACGCCAGTCCGGTGACGGTGCAATCGTTGGGCGCAAGCGCGCAGGGGGCCACGTTGAGCTTCGACAGCACCTACATTTTCTACACGCCCGCCAACAACAACAACGACAGCTTCGGCTACACCGTGACCAACACCGTCGGCGACAGCGCCAGTGCCACGCTGACCGTGAACGTGGTGGCGGCCGGCGGCTTCGCCCGGACGATCACGGTTCTCGGCGGCACGGCCACGGTCAAGTTCTTCGGCATCCCTGGCTTGCAATATGACGTGCAGCGCACCACCAGCCTGGCCGAGCCGGTCACCTGGGCCACGCTGACCACGGGCAGCCCGCTCACCCCCGACCCGGATGGCTCCTTCACCCACACCGACGCCAGCGCGCCGAACGGCACCGCCTATTACCGCAGCCTGCAACACTAAGAAACCAAAACCGACCACCTAACATGTTTATGAAAATCTTGATCCTCCTCGCCAGTCTGAGCCTCGGGGCGGCCGGGAGCGCATCCGCCGCAGTGGATTATAGCTTCACCTTCAACAGCGGTTTCGAGAACAGCGGTAACATTACCGACGGCAACCCCAGTCCGTGGAGCGACACGCGTACGGTAAGCGGCATCACCGAGGCGGCCATCGGCTCGGTGAGCATGCAGGTCAACCTCTCCGGCGGGTACAACGGGGACTTGTATTGCTACTTGAGCCACGCCGGGGTGCTAATTCCGTTGCTGAACCGGGTGGGCACGGGCACGGGCAACGCTTTCGGCTACAGCGATGCCGGCCTGAACCTCACCTTCACTGACGCCGCAGCGCACAACATTCACTCTTACCAAACCGTGAGCGGTTATAGCATTACCGGCGGCGCCACTTGGCAGCCCGACGGGCGCACGATCAACCCGGTAACCTCGGTCCCATCGGCCTTCGATGCGGCGGGCACGGTCACGTTCGCCAACTTGACTGGGTTGAACCCGAACGGGGACTGGACATTAGTGTTTGCAGACCTGTCCACAGGCGGCGGTCAGGCCCAGGTGTTGAGTTGGGGCGTGAGTGTCACCGCCGTGCCCGAGCCGATCAATGTGGCGTTGGGCATCTTTAGCGGGGGCGCGCTGGTGGTTCACGTTGCGCGCCGGTGGCGCGTGCGCTCCCAATCCCACGCTCCCGTGAACGGGTCATGAACGTGAACGGGTCAGTCAAAAGTATCTCGTGCTTTCCGGCTTCTCCCGGACGCAGGTTTGCCCACCGTTGCCTGCGCAAACCCGCCGCTGGGGGATTTCGGCGGGTTGCGCCATACTCGGGGTGGCTGGCTTCCGGCCGGTTCAAAGCAGGGTGACCGAGTCACATTTCATTCTGCCTTCGTATGAAGGCACGGGCAGTTCATAAAAGGTTTTCTGGCTGGCCGTTTCGCTGGTTTTTCCTCGGCCCCTGCTTCGTAGGTGGTCATGGCCCTCCAATTCCCAAATCCCGGCAGATTTTTCGCGCGAGGGAGCGGTTGACTTCCGTGTGGCGCGGAACAGCCGAGCGGCGGTTCAGCACCGGGTTTTCCCACCACGGATGGTTTGCTCCTTCACGGACGAGCCGGCAGCCTTGCGCAGCCAGATGGCGGATGAGTTCGCGCCGTTTCACACCAGAATTGCGGCTTCCTCGTAATCATTCTGCGCGGCGTTGCGCGCGTCCTCGCGGTTGAACTCCAGCGCTTCGCTCAAGGCTGAGCGGAGATTTTTCAATAACTCAACTTTCGTTTTGCCCTGGCTGTTCACGCCGGGGATTTCTTCGACCCAGCCAATCCACCAGTCGGAGTCTTTCTTGATCACGGCGGTAAATTTATTTTTCATGCTGATCAAAGTAACGGTTTTCACGGCACAGGCAACTCATCAAAGAACGTCTGGAGGGCCGTTTCGCTGGTGTTTTCCCCGGCCCCGGCTTCGGAGGTGATGGCGTAGCGACTTTCGGCAGGAAGCCGCCATCTGAAAAAACGGCAAAGTGTGCGGCGTTCTGCCGAGCCGCCGCTACGAAATCTCCCAAACCACCTGCCGCGCATCGAACACCGGCCCCTCGGTGCAAGTGCGTTGGTATTCCCATCCCTCGCCGGACTTGATCGGCATCACGCAGGCGAGGCAGACGCCCACGCCGCAGCACATGTGTTCGTCCAGCGACAACTCCGCCGGCATGTCGAAATCGGCGGCGAGCTTGCCCACCGCTTTGAGCATAGGAGTCGGTCCGCAGGCGAAGAGCTTGCGTCCAGTTGGCGAGCAGCGCAGTTCGGCAATCAGCGGTTGGGTCACCAAGCCTTTCTCGCCGCGGCTGCCATCTTCGGTGGTCACGCACACTTCCCAGCCGAGCGCGCGGAATTCCGTCTCGCACAAAACATCCACGCGTCGCCGGCCGCCGACGAAAACGATACCCTTCTGGGGCGAACGTTGCGCCAGCAAATACATCGCCGCCATGCCGTAACCGCCGGC
>CAIKLQ010000479.1 GCA_903828255.1 uncultured Verrucomicrobiota bacterium
GTCGCTTGCGGTTGGGACGCGCTGCGTTACCGGATGCGCGGCAATATCTACCAAAGCAACCCCGGCCGCCTCGTTAACCCAAGGCTGACCCAGTTCGAGCGACTTGTGAGGGGCGATCCCGACGACGTAGCGGCCGTCAACCGCGAGATCGTTGACTACTGCCAAAAGAAGAAGGCAGAGATCGAAGCCGCTTGGCGCGACCCGAAACGCCGCAATCCCGCCAAGGAAGTTTGCCAATACCAGACCGAACTGATTCCGCTGGCCATCCTGACATTGCGGATCGGTGAACGCCTCACGCCGGAGGCGCATCAGGCCATCAAGGACGTGCTCACGGCTTTCCACCCCGAGACCGCCGACGTCGAGCCGACCATGTGGATGCACGCGCCCGGTTACAACGGCGCGAACGCCCACGATTACCTGAGTTTCTTGGCGTTGACCTGGGCCGTCACCGGCAATCCCGACGTCCGGGACGCCGCTTACTGGGGACTGCGCGGCGAGTTGGACCACTTGAACCTCAGTGGTGACATCTCCGAGTTCAATGTGCTCGAAGGGCATTGGTGCAGCTCGAACGGCTATGACGCGATGAAGGCATTCCTGCGTGATCCGGAACTGGCGCGCATGGCCCGGATGATCGCCGAGCGTCTCTGGCTCAACCGCTTCCTGATGTGGTCGCCGGTTGTGGAACGGATCACCGGACCGGGCAGCCGCATGGCGCCCGGGGCCTGGTTGGGCACGAGCAGCGATCGCCTGCAATTCGCCACGAGCGTCGAGAAGCCGATCTGGCTCAATGAGTTTTTTGACTGGGGCGTCTGGCGGCAACCCGCCACCGGTGGCCGCTGGCCACTGGACGACGTGGAAGGCATGGTGCCCGACCTGCCCGCCTACCTGCAGGACGTTGCCTGGCGCAAGCAGTTCCCCAACGAACTGCGCTGTTCGGTGCAACTGATTCCCTGGATGGATCGCTATCCAAAACTGCCCGGCATCTCGAATGCGCGGCCCGATCCCGTCCTCGGCGAAATGGTCAACTACCAGACTGCTCAATACGCGTTGGGTTCCATCAACCATCCCTACGAAGCCTCCGGCTGCATGGTTTACGCCTCCGCCTGGTGGAACGATCATCGTGCCGGAAGCAACGCTCCGCTCGGCAGTCCCAAGCGGTTCGCCGCCCTTTACCCGCATTACGTGTTTAATGGAGCGGCGTTCATGGACCGCACGGAGCTGTGTTTCGGGAACCGCCCGGATCAACCGCTCAAGGACGATTGGACGGGATTGCCCGGCCCGTGGATGCGTGAGTTCGCTGAGCGGGGCCGCGCGGGCGTCCTCCAGCATAAGAACACGCTGCTCTATACCTATTCCGGTCGGAACGGCGGCCCGGACGACGTCCGCCCCGTCTCCAGCAAGCTCCATCGCGTGTCGGCGGGCATGTTCCTCTTCCGCTGGCAACCGGGGCTGGAGGGCCTTTTTGTCAACCACGAGCCGGTCACACGCCTGCCTCTCGAACTCAAGCCCGGTGACTGGTGGTTCATTCGTGACGGCGACACCTATGTGGGCGTGCGTCCGCTGGAAAGCACCCACCTGCGCGGTCCCTGCAAGACCACGCTCGAGGAACGAACCCGCCAGATCGTGCTCTATCAAGACAACTATGTGGGTGACACCATTGACGGCATCGCTGATGAGGAGTGGGTGAAAGCACGCAGTGGGTACGTGGTGGAACTCGGTGATGCCGCGGAGTTCGGCTCGTTCGAACGGTTCCGTGATCTCATGCTCAAGGCGAAAGTGAAAGAATCGGCCGAGGGTTTCATCCGCCACATTCAATACCAGCGGCCCGGACGCCGCCTGGAGATGAAGTGGCACTGCTACGAAGAGAAGTATCTCGTGCGACGTGTGGACGGCAAAGACCAGCCTGTGGGGCGCCACCTCCAGTCGCCCGAGTTTGCCGTTGGAAAAACCGAACTGCGTGTGCATGACGCCACCCTAAAGACCAAGCCCGGCGAGAGTATCTGGCTCCTCTCGGCAGCGCCGTCACGAACCTATGTTGCCTACCAACCGCAGCCGCACATCCAGCTTCCACTCTACCTCGAGACGCCCATCGCTCGGGTGGAGAGCGAGCGGTTCCCGTTCGGGAAGCTGGTGGCCAGTCAGGCTGCGGATGGCACGCTGGAACTAAAGATTGACGCGAGCTTCCGCCCCTTCTGGAGCAGTGCGCACTGGCGCGCGAAAATCTGGCAGGACCTCGGCACATACCCCAGCGCCATCCGCATCCGCACCGACGCGTCGAAGGTTACCGCGGTGATCAATGGCGACGTGATGCCCGTGGCGCGCGAGGTGCGCGAGGGTCAGACCGTCTGGGTTCTGGACCCCTACGCTCGGCTCCCGCGCGTGCGAGACCGTGTCGGCGGCAACCGGCCCGTGACAAGATGAAAACGCTGGGAATCCTTTTCGCAGTGCTGTTGTTTGCGACCGAAGGCTTGCCTCAGCCAATCGTCGAGACACGCCCGACCGTCTATTCGCATCTGCTGGATCCTTCTCTCTACCCTGAATACAGCCGCCGTCCAAGCCGCGCCCCAACTTGGGCCACCTTCGAAGGCAGGCCTCAATTCGTTGCGCTGCGGGCGTTGCCCAGCGCCGCTTTCACCAATCAAGGCCTTGGAACGGTTTGCATGCCGCCGATTGATCTGGTTTCGAATCCGAATCTTGGCGAAGCGCTCGACGAATTCAAGCGGCGCGGCTATTACCTGTTTGATGTGGGGGGATACGTTCCGGGGAGTGTGTCGAACCAGATTCGGGTGCCGCCCGAGACGCTGCGATTGCTGGAGGAGAAACTGGGCGATCGTTTTCTCGGTTTTGACGTGGGAGAGCAGGACGGACGATACCTCTTCACCGTGCGGGCGATTCAGTCTCCGTATGCCGCCGACCGCTTGGGCCAATACCTTCAAGCGAATGATTACTTCCGCAGGATTGAAGATGATCTAGGCAACCGCCTAAACGCGCTGATGGTTTACTGGTATTGGCCGTATCTCATCAAGGAGGGGCGCGTCGTCCTAGCCGGTGGGGAGACCCAAAACAAGGTGACCAGTTCAAGTATCCACTACGCTTTCCTGCGTGGCGCAGGCAAACAATATGGTGTGCACTGGTACGGGAACGCTTCGGTGTTCAATACATGGCATTACAAGAACTACGCCGAAGCAACCGAAACCTATGGGCCGACCAAGGGCAACAGCTTGAACCTCCTTCGCCGCCTGCTGTTCAGCCACTATCTTTACAACAGCGTGATCCTCGGCTTCGAGGCCGCGTTGTACGAGAAATCCTGGTGGCCGCCCAACGGCGACGGACCGCTCTCGCCGTTGGGCCTCATCCAGCAGGACGCCGTTAAGTTCGTCGCCGGTTCGCCACAACCCGGTGTGATGCACACGCCAGTTGCTCTGCTGCTTGATCACTTCGCGGGCTGGATGCCGGCGCGGACCTGGACCACGGCTTATCGGGTGTGGGGGTACCTGCCTTACGATTCCGGCGACTACCTGACTCACTCCGTTTTCTCGATGCTCTACCCAGGTTACGAGGACAGTGCCTGGTACCACGATGAGCGTGGCACGATTTGCAACACGCCCTACGGTGACATGGCGGACGTATTGCACTCGGATGCGACGTCCTGGGTCATGAAACAATACGGCGTCGTGGTGGCCGCTGGAAATCTCTTCACTGCGGACGCGGAATTGCGCGACAAGCTCGACGCTTATGTTTCCTCCGGCGGCACTTTCATCGTCACCGCCGAAAACGCCCGCCGCCTTTGGCCGGAGTGGAAGGTTGGGCAACCCAAGCGATTGCCCCCCGACGCGGTCGTCATCTGGAAGGACGGAACGCGAACCACCGAACGTCAAACCATGGAACTGTGCGGCGTCTCCCTGCCAGCCGGAGCCGAAGTCCTGGCACGCTGCGGCCAACTGCCCGCAGTGGCCCGCCTGCGTCGTGGGGCGGGTGAAATCTTTCTGCTATTGAGTCCGTTTGGGGTCAATGCCGAGCCGACTGTGCAAGGGGAGTTGGCCCATCACAACTGGAACCAACCGCTGGCACAGCCGCACACCCTGTTAGCCCATGTCCGGCGAGTGCTGGATTCTGCTTTCCTCTCGCAGCAACTGCTCTCCGTCGGCGATGGGCTGGGCTACATCACTTGCCGCAAGGGGCCGGGCGACTACACGGTGGGCGTGTTCAATAATTCGCTCCAGTCCAAGCCGTTCCAGATCACCTCACATTGCGGGCCGGTCAGGAAGGTCACGGAGCTGGCGCTCGGAAGCGAAATGCGCTCGGCCCCCGGCTACTGGCCACATGAGTTCCAGAACAACGACGGCGGGCGATCCGACGCGACCAACATTTCCGGCGGCGACGTCCGGATCTTCTCGGTGCAGATGGACGAAACCGGCGTGCGCGTCCTCGCGAAAGAAAACGCACCTAGCCGGCCTGTGGGCCGCCTGCTGGCTCTCCGCAGCATCGCTGATCTCCGGGAGGAGATTCTGCGCCGGCCCACCTTCTTCGAGCACTTTGATGGCGTGAAACTGGATTGGACCTACCTGCTGCGCCGCGACTCGGAGCAGATCAAGCTCGACCGACCGTGGCTGGAGCGCCAGCAATTGCGCGTGGTGGTGGATTTCACGTCCGGCCTGAATCACTTCCCCGACCTGACCTTGCTCGATCTTCTTCCAGCGTCCTACGCCGGCAGTGTGGTTCGGATAGACGACGTTTTGGCCAAGATGAAACTGACCGGGGTCACCAATGCCGTCATCGCCACACACATGCCGCCCGAGTTTGGCGCCACGTCGGAGCAGGTCGAGGACTCCTTCAAACGCGGCTTGCGCGACCTGTGTCGCCGGGCGAAGGAGCGTGGGATCATGCTGCACCTCCAAAACCGGACCGGCAGGTGGCACGGCAGCGTGCCAGAGGTTTTGCGCCTGATTGACGAAGTGGGCGCCGAGAACCTGCGTTTCGCACTCAACACTTCCTGCGCGGATGTGAAGGATTCCCTGAAGCAAGCGGGTGATCGGCTGGGCGTGGTTTTGGTCAGCGCACCGGACCGGTTGGTGCCCGAGATGCAGCGGCCGGTTTGGCAGGGGCAAGTGGATCTCACCGCCTTGAAAACGCTTCAGGTGCCAGTGATACTGGACGGGGATCATGCCGGCCCCGATGATGTGTTCAAAGACGTGACAGCGGTGTGGGGACCTCCCACCAACAATTCTCAAC
>CAIKLQ010000480.1 GCA_903828255.1 uncultured Verrucomicrobiota bacterium
AATGGTGCCGCTGAGATCGTCGTTGTCCGTGCCAATGATTTCGGCCTGGTAACCGAGTCGTTTGCAGCCTTCAGTGAACGCGATTTGCGTCATCTGATGCACGGGGTGGCCCTTCAGCGATTGCACCCAATAGAACTTCTTTGCCTTTGTGCCTGGCGTGCTGTTGTCGGTGGAAGATTTGCCGCAGCCGCCGACCATTGCCGTAAGACAGAGGCAGGCGAGGAGTAAGAGAACGGTTTTTTTGTTCATAAATTTCGGTTCACGAGATTTTTGTGCGCCGCCTTAACAAATCTACGCCCACGGCGCTTACCATGATCACACCCACGGCCACGGTCTGCCAATGCGTATTCACGCCGGTGACCACAAGGCCACTGCGAACGACTTGCATAATGAGCAGCCCTAGGAAGGTCCCGATGGCCGTGCCGACGCCGCCAAACAAGCTCACGCCGCCGATCACCACGCCGGCGATGACATCGAGTTCCCAGCCTACGCCGATTTCTGGCTGGCCGACGTTCAACTGCGACATCAACAACATTCCGGCCAACGCCGCCATCCCGCCAGTCAGCACATAACAACTGATCTGCACGCGCGTGGTGTTAATGCCAGCGATGCGCGCGACTTCCACGTTGCCGCCCGTGGCATACACCATCCGCCCCCAAGTCGTTCGCCGCAGGCAAAAATCGCCGACGGCCACCAGCACCGCGAACACCACGAACGCCCACGACAAACCGAAGGGCTCGGCGCGTCCGAGAGTTTTTAACGAGTCCGGGATGGGATAAATCGGATAGCCCTTGCAGAGCAGATAATTAAGCCCGCGCGCCACGTAGAGCATGCCCAGCGTGGCGATGAAAGCCGGAATGCCAAACCGAACCGAGATGAGGCCGTTGACCAGGCCCGCGAACATTCCGACCAACAGGCCCGCAGCCAATCCTGCTTCCACCGGCCAACCTTGCGACTTCATGAGCCAAGACGAAACCACCGCGCACAGTCCCGCGACCGAACCGACGGACAGGTCAATACCTCCCGCAATCATCAGCCACGTCTGCCCCACCGCGATCACGCCCACGAACGCCATCGCCCGCAGCATGGCGGCGACGCTGTTCGGTCCGAGGAAAGTTTGATTGACACAGTAAAAGACGATTGTGAACACCAGCAGCGGCACCAGAATGCCCGCTTCGGGAATCGTCCAGATTTTGCGGAGAAACTTCATGCGCCGAACTCAGACGCCAGGGACGTTGCCGGTCCCGAATTTTGCGCTGGAAGGATTCCGGAAATCCGAGATGAGCGACATCAGCGCCGTCGTACCGCCATCGGCCACGAGGGTTTGCCCGACGATGAATCCCGCGTCGTCCGAGCAGAGAAATACCGCCAGTTTGGCGATCTCGCTCTTTTCGCCCGACCGGCCCAGCGGAATCTTCTCCGCCGCCACCCGGCTCGCGTCGGCTTCGTTGAATCCAGGGATGGCCTTGAAATAATTCTCCACCGTCACCCACCCGGGTGCGAGGGCGTTGACGCGAATCCCTTTGTGCGCCAATTCCACCGCGAGCGAGCGCGTGTAGGCGATGATCGCGCCCTTCGTGCCGGCATAGACGCTGTGTTCCGGCGCGCCTGAAACCCCGTGGATCGACGTGAGGTTGCAGATCGCGCCGCGCCCGCGCTTGAGCATGTCCTCCACGATCACCTGTGTCAGAAAGAACTGCGCCCGGATGTTCACGTGATAGACCGTGTCGAATTGCTCCTGAGTGACCTTGAGGAATGGCTGGTTGAACGTGATACCAGAATTATTGACGAGGCAATCTACGCCGCCGAGGAACTGGATGGCCTGCCGACCGAGTGCCTGCACCTGGGCGACATCATTGAAGTCCGCCTTGAACGCTTCAGCGCGCCTCCCCAATCGCCGAATTTCGTCCACCGCCGAGCGCGCCCCGGCGTCGTTGTGCGAATAGTGGACCACCGCGTCCGCGCCCTGCCGGGCAAACTCCAGCGCGATCTCCCGACCAATGCCCGTGCCCGAGCCGGTGACCAGGACCCGTTTCCCACTCATTTTTTCGTTCATACTGAATTTGTAAAAGGTCGCTCACGCCAAGCGACCGACGGATGATTGTTGCCAGAACAGGAAACCAGAGACCAGTGCCAACCGCCGGTTTTTTTCGTCCGCATTTCGCCTTTTTTCAAAGCGAAGGAGGAAAGCAAAGGAGGAAAGCTTGTGTGACGCGAAAAAACGTCGAAGAATCGCTCAAAAGAATAAGCGGCCTGGCGTGGCTTTATTACCATGCCATACGCAGACTAGAACATAAACCCATTGATAGCGTGACCAAAAAAATTGTTATTACCGACTGGACGTTTCAAGACCTCGGCATTGAGGAGCAACTAGTGCAGGCCAACGGCGCGACGCTCGTTGGCAAACAATGCAAGAGCGCGGCCGACCTGATCTCGCTTGTGGCCGATGCCGACGCCGTGATCACGCAGTTCGCCAAAATTGACGCCGCCGTGATCGGTGCGATGCAGCGGGCGCGCGTCATCGTCCGCTACGGCATTGGCGTGGACAACGTGGATCTCGACGCGGCCCGCCAGCACAACATCCCGGTCTGCAATGTCCCGGATTATTGCATGGACGAAGTTGCGGATCACACGCTGGCCTTCATCCTGGCCAGCACGCGGCAGGTCGTGCCGAACACGTTGCATCTTCGCGGTGGCAAGTGGGGTTTGGCTACACCGCTCGCGGCGATGCAGGCGTTGAAGAATCTCAGCGTGGGCGTCATCGGCTTTGGCCGCATCGGACGCGAAGTAGTGTCGCGGTTGCTCGCTTTCAAATGCCGCGTGGTGGTTTTCGATCCAGTCGTGCCCGCAGCCGAAATCGCGAAGCACGGCGCGCAGCCGGCGGCATCCTTCGACGAATTGCTGGCCCAGTCGGACATCGTCACGCCGCATTGTCCGTCCACGGCCAAGACCAAGAAAATGTTCAACGCCGACGCCTTCGCCAAAATGAAACCCGGCGCCATCTTTATTAATGTCGGCCGTGGTGATTTGGCCGATAGCGCTGCGCTGACCGCCGCGTTGCAAAGCGGAAAACTGGGTGGCGCGGCGCTGGATGTTTTCGATCCGGAGCCGATCCCGGCGGATCATCCGATTCTGAAAATGCCGAATGTGATCGTAGCGGCGCATATTGCATCGGCGAGTCCGCCCGCTGTGAAACAATTGCGCGAATCCGCAGCCGGTCTCGCTCTCAAGGCGATTCGCGGCGAGCCTTTGCCCAACATCGTGAACGGAGTGAAGTCATCAGTATGAGCACGGCTACACAAACTCCTGCCGCGAGCAAACTCGTCACCATCGAGGCGCTGACGGAGTTTACGATGGCCTCGCTCCAGCGCCTCGGCGTTTCCGAGGCCGATGCACGGACGACGGCGGACGTGCTGGTCACGACGGATGCTTGGGGCGTTTTCACGCACGGTACAAAAGGCCTGCGCGGTTATCTGCGGCGCTTGAAGGCCGGTGGTTTGCGCGCCGAAGCCCGGCCCGAAATCGCCACGCAAGGTCCAGCTTGGGCCATCGTCAACGGCCAATCCGCGCTGGCCATGGTCACGTCGGTGCTAGCCATGCGCACGGCGATTGCGAAAGCAAAAACCTGTGGCATCGCCTATGTCGGCGTGCGGAACAGTTGCCACTACGGCGCGGCGGGCTACTACGCATCGCTCGCAGCGGATGCGGGGCTCATCGGCATGAGCATGGCCAACGACGTGCCGTCGGTGGCCGCGCCCGGTTCACGCGGGGCGATCACGGGCAGCAATCCGATTTCCTACGCAATCCCGGCGGGCAAACATCGCTCCATCCTGCTCGACATGTCGGTCGCCACGGTCGCGGGCGGAAAAGTCTATGCCGCCCGCACGCGCGGTGAAGCCATACCAAATACGTGGCTGGTCGGCGCTGACGGCAAGCCAACCACCGACCCGAGCGGGTATCCGCAAATCGGCGCGTTGCAGCCGGCCGCCGGCCACAAAGGTTACGGCATCGCGTTGCTTATCGAGGCGCTTTCGGGCGTGCTCAGCGGCGCGTCGGTAACGTGGCAGGTTGGCAACTGGCTTTGGGATGACGGCACGAAACCCACTGACCACGGGGCGGCGTTCATCGCGCTTGATGTGAACACCATCATGCCCGCCGCGGAATTCACGCGCCGCGTCGAGGCCCTCGTGGATGAAATACACAGCGCCCCGCGCGCCGACGGCGTGGACCGACTTTTTGTGCCCGGCGAAATGGAATGGGAAAAGCACGCACGCGCCACGCGTGAAGGCATCGCGCTGCCCTCGGATGTCGTGGAGAGTTTGCGTGACTCCGCGACGATGGCCGGACTGAAACTGGAAGATTACCTGTAAGCTTATGTTCTCACTGCAAAACAAAATCACCATCGTCACGGGCGCCGGCTCTGGCATCGGCGCGGCTATCGCTGAAGCGTTCGCCAGTTCCGGCGCGATGGTTTACGTGGCGGAATACAACGAAGTCGGCGGCAAGGAAACGGTCGCCAAAATCGAAAAGTCCGGTGGCGTGGCGAAATTCGCGCTCGTTGACGTTACGAACGAAACCGAATGTCAGGCGTTGATCAAACGGGTGCTGGAAGAGAACGGCGGACGTTGCGACGTGCTCGTGAACAACGCCGGGGTCGGTCACGTCGGCACGATTCTCACCACCGAACCCGCCGACTTGGATCGGCTCTGGCGCGTGAATTTCCTCGGCGCGTATCATCTCAGCCGCGCCGTTCTGCCCGCGATGCTCGAGCGCAAGACGGGTTCAATCATCAACCTCGGCTCGATCGCGGCTATCACCGGCATGGAGTCGCGCTTCGCCTACACGGTCACCAAGCACGCCGTCCTGGGTCTGACACGCTCGATGGCAATGGACCTGGGTTCGTCCGGCGTGCGCGTCAACTGCATCTGCCCCGGCCGCGTGCAGACGCCGTTCGTGGATGCGCGCCTGCGCGAATATGCCGACCCGCAGGAGTACCTGCAGCAGATGGTCGCGCCGCATACGCTCAAACGCATGGCGCAACCTTCCGAAATCGCGGGCGCCGCCGTCTATCTCGCCAGCGATGAATCCGCATTCGTAACCGGCAGTGCCTTCGTCATTGATGGTGGTTACACCGCCGGCAAGTAAATGTTCTCCAAACTTTAATCTCCCAAACATGAAAATCATCCGCTACCAAAACGCCCCAAACGAAATTCATTACGCCGCGCTCCAACCCGACGGCAGCGCCCGCGCCATCACCGGCGACATCTTCGGCAAATTTGAAGTCACCGGGCAAACCATCAAGCCGCTCAAGCTGCTGGCGCCCATCGCGCCGGTGAACTTGCTCTGCATCGGTTTGAACTATCGCCGTCATGCCGAGGAGGGAAAAGCTCCTGTGCCCGAACGTCCCGTGTTGTTCATGAAAGCCACGACCGCCGTCCAAAATCCCGGCGACCCGATTGTCCTGCCGCGCCATCTGCGCAGCGACGAAGTGGATTACGAATGTGAGTTAGCGGTCGTCATCGGCAAGCGCTGCAAGAATGTTTCCCGGGAGACCGCGCTCGATTACGTGCTCGGCTACACCTGCGCGAACGATGTGAGCGCCCGCGACTGGCAGATCAAATGGGGTGGCAGCCAGTGGTGCCGCGGCAAGACGTTCGACACGTTCGCGCCGCTCGGGCCATGTCTGGTGTTGCCGGACGAAATTCCCGACCCGGCGGCGTTGAAGATTCGCACCGTGCTCAACGGCCAGGTGATGCAGGATTGGCGCTGCGACGATTTCATCTTCGACGTGCCGTCGGTCATAGCGTTTCTCAGCGGCAGCACAACGCTGCTGCCCGGCACGGTGATTCTTACCGGCACGCCGCATGGCGTCGGCTTCGCGCGCAAGCCGCCGGTCTATCTGCAACCGGGCGACACGGTGACCATCGAGATTGACAAGATCGGCGCGCTGACCAACCCCGTGGTCGCGGAGGGCGCGTGAGGTGGCCGTCTGTCTGATCACCGGCGGCGCGGGCAATCTCGCCTGCCAGTTGACGTGGACGTTGGCGCCGCGTTTCGAGCGCCTCGTGCTCTTCGACGTCGCGCCGGCGCCGATCGGCGCTGTTTCGGCCAACGCGACTTTCGAGCGCGGCGATTTGCTCGACGTGCAGCAACTCGAAGAGTTGTTCAAGCGTCATCAACCCACCACGGTGATTCACCTGGCCTCATTGCTTTCGGGAAGTTGCGAACAAAACCGCAAGCTCGGATGGCAGGTGAACATGGATGGCACGTTCTCGCTGTTTGAGACGGCGCTGCGCCACGGCCGACCGACGGTGCTCTTTGCCAGCACCATCGCAGCCTTTGGCGGCGTCCTGCCGGAAGTTCTTACCGACGAAACGCCACAATGGCCGGACGGGCTGTATGGCGTCACGAAGATGGCCATCGAACGGCTGGGTGTTTATTACCATCGCCAGCACGGGCTGGACTTCCGTTGCCTGCGCTTGCCCATCACGGTTTCGCGGCATGCGCCTGCCGGCGCCGCCAGTGCGCTGGCTTCGCATGCGTTCATTGAAGCGGTGCGGAGCGGGCAGTTCACCTTTCGCTCCCGCCCGGATACCAAACTCGCCCTGATCTATGTGCGCGATGTGCTGCGCGCGTTTGCCGGCCTGCTGGGCGCGCCGGCTTCCCAACTGGCGCAACGCGTTTACAATCTCAGCGCCATGACGGTCACTCCGCAGGAAATTGCCGACGCGATCCAGCACCGCCTGCCGAAGGCCGCGCTGCGTTTCGAACCAGACGAAACCGTCGCTGCCTTGTTGGCAAGCTGGCCGGGCGTGATTGACGACCGGGCGGCACGACGGGATTGGAGTTGGTGTTCGGAGTTTGACCTTGCGCGCACGGCGGATGATTTTATCGGCGCGTTGCGACAGGAGTTCGCACGCATCGCAAACTGAAACCCGGACCCAATCAACGCCCCCATGAATGATGTCTGCAAAATCAGCCGGCTTAAGATGCACCCAAACTACGAGCGGCTCGCGGACATGACCTGCGGCAGTCACGTTCGTGGTCGTGCGCCCTCGGGTATCAGCGAGTGCGACATCGCGCTGGCGCGGCTTTACAGTCACGCGTTCCGGGGACAGGTCATTGGTGCGTTCCACGCCACACGCCGGGCGTTGGAGGAGATTCGACCCAACGACCGCCTGGCCGCCGCGCATCTGCTGCGGGCGGACGAATTGCTGGCCGACCTAGCGAACCGCTCGATGGACACGGTGGGCCAGGACGTCCGGGCCCTGATCTCGACCTTTCATCATTACTGCACGCATGTTGCCCGTACCGTAGATGCGCTCGACACGGCTTGCGATTTGGAACGTAGCCCTGCGCTGGGACGGATTCGCGATCTGTTCGTCGCGCACATGGAAACGATCACCGCTGGCAACAGCCTCCACCTGACGCGGGACACCGGCGTACCGGCACAGGGAAGTTTTGTAGTGCCGAGCCTTGGCATCACGATCGTGCCGCTGGTGT
>CAIKLQ010000481.1 GCA_903828255.1 uncultured Verrucomicrobiota bacterium
AAAACTTACTTGCCGGCGGTGTAACCACCGTCAATCACGAAGGCAGATTCATCGCTGGCGAGATAGACGGCGGCGCCCGCGATTTCGGCAGGTTGCGCCATGCGTTTGAGCGTGTGTGGCGCGACCATCTGCTTCAGGTACTCCTGCGGGTCGGCATATTCGCGCAGGCGCGCATCCACGAACGGCGTCTGCACGCGGCCGGGGCAGATGCAATTGACGCGCACTCCAGACGAACCCAGGTCCATGGCCATCGAGCGCGTCAGACCCAGGACGGCGTGCTTGGTGACGGTGTAGGCGAACCGCGATTCCATGCCGGTGATGGACGCGATCGAGCCGAGGTTGATGATGGAACCCGCCTGGCGCTTGATCATGGTGGGAAGGACGGCGCGGCACAGGTGATACGCGCCGAGAAAATTCACGCGCCAGAGCCGGGCCAAGTCTGCGGATTCGGTGTTGAGAATCGTGCCGCCGTGACCGACCCCGGCGTTGTTCACGAGCACGTCGCAACGCCCGCCGTTCTCCTCCAGCACTCCTTTGATCAACGCCTGACATTCGGTTTCGTTCGTAACATCAACGAGCGCGAACTTCGCCACGCCGCCTGACTTCTCGATATTGGCGACCGTTTCCTTGCCGCCGACTTCGTGGCAGTCCGCGACATAAACCAACGCGCCGGACTTGGCGAACGCTTCCGCAATGGCCGCGCCGATGCCGGAGCCGGCGCCCGTGACGATGGTGATTTTGTCTTTCAGCGAGAACATGAACTTGGAGAGCGATTATTGGCTGGGTTTGAGAGTGACGCCGTTCACGACGTTTTCCAGCGGCTCGCCCCGGACCGCCGCGCGGGCGATGCGGGCAGAGGTGGCGCGCATTTCCTGCTTCGCTTCCACGCTGCAAAAAGCGGCGTGACAGGTCACGATGAGGTTGGGGGTCGCGGCTTCTTCCGCCGAACGCAGCGGTTCATCCTCCACCACGTCCAAGCCCGCGCCGGCCAACCGGCCCTCGCGCAGCGCCGCCAGGATCGCGGACTTCTTGATGATCGCTCCGCGCGCCGTGTTGACGATGAAAGCGGACGGCTTCATCCACGCCAGTTCACGTTGGCCGAGCAGGTGATGGGTTTCCTTGGTCAGCGGGCAGTGGAGCGAAAGCACGTCGGACTGGCGGAGCAATTCCTCGAGCGTGCGCGCCCGGGTGATCCCCACGGCTTTGTCCGCGCCGTTCGGCAGATACGGATCGTAAAAGCAGACCTTGAAACCCAGCGCCTTCGCCCGCAAGGCCGTCGCCGTGCCGATGCGCCCCAGACCGACGATGCCAAAGGTCAGCTCGCGCAACCGGCGCATTTTGGTTTCCACCTTGATCAACCAGCCCAGCCGTTTCGCCTCCGCATCCAGCGGGAACAACTGGCGGCACAAGGCCAGGGCGAGAGCGATCGCGTGGTCAGCCACTTCCTCTGTGCCGTAGTCGGGCACGTTGCACACAGCAATGTTGCATTCAGCGGCGACGCGGACGTCCACCGAATCGAAGCCGACGCCGTTCCGGATGAGCGCCCGGCAACGCTTGAGACGCCGGAGGCCCGGAGCGGTGATTGGAATGTTGTGCCAGACAATCAGTGCGGCGGCTCCGATAATGTCGCCAGCGAAATCCGCGTCGCTGTTGCAAAGAAACGTTCGGACGTCAGCGGCGTCACCGATGATGCCGCGCTCCACACTGGCCGCCGGGTCGCCGATGGGCTGCTTTGACCAGTCAATGATGGCGACGAGAGGTTTCTCCATTTTCGTGTTTCGAGGTCGCAGTTTGCGCTCGCGTAGGGATCAGGTCGCTGACTTCACTCCGTTGACGATGTTGGGCAGCGGTTCCCCTCGCAGCGCCTTGAGCGCGAGGGCGGCGGCGGACTCGCGCAACTTCCGCACGGCTGGCGGACTGGCGGAGGCGATGTGCGCCGCGACGATCACGTTCGGCATTTTCAGAACCGGATGCTCAGCCGGGATCGGCTCCGGATCGAAGACGTCCAACGCCGCACCGCTAAGTTTTCCACTTTGCAGCGCGGCGGTTAGCGCAGCGGTATCGGCCAAATCGCCGCGGCCGACGTTGATGAAAATCGCGCCGGGTTTCATTTTGGCGAAGGCATCGGCGTTGAACATCTTGCGGGTTTGCGCCGTGGACGGACAATGCGGCGTCACGATGTCGGCCTGGGCGAGCAATTCGTCGAGTGAGGCCGCCGGCTGCGCGCCGTGCTGGGTGATTTCGGTGGCGGGCACAACCGGATCAAACACCACCACGCGGCATTTGAAAGCCCGCAACCGGCTCACTACTTCCCGCCCGATGCGCCCAAAGCCGATGACGCCCACGGTGAGATTCTTCAATGCCTGCATTGCCGTGAGTGGCGAAGCCAATCCCCATTTGCCGGCGCGAAGGTGCAGCGTGTTCGGCACGACTTGCCGGGTGGTGGCCAAGATGAACGCCAGCGTTTGGTCGGCGACTTCGTCCATGCAATAATCCGGGACGTTGCAGACGGGGATGTTGCGCTGGCGGGCGGCGTCGAGGTCCACGTTGTCCACGCCAATGCCGTAACGAACGATGACGCGGGCTCGCTGCATCGCACCGATCACGGCGGCGTCAATTTTGGCGAACTGCGTGATCACGGCGTCGGCATCTCCGACGAGCGCGATCACATCCGCCGCGCTCTTACATTGCTTGCCCACCAGCGTGGCGCCGTCGGCTTGAGCCATTTGCTCTTCAATGCTGAGGTCCGAAAAGGTCCAGTCGGTGATGACAATTTTTTGGGTCACGGTATCAATTGGTTGTTTTGCGAGCCGGCAAACGCTCCGGTTGGTGAGTCCGTTCGCAGGACGCTGATTCTCTTGCGCAATTCTTCGACGTTTTTTCGCGCCGCACAAGCTTTAGCCACATACCGGGAGCGAAACTTCGTCCGCTTTTCCACGGACTAGAAGCGGCCGGTGGTTGGGAGACTCTCCCTCACCCCGGCCCTCTCCCGCTGGGAGAGGGAGAAGTGGTCGCCGTCTCAGTGAAGTAACTGCGTCTGGATTGCTCGATGCGTCATCGAAAAATACGCAGGGGACGATTGCTGTTCCCTCTCCCAGCGGGAGAGGGCAAGGGTGAGGGAGAGTCCTTCTGCTTCCAACCCGCGGACGATTACGCACAGCTCGAAGCGCCAGTCTTCGCGGCAAGATACGAAGTCCAACCGAAAAGATCCGGTGGTTGGCACTCGCCTCTGGCTTCCGGTTCTGGCAACAATCATCCGTCGGTCGCGCGGCGCGAGCGACAATCTTCAAATTCACCATGAACGAAAAAATGAGTGGGCAACGGGTCCTGGTCACCGGCTCGGGCACGGGCATCGGCCGGGAGATCGCGCTGGAATTTGCGCGACAGGGCGCGGACGTGGCGGTTCACTATTCACATAACGACGCCGGGGCGCGCTCGGCCATCGCGGAAATCCGCGCGCTGGGCCGGCGGGCCGAGGCGTTTCAGGCGGACTTCAAAGACGCCGCGCAGGTGCGGGCGTTGGGGAGCGAGGCCATCAAATTCCTCGGCGGGGTGGATTGCCTCGTCAACAACTCCGGCATTACTTTCAACCAGCCGTTCCTCAAGGTCACGGAGGAGCAGTTCGATGCCGTGTTTGACGTGAACATCCGTGCGCAGTTCTTTCTGACACAGGTGATCGTTGAGGACATGCTCCAGCGCGGGCGCGGTTCGATTTGCAATATCACTTCCGTCCACGGGCTGGCCGGCGCGCCGGAACACAGCGTCTATGCCGGCACGAAGGGCGCGATCATCGCCTACACGCGCTCGCTCGCCGTGGAGCTCGCGCACAAAGGAATTCGCGTCAACGCCATCGCGCCTGGTTGGGTGACGGTGGAGAATTACTTCAAGGCCATCCCCGGATTCAACGAAGCCGACGCGAGCCGGGTGGCGGCGGAGAAGATTCCGCTGGGCCGGTCGGGCGAAAAAGGCGAGATCGCGAAGCTGGCGGTGTTTCTCTGCTCGGAGGACGCGGGATTCATCGTCGGACAAACGATCGTAGCCGATGGCGGGACGACTTCACTGATGTCGCTCATCTCGGATTTTCGGAATCCTTCCAGCGCAAAATTCGGGACCGGCTACGTCCCCGGCGTCTGAGTTCGGCGCATGAAGTTTCTCCGCAAAATCTGGACGATTCCTGAAGCGGGAATTCTCGTGCCGCTGTTGGTGTTCACGCTCGTCTTCTATTGCATCAATCAGACTTTCCTCGGACCGAACAGCGTCGCCGCCATGCTGCGAGCGATGGCGTTCGTGGGCGTGATCGCGGTGGGCCAAACCTGGCTGATGATTGCGGGAGGCATTGACCTGTCCGTCGGATCGGTCGCCGGACTGTGCGCGGTTGTTTCGTCCTGGCTGATGAAGACGCATGGCTGGCCGGTGGAAGCGGGCTTGGCGGCAGGACTGGCGGTCGGCATGTTCGCGGGCCTGGTCAATGGCCTCATCTCAGTTCGGTTTGGCATTCCGGCGTTCATCGCCACACTGGGCATGCTCTATGTGGCGCGCGGGCTGAATTATCTACTGTGCAAAGGCTATCCGATTTATCCCATCCCGGACTCGTTGAAAACCCTCGGACGCGCCGAGCCTTTGGGTTTGTCGTGGGCATTCGTGGTGTTCGCGGTATTGGTGGCTTTCGGCGATTTTTGCCTGCGGCGCACGACGTATGGCCGGATGGTTTATGCCACCGGCGGCAACGTGGAAGTCGCGCGCATCGCCGGCATCAATACCACGCGCGTGCAGATCGGTTGCTACGTGTTGACTGGCGCGATGGCGGCTTTGGCCGGGATGTTGTTGATGGCGCAGCTCAACGTCGGCCAGCCGGAAATCGGCGTGGGCTGGGAACTGGATGTCATCGCCAGTGTGGTGATTGGCGGTGTCAGCTTGTTTGGCGGCGTCGGCACGGTCATCGGGACGTTCCTGGGGCTGCTCATCATGCAAGTTGTTCGCAGCGGTCTCGTGGTTACTGGCGTGAACACGCATTGGCAGACCGTGGCCGTGGGGGTGATCATGGTCAGCGCCGTCGGTATCGATCTTTTGAGACGTCACACAAAAATCTCGTGAACGAAAACTTATGAATAAACAAAACGTCCTATTTCTCCTCTTTAGCCTCTGTTTTGCGGCAGTGGTCGGCGGCTGCGGCAAATCTTCCACCGAACAAAGCACGCCAGTCACCAAGGCTAAGAAGTTCTATTGGGTGCAATCGCTGAAGGGCCACCCCGTGCATCAGATGACGCAAATCGCGTTCACTGAAGGCTGCAAACGACTCGGTTACCAGGCCGAAATCATTGGCACGGACAACGACGATCTCAGCGGCACCATT
>CAIKLQ010000482.1 GCA_903828255.1 uncultured Verrucomicrobiota bacterium
ACCGATACGTACAACTAAGGTGCAATACCGGGACTCCCTTGCTTCTGCCATTGTCTGTTCGGGACAAGCTAGAACACGGATGACGAGATGTGGAAGTAAGTATGCGGTGGTTCATTTTGTTGCTCTGTGAGCCTCAATGGCCGGCCGCGAGAGGCATGGGGAAACTAGGATGTCCGGGTGTGGTTAACAAACAAAACAAAACGAAAGAAAGCGGTTCAAACAATAACAGCAACGCAACTAGGAACGACCAAAAAAACAGTATGAAAACAAAAAACACATTTAGACTTACCGGCCTGGCGGCCATGGCCCTCGCCTTGGGCGTGGGGCCGGCCAGCGCGCAATACGTCTCGCCGCCGCAGTTGGTGCCGGGAATTAATTACGACCTCCCCAATTACGCGAACAGCCCGCTGCTCTCGAAGTTTGTGGACTCGCTGCCGGGCTTGACCGCAGCGGGCGCGAACAATCTCGGGAACTACATCCCGCTCGCGGTCGCCGACACCGCCACCTATGCGGGATCGGATTACTATGAAATCGCGCTGGTGGACTATACGCAGCAACTGCACTCGGAGATGGGGCCGACCAAGCTGCGCGGTTATGTGCAGGTGGAGACGCCGGCCATCATCGCGAAATTGTTGGCCGCAGGCACTCCCAGCCAGCACTTTCCGCTGCCCGGTGGGGTCTATTTTGGCGTGGATCAACCGCGCTATCTTGGGCCGACGATCGTGGCGAACAAGGACCAGGCCACGCGGATCAAGTTCTACAACCTCCTCCCGCCGGGCACCGCGGGCGACCTGTTCGTTCCGACGGACGTTACCGTCATGGGCGCCGGGATGGGGCCTGATGGCACCGCCTATACCCAGAATCGCGCCACCCTCCATCTCCACGGCGGCGATAACCCCTGGATCAGCGACGGCACCGCCCATCAGTGGATCACCCCGGCGGGCGAAACCGCGACGCTCAAGAAGGGCGTGAGTCAGAAAAATGTTCCCGACATGGCGATTCCAGGCGATGGATCGGCGACCTTCTACTGGCCCAATGGACAGAGCGGCCGGTTGATGTTCTATCACGACCACGCCATGGGCATGACCCGCCTCAACGTATATGCCGGCGAGGCCGCCGGTTACCTGCTGGTGGATCCGAATGAGCGGAGCTTGAACGCGTTTGCTCCCGGTGGCGAAATCCCCCTGGTCATCCAGGACAAGACCTTCGTGCATGGGACGCCATCCACCTTCAATTCGAATACCGGATTCTGGGAGGGCGGCACGGGAACTTACGCGACCGATCCGCTCTGGGCTTCCAATCCCAATTGGGGCCAAACGCTGGGCAGTCTCTGGTTCCCGCATATTTATATGCCGAACCAGAATCCCAATGACCTGAGCGGCGCGAATCCGATGGGCCGCCTGGACTACGGCGCCTGGTTTTGGCCAGTATTCCCCTCCGCCGCGCCGCCGCAGGTCTCCTGCGTGCCGGAAGGCTTCATGGACACCCCGATTATCAACGGCGCAGCTTATCCCTACGTCAATGTGGAACCCAAAGCTTATCGCTTCCGCATCCTCAACGCCTGTAATGACCGGTTCGTGAACCTCCAGCTTTACGTCGCCGACCCGGCTGGTTATTCGGTGGGTATCGTTTCCAGTATCACGGTTAACTCCGGTGGTAGCGCCTACACGGTAGCGCCCACAGTCACCATCACGCCTGCTGCCGGCGATACGACCGGTGCGGGCGCCACTGCCGTTGCAACCGTAGATCTGAACCCGTTGCTGCCGGATGGGGTCACTCCCAACCCCGCTTTCGGGCAGGTTACGGCAGTGACCGTGACGGCTCCGGGCAATGCCTACACGGCTGCTCCCACGATCACCATCACCCCTGACGTGGCGGATACCACCGGGGCTGGGGCGGCGGCGGCAGTCACCCTCCAGACCTTCGGCACGGAAGTCGCGATGATCCCGGCGGACATCAATTCACCCACAGCGAATTGGCCCTCCTGGTGGAGAGTGCAGACCCCGGGAATGATCCCGGACATCATTGACAACCGGCCCGGTGGCTTGCCGGACCCCAAGAACATCGGGCCGGACATTATCCAGGTCGGCACCGAGGGCGGCCTGCTGCCCACGCCGGCGGTGCTCCAAAACACGCCCGTCGGTTATGTGCAAAACAAGCGCGACATCACGGTCGGGAGTATCGGGCCGAATGAACACGCGCTCTTACTAGGGTGTGCCGAACGGGGCGACGTGATCATTGACTTCTCCCAGTTCGCAGGCAAGACGATCATCCTTTACAGTGACGCCCCCGGCCCGGTTCCGGCTGGCGATCCGCGGAATGATTACTACACGGACTGCGCGGACATGACCGGCCAAGGTGGAGCCGCTTCGACCCTGCCAGGCAAAGGCCCCAATATCCGCACCCTCATGCAGATCCGCGTGGGTGGCACAGTCAACGGCACCGCCCTTGATCGGACCGCTTTGACCGCCGCCGCGACGGCCGCCTATGCCGCGAGCGGGTTTCCGGCATCCATCGTCCCCGCAGGCCGCACCCCCGGAGCCAACGTGGCGCGGATCTCGGACACTTCCCTGACGATCAACGGCGTCAGCACGCCGCTGCAGCCCAAGACGATTCAGGAGTTGTTCGATCCCTATGGCCGCATGAACGCGACGATGGGCGTCGAGATTCCCTTCACCACGGCGACTATCCAAACGACGATTCCCTATGGGTTCAACGATCCCGCGACGGAGGTCTTGACCGATGGGAGCACGCAACTCTGGAAGATCACCCACAACGGCGTGGATACCCATGCGGTCCACTTCCACCTGTTCAATGTGCAACTCGTCAACCGCGTAGGTTGGGATGGCGCCATCCGGCTCCCCGAGGCCAATGAGCTGGGCTGGAGAGAGACCCTCCGGATGAACCCGCTCGAAGACGTGGTGGTCGCGCTCCGCGCCAAGACCCCGACAGTCCCCGCGTCCATGGGGATCCTCCCCAACAACATTCGGCCACTAGATCCGACTATGCCGGCGAACTTCTCCTTCACGCGCGTGATGGACCCGGCCGGCTTGCCGGTGGCCGCTTACCCGAACAAGTCCGTCAACTTCGGGAACGAATACACCTGGCACTGCCACTTGCTGGGCCATGAAGAGAACGACATGATGCGGCCCATCATGGTCGCGGTCCCGCCGACAGCGCCCACGCTGACCGCCGTGACCAACGGCACCGGGGCTAAAAAGGCCATAATCCTCACTTGGGCGACCGCGACGAACGCCACGGCCTACACGGTCCAGCGGGCAGGCGACTCCGCCTTCACCGTGGGCTTAGTCACCACCCAGCTCGGCAATGTGCTGACCTACACCAATACCATCGGCAACGTCACCACGCCCTTCTACTACCGCGTGATGGCAGTGACCACGGTCGGCAGCGGCGTCGCGGGATTCCCCAGCGCGAGCGCCAACTCGCCGTACTCCAACATCGCGGGCGTGCAGGCACCGCTGCCTCCCACGGCTCCGACGAACCTGACCGGGACGATCCTGTCTCCCACCTCGCTCCGCCTGAACTGGACCGACAGAGCCAACAACGAGACCGGGTTCCAAGTCTGGCGCTCGGTTAATGGGGCCGCCGCCACTCAGCTCACGGCGCTCGCGGCGAATGCCGCGACCTACACCGACGGCAGCGTGTCCGCGGGCAACACCTACGCCTACCAGGTGCGGGCCATGAATGCGGCGGGCGCGTCGGCCTTCGCCGGACCAGTCACCGTGAGCCTGGCCATTCCCACAGCTCCCAGCGGCTTGACCGCAACGGCTGTGAGAAATAACGCCCGTGCTGATGTCCAACTGCGCTGGACCGACAACTCCAATAACGAGGCCAACTTCATCCTCCAGCGCGCGACCAACCCGACGTTCACGACCGGCGTGAACAACCAAACGATCGCGGCCAACGCCACCAATGTCACGCAAACCGGGTTGACGCGGCTCGCGACCTACTATTACCGGATCTTGGCCAGGAACATCGTAGGGGATTCGGCCTATTCAGCCGCCGTGCAGGTTACGACACCATAAATCAGTAGCACCCAATAATTCGGGGAGGGAGAAATCCCTTCCCGGATTCAATTCCGATACACCAGGGGGTGCAGCTCGACAAGGTTGCACCCCCTCAACTAGGGAAAGATTTCCGATATGACCCATCCTCGCCCCGGTGCCAGTTTAAAAGTCCGCATACTCGAAGCCATGAACGCAATTCCAACCATTTTCCCAACCATTTTCTCAAACCTTTCGACTGTCAGGCGCTGCCTGGCGGCGCTGGCGGCGGGCCTTTTGGCCGCGCAAGGGACCGCCCAGGAGGCGGACCTACTCAAGACCGATAAAGCCCGGGAGAGTTACGCCGTCGGGGCCGACATGGCGCGAAACCTCAAGGGCCGGGCCGTCGAAGCCGAAGTCGAGCCGCTCCTCCGCGGCATGCGCGACGTGCTCTCCGGCAGCGCGCTCCTGATGACGGACGAGGAACTCCGGAAATCCCTGCGCGTGTGGCAGGATAAGATCCGAATCAAACGGGTGCAGGCGACCACGGCGGGGGCGCCAGCGGATATTGCCGAGGAGAATCTGGCCAAAGGAACGGCCTTCCTGGCGCAGAACCAGACGAACGCCGGCGTGGTGACGCTGCCGAGCGGGCTGCAATACAAGATTCTCAAGGCCGGCACCGGCCCGAAACCAACCTTAACCGACACTGTGGAATGCCAGCACAAGACCAGCTTTATTGACGGGATTGAGTACAACAGCAGCTACCGCTCCGGGATCCCCGCGCATCTCAAAGTTGGCCAGGCAGGCCCCGCGTGGAAGGAGGCTCTGCCGCTCATGCCCGTGGGCTCCAAGTGGCAGCTTTTCATCCCGTCGCAACTCGCTTACGGCGAAAAAGGCGTGGTGGAGGCCCGCGGCAATCGCACCAAGATCGGACCGAATGCCGCGCTGATCTGTGAGTTGGAACTGCTGACCATCAAGTAGTGCTGGCCGGAGCAAAGGTTCCGTCGGCAACCAAGTTAAGAATCAAATAGAACGGCAAGAAACAAAAATTATGAAAAAGCTCCTTAGCAATCCCCTGACAATCAGGCGGCGGTCCGCGACGCTCCTGGCGCTCCTCGGGCTTTGGCTTGGCAACTTGGCCGGCGCCCAGACGGCGACGTTTGATTTGGATACCGCCACCCCGGCGCTCACGCCGGGACAAACCGTGCCCTTCGATCAGACCGCGGGCGCCGTTACCGCGCACTTCAGTGCGAGTTCCGGGGGGTTTTCCGTCCAGAATTACAACACCACGTTCCTTATCCTCCCGCGTTTTTCCGGGAACTATCTCTTTCCTAATAGCGGAGACCCCGGGGTCCTGGTTATCCAGTTCAGCCAGCAGATCACCAACCTGGTCATGGATTTCGCCACCGCCGAGGCGACCCCGAATGAAAACCGCACGCCGATTCAATTGACCGCCTATACGAACTCGACCAGCACGCCCCCGGTGGGAACGCTGGTCCAGGTTGGCAACTTCGGGACCAATGGGATACCGATGGGCACGCTCACCTTCAACTCGGCCACGCCGTTCAACCTGGTGACGCTCATGCTGACGACCAACCTCGCCACCGGATTCCTGGTGGATAATCTGGTGGTCAAGGTTTCCGGAGGGACTAATTTCACAATCGCCACCAGCGCCTCACCCCCCAACGGCGGCACCACAACTGGCGCCGCCACCTATCTTAGCGGCGCACCCGTCACGGTGTTAGCCGAGGCGCACCCGGGGTATGCTTTCGTGAACTGGACGGAGAACGGCATTGAGGTCAGCACCCTGGCCAATTACGGCTTTACCGCCACCGCCTTTCGGACCCTCGTGGCCAATTTTGTGCCAACCTATGACATCGCCACCAGCGCCTCGCCGTTGGCAGGCGGCACTACCAGCGGCGACGGCACTTACCCCGCCGGAGTTGGCGTGAATGTCAAGGCCACGGCCACCCCCGGATATGTCTTTGTCAACTGGACTGAGGCCGGCGTGCCGGTCCGCACTTGGGCTGACTACCACTTTACCGTCCACACCAACCGCACCTTGGTAGCCAACTTTGCGGCGGCCTTCACGATCACCACCAGTTCGGCTGCCACGGACGCGGGCTTCACCCTCGGAGACGGCGAATACGCCAGCGGAGCGAGCGTGACCGTGGTGGCGACGCCAAACACTGGCTACCGGTTCGTGGACTGGACGCAAGACGACGTGCCGGTCAGCACCTCCGCCAGCTACAGTTTTAACGCCGGGACCAACCGCGTCCTCGTGGGCAATTTCACGGTGGACTCTACGAGCTTTACGTTCGATTTTGACAGTGGCGCACCGCCGTTGAGCATCGGCCAGACCACCCCGTTCGAGCAAGCATCGGGCACCCTCACCGCCTCCTTCAGCGGGACCAACGACCCCGCCTTCGCCGTGACGAGCGACTTCATCTCGGGATGGGTCCTGTCCAAGTTCTCAAACAACTACCTTTCCCCCAATGTGCTGGCGGGGGTTTTGGATATCCGGTTCAGCCAACCGGTCACGAGCCTCACCCTGACCTTTGCCACGCTCGATTTTCAGGATGTCATTGCGCCCACACCACTCCGGCTGACCGCCTATACCAATTCCACTGGCACGCCGGCGGTGGGGACCATCACGGCCACCGGAACCTATAGCGGCAACAACTCGATGCCCATGGGCACACTCTCCTTCGCTTCCGCCACGCCATTCAACCTGGTGCGACTCACCCTGTCGCCCACCTTGCTGGGAGCCACGGAGTTCATGGTGGA
>CAIKLQ010000483.1 GCA_903828255.1 uncultured Verrucomicrobiota bacterium
ACCTATCCCGAACCCCTCGTCAGCCACGCGATTGCCCGCGAGGTGGCGCTGGAAGCTTACGGGCGAATAAAGAACGGTTGAGCGGCGGCCCTCGCCAATCGCCCGTGAGTTTGTCGAATATGACGCGGAAATTGCGCGAAGCCCTGCTCGCGTCGTTGAAGTGCGAGGCGCGGTCGAAGCGCGTCCCCTCCAGGTTGCCAGGTGATTCGGCATCCAGCGCCCGCAGCGGTTCGATTTCGGGATGCGCCCAGAAGCTGGTGGGGGCTGCGGCGTCATTGAGGAGATTGTTGATGGTGTCCTTCAGTTGGGCGTGCCGACACTTCTTCCAGTTGGCGACCATCTCGACCCGGATCGAGCAAAGGCTCGCAAGCAGAAAGAAAACCGCAGCCGGACCAAGCCGACATCGAGGATTGCAGGAGAATACATGGTGAAAATTGCTAAACCAATTATTCAGGTTGCCCGTGCGTCTCCGCGCCCAATCTCCGCGGCGCGGAAATCTGGAATGAATCGCCATTTGTTTACACTTAGAAAAGCCCGTCGACCTCCATCGTCTTGACCTCCCCTCGCCAACTGTTCTAGCGTTTGGCCAGCGATGAACATTAACCATGAACCTCCAATCCAACTCAAAGAAAGACTTGTTATGAAACCTATACCCTCCTCTGTCTCCCGGCGTGAATTCCTCCTGACCAGCGCGCTAGGGGCCGCCGGTTTGACCTTGGGCGCGAGCGCCGCGCAAACTAGCTCTGCGTCGTCTGGTGGCAAAATTCCTGTGGGCGTGCAGCTTTACTCCGTGCGCGAACAGTGCGCGAAGGATTTGCCTGGCACGTTGTCCGCCGTCGCGAAGATCGGCTACAAAGGCGTCGAGTTCGCCGGCTACCACAAACGCAGTGCGCCGGAATTGCGGAAAATGCTCGATGATCTAGGCCTCGTCACCTGCGGCACGCACACCCCCTACGAATCCGTCCTCGCCGACAAACTCGCCGAGACCATCGAGTTCAACCGCGTCATCGGCAACAAATTCCTCATCGTCCCGTGGATGACCGGCAAGACCAAACAGGAATGGCTCGACAAAGCGAAGCTCTTCAACGAATTGGCCGACAAGGTCAAGAGCCACGGCATGTTCGTCGGCTACCACGCCCACGCCCACGACTTCGAGAAGCTCGAAGGCGAAAGTGCTTGGGACATTTTCTTCGGCGGCACCAAGCCCGGAGTTGTCATGCAACTCGACACCAGCAATTGTTGCGAAGGCGGCGCGGACCCGGTGGCGGTGTTGAAGAAATATCCCCGGCGCGCGAAGACCATTCACATCAAAGCCAACGGCGGCAGCCCAGAAGCGGTCTTCGGCGAGGACAAGGTGGACTGGAAAGGCGTCTTCGAATTCTGCGAAAGCAAAGGCGGCACGCAGTGGTATGTGGTCGAGCACGAATCCAGCAAAGACCCGATTGACGCCATCCGCCGGGGCTACGCCGCGCTCAAGCAGATGAAAAAAGTCTGAGCGCCGGTTTGGCAAAACCCATCCGCCGGAGCCGCCGACGTTAGTCGGCGCAAACTTTTGCCTTTTCATCGGAGGTTGGCGGACGGACGTCCGCGGCTACGAATTCCAAGCCGTCGCCAGGTGGTTGGAAACCGAAATGCAGCGCGAACTCAGAGCCGCAGCGCGCCTTGACGTTTGCGCGGGAATTCAATTTTTCAACTTCAGGGCTGCGGCTTGGTGCTTGACGCTGGCAATGGGGCCGCGACATTAACCGCCCATGAAGATCATTCGTTATCAGGACCGCGAGGGAATTATCGGCCATGCGGCCTTGCAGGCCGATGGGTCGGCGCACGCACTCACGGGCAACCTCTGCGACAACCCTATGCCCACCGGCGGGAAAGTCGAAGTTGCCAAAATGCTGGCGCCCCTCGAGCCGACGGCGATCATTTGCATCGGCTTGAATTACCGTCGCCACGCGCAGGAAACCAACGCCAAGATTCCGCAGTTTCCCGTCGTCTTTTTCAAGGGCCTTAACACCGTGCAACATCCCGGCCAGCCAATTCTGCGACCACGGCACTTGCGGAGCGACGAAGTTGACTACGAATGTGAGCTGGCGGTGGTCATCGGGAAGCGCTGCAAAAACGTTTCCCGTGCGGCGGCCCTCGATCAGGTGCTCGGCTACACCTGCGCCAATGACGTGAGCGCGCGCGACTGGCAGAAGGAAAAGGGCGGTGGGCAATGGTGTCGCGGCAAGACCTTCGACACGTTTTGCCCGCTCGGGCCGTGGCTGGTGACGCGCGACGAAATTCCGAATCCCAACGCCCTTGCCATTCGCACCGTGGTCAGCGGTGAAGTGCTCCAGGATTGGAACACCAACGATATGATTTTCGACGTGCCGACGTTGATCGAATTCCTGAGCGGTAGCACGACGCTATTGCCGGGCACGGTGATTTTGACCGGCACGCCGCATGGCGTCGGAATGGCACGCACTCCGCGGCGCTGGTTGCAGGCCGGCGACTCGGTCAGCGTGGAGATCGAGAAGATTGGCACGCTCACCAATCCAGTAGCCGACGAGCCCATATAAAATTTCCGCAGCCATGCGGTCCCGCCGGGCCGGACGGGCCGCCTCACCAAACCACCGCCACCGCGGAATTCACTTCGCGGCCAGCGCCCGACCGGCGATCCAGCCGGTGGTCCAGGCGGCTTGCAAATTGAACCCGCCGGTCAGGCCGTCCACATCCAGCAATTCACCGGCAAAATGGAGTCCGGGGCAAAGCCGACTCTCCATCGTTTTGAAATTCACTTCGGCCAACCGCACGCCGCCACAGGTCACGAACTCATCCTTGTTCAAACTCTTTCCGGTCATGGCCAGTTCCGTGTGCGTGAGTTGCCGGACCAGTTGCTGCCGTTGCGCGCTGGTCAGGGAAGCCCACCGCGCTTCGCTGCGGAGGCCGGAGGCGATCACGAGGGCCGCCCACAACCGTGCCGGCAGTGGGGCCAAGGGCGCATTGGCGAGGAGCTTCGCGCCTTGCGCTTGGCGCCGCGCTTGAAACGCGCGGGAAAAATCTTCCGGCGTGAACTCCGGCAGCCAGTTGACGAGCAACGAAAATTTGTAGTCGAGCGCGTGTAAGGACCGGGCCCCCCAAGCCGACAGCCGCAAAATAGCCGGCCCGCTCAAGCCCCAGTGGGTTACCAACACCGGGCCGCGCTCACATAACTTCGCCCCCGGCACGGCAACCTCCGCCGACTCGACCGAGACGCCTGCCAATGCGCGCAGCCATTCCGCCGCAAGGTGAAACGTGAACAACGACGGCACGGGCGGAACCAAAATGTGCCCGAGCGACCCGGCGATTTGTCCCGCCGTTGCCGCGCCGCATCCGCCGGTGGCCAGTAGCAGTCGGTCGCAAAAAATTGTTTCGCCGTGAAAGACTTCGCCTTCGCCCCTTCCGCACGGGAGCGGATCGGCGGTAGTGGCCCGGGCGTCTCGTCTGTGTGTCCCTGTCCGCACAAGCGAGCCGCCCGTGCCACTCCCCGATTCATGAGAAGGGTTCGCGTCCACGCGTTGCGCTCCGCCTGGTTGCGTGAGCCCCACTTCAAACCCGTTTGATCCACGGCGCACCCTTTCCACTCCGCAATTCGTTCGCAGCTTTACCCCGGCGGCGCGGGCGGCGGTCAGCAGACAATCAAGGATTGTTTCCGAAGCGTCGGTGGTGGGGAACATCCGTCCGTCCGCTTCCGTCTTGAGCGGGACGCCGCGCGCCGCAAACCACGCGACCGTATCGCTCGCCGAGAATTGATGAAACGGCCCGATCAATTCCTTGCCGCCACGGGGATAGCGGGCCGCGAACTCGCGCGCGTCGCAATGGGCATGCGTGACATTGCAGCGTCCGCCGCCGGAGATGCGCACCTTGGCCAGCGGCTGCGGCGATTTCTCCAGGACCACGACCTCGGCGTCGGGTGCCGCTTCAGCACACGCGATGGCGGCAAAAATTCCCGCCGCCCCGCCGCCGACTACGATGATCCGTCGCGATTTCATCGCCGTGAAAATAAACCACCGCCCCGCCGAAGTCGCGCCTGTTCGGCGAGGGTGGCTTAAATCTCGTCTTTACCCACAAGTATGAGCGGCCCACAAATTCGCCCGGCGCGGAAGAGGGCGGGAAGCATTTGGAGTGGGGTAAGCTGGCTGCCCCTTTCCCAATTCGCGCAGTACGATTTGCGGCACACCCCTCCTCGTGGTTACGAAGGAGGACTCAAGTGGTGGTCACTTGTTTCGGCGCGCGGTCATGGCGAAGTCCCACTCGCCGCCACGTTGACGCTCTCTGCCCCGACACCAGCGCTATTTCACCAACTGCTCAAACCTCGCAAACGCCGCATCCCATTCCACTGCCGACTGCGGTTGAACCGTCGTGACCTCGAACGAATTGCGCACCACTTCGCGCGCGGCAGCGAGCGACGGCAGATGGCCCAGCGCAATCGCCTGCACGAGGAGGTTGCCTAGCGCGGTACACTCCGCCGGCCCGGCGATGACCGGAATCTGGAGGGAGTTTGCGGCAAATTGATTCAACAGCAGGTTCTGACTGCCGCCGCCGACGATGTGGAGTCGCTCGATTTTCCGACCAATGATCGCTTCCAATTGCCGCAGCGTGATCCGATAAAACAACGCCAAGCTCTCCAGCGCGCAACGCACAAACGCTCCAAGGGAATCCGGTACGGGCTGGCCGGTCTCCTGGCAAAACGCGGTGATCTTCGCTGGCATGTCGTCCGGGCGAACGAAGCGTGGGTCTGCGGGATTAATCAGCGAGACAAACGGTTTCGATTTCGTCGCGAGTTCCCGCAGCGTGATGTAGTCGTAATCCATCCCTTGCCGGGCCCACTCGCGTTTGCACTCCTGCACCACCCACAAGCCAACGATGTTTTTCAACAGCCGCACCGTGCCGCCAAAGCCAATTTCGTTCGTGAAGTTCGAGTCACGCCCTTGGTCGGTGATGACCGGTTGCGGCAACTCGACGCCCATGAGCGACCAGGTGCCGGAACTGAGGTAAGCCCAATTCCCGCCGCTCGTCGGCACCGCCGCAACCGCCGCCCCCGTGTCGTGTGAACAGGAGGCGATGACTTCGATTTCCGGCAAACCTACTTCCGCCGCCAATTCCCGGCGCAATCGCCCGAGTTGCGTGCCGGACGCAACGACCGGCGCGAACATTTCCTCGCGCAGCCCGAGGTCGCCGAGCAATTTCCGGGACCACGTTTTCGCGCACGGATTGTAAAGCTGAGTTGTGCTGGCCATGGATTCTTCGTTCCGCGCCACGCCGGAGCAGTAGTGATTGAAGGCGTCGCCGATGAGTAGGAGTTGGCGCGCTCCCGCGAGGCGCTCCGGCGGTTCGGCGGCGAGTTGGTAAATCGTGTTCAACGCCATGAACTGGATGCCCGTCTCGCGGTAAATCGTCGGCCAGTCCACGCGCGCCCGGACGTTTTCCACCCCGCGGGCGGTGCGCGCATCGCGGTAATGCCACACCGGCGACATGATTTTGCCCTGCTGATCGTAAAGCACGTAGTCCACGCCCCAGGAATCCGTGCTGAGACTGGCGATGGGCAGTTGGCGTGCGGCGGCTTGTTTCAAGCCAACCCGAAGTTCGGCAAAGAGCGCTTCAATGTTCCAGTGCAATCCGCCATCGGTCTTGACCGGGACATTGGGGAAGCGGTGGAGTTCTTCGAGCGAGATTTTCCCCGCGTCCAGCGTGCCGAGCATGACGCGCCCGCTCTCCGCCCCAAGATCACAAGCCAAGTAGTGTGTTGCCATAAAGTTAAATTCCCGCCTGCCGCTGGGGAAATCTTACGAGGCCCGCAAACCTGCTGTCAAAGCGAATGCCCAACCGGCGGGACCGAACCCGAATGCCCCGAAGGGATTGCCGTCCGAACCTAAGTGCGCTATCTGAACAGGTCGTGCAAATGGAAACCTCCCCAGCGCCCGCGACGGAAATCATTCCGACGCGCACCCGCCAGCGCGCCATGGATTGGAGTCTGGTGCTCGCCAGCCAGGGCTTCGAAGCCGTG
Source organism: uncultured Verrucomicrobiota bacterium (assembly GCA_903828255.1). Classification (GTDB taxonomy): domain Bacteria; phylum Verrucomicrobiota; class Verrucomicrobiia; order Limisphaerales; family JADLHS01; genus CAIKLQ01. The sequence continues at coordinate 6,026 of CAIKLQ010000483.1, forward strand.
ATCCAGAATGCGCCTGACACTGGCTGGCAACTGCACGTCGCCGCGGCTGATGGTGAACGGGCGCGGGCCGCCATCGAACAGTATCGCGTGGAAAACCGCCGCTGGCGCTGGCGCCAACCGGTGTTCCAGGGACGGGCGTTGTTCGACTCGGCCAGCGGGCTTTGGGTGCTCTTGACCGCCGCGTTTTTTGGATTCAATGCTTCGGCGCGCGACTTCCGGTTGGTGGGGGTCCTGGACGGCGGCGCGTTGGCGCACGGCGAGTGGTGGAGAATCTTCACGGCCGAAGTCCTGCACGCCGATCTGCTGCACTTTGCGTCCAATGCCCTGTTTGGTTTCCTGCTGCTCGGCCTGGCGATGGGGCGTTACGGCACCTGCGTGGGTTTGCTGTCCGCATATCTCGCGGGGGCCGGCGGCAATGTTTTTTCCTGGCTGCTGCACAGTGAAGCGCATCGCGCGCTCGGCGCCTCCGGCGTGGTTATGGGGGCGCTCGGTTTGCTCGTGCCGCAATCCGTCACCAGCCTTCGCGATAATCCGCGCGCGGTGCGCCTGGCGTTCGGCGGATTGGCGGGCGGCATTCTTTTATTCGTGCTGTTGGGGTCGAGTCCGGGAACCGATGTGGCGGCGCACCTCGGCGGATTCGCGACCGGAATTTTCATTGGTTTCGGTCTGGGGCTGATCCCGAAACTGGAGCAGCGCCCTCTGGTGAATTTAGTAGCCGGAATTCTCCTGGCATGGCTGGTCATCTGGCCGTGGATGATGGCGCTGCAAACGCGCGGCTGAACGGCCTTCACTAATTACTTCTTGGGCGAGCCGAAAGGGAGCGCCGGAGCCCCGGGTTGAGAGCCAGAAGGTTAAAGGCGGGGAAACCGGCGGATCCAACCCCGCGCCTCAGATTAGGGCTGCTTGAATCGCGTCGAGCAGCGATTGCTTGTCGAAGGGTTTCAACAGCAGTCCCATGCTGCCGGGGCGGCTGGCGTGCTCCCGCGTCTGGGGCGTATCGTAGGCGGTCATGAAGATGATCGGCACCTGGCAGCCTTGGGCGGCCAGGTTCTCTTGCAACTGAAGACCGGTCATCTCCGGCATGTGGACATCCAGCACGAGGCACTGCGGCTGGCCGGAGGGGAGCGTGGCCAGAAATTCCCGCGCCGAACCGAACATCTCAACGCCATAGCCGGCGCTCCGCAGCAGTCGCCCCACCGAGCGAAGGAACGACGCATCGTCGTCCACCACGGCGATCGCGGTCCGGACCAACGGTCCGGCACAGTCCTCAAGATTTCCGATTCCGGTTAATGTCATGATAAAGCTCGCATGGGACCTGACTGCTGATTCCAAGAATCGGCGCTGACCCTTGCTGCCGAGGACAGTGTTCCCGAAAAACTGCGAAGAGTATATAGCACTTTAGTCGCATCCGGCTTGCCCCCGGCCCCGCGTTGCGGCCGTGGCGGAAACCCCGGCTCTTAGACTGTGAGCACGCCAGCCTTGACCGCCGCTTGGACCAATTCCGCGAGCGACGGCACGCCCATCTTCTCCATCACCCGGTGCCGATGCACCTTGATGGTTTGCTCGCTGGCCCCGAGGTCGGCGGCGACTTGTTTGTTTAACAAGCCTTGGATGACGAGGTCAAACACCTGGCGTTCCCGGGGCGTCAGGGTTTCCAAGCGGCGCAGGATTGTTTCCCGTTCCGCGTGCGCGGACTGCTGGCTGCTGTCCTTGCCGAGGGCCGCCCGGATCACCGTGAGTAGGTCCTTGTCGTGAAACGGCTTGGTCAAAAAATCCACCGCGCCGGCTTTCATGGCCCGCACGCTCATGGGGATGTCCCCGTGCCCGGTGATGAACACCACCGGCGTCTGGAATCTGCGCGCAACCAGTTCCGCCTGCAGGTCGAGTCCGGTCAGGTCGGGCATTTGCACATCGAGCACGAGACAAGCGGGGCTTTCCGGGACCAAGGATTCGAGAAATTCCCGGGCCGACGGAAAGGCCTGCACCCGCAGTCCCTGACTCAGACAAAGCCGCGTCAGCGCTTTGCGCAGGCTCGCGTCGTCATCCACGATGTAAACCGTGCCGGAAGGTGCGTTCATGGCGAAACGGTTGCTTGCAGTGGCAAAACCACATGGAAGGTGGCCCCACCTTCCGGATTGCTCTCGGCCCACAAGCGCCCGCTGTGGGCCTCCATGATGGAGCGGCTGATTGCCAAACCCATGCCCATACCGTTCGGCTTCGTGGTGTAGAACGGTTCGCCCAAGCGGCCTATTTGGGTGGCGGCCAGGCCGCTGCCGGAATCGCGAAAAGAAATGGTGAGGTCCTTCGCATTCGGGGTTTCAGCGGCGATTCGCAGGCAGCGCTGGCCGGCCTCGCGGGTCGCCACGGCGTCCAGCGCGTTCATGATCAGATTGATGATCACCTGCTGTAATTGGATGGCGTTGCCCAGAATTCGCGGCAGCTCCGCCGGGACCTGCACCAGCACGGAAACCCCCTTGAGGAGGAATTCACTGTGCAACAACTCGACGGTTTCCTGGATGATCCGGCTCACCGCCACGGGCGTCAGTTTCTCGCTGGTTTTCTGGTAAAGGGCGCGCAGCCGGTGAATCACTTCCCCGGCGCGTTTGCCGTCCGCTTCGATGTCGCTGAGGATGTCCCGGATTTCCCCCAGCGGCGGAGGTTGGTGGTTGAAAAACTGTCCGGCGGCTTGCGCGTTGCAGACGATGGCCCCCAGCGGCTGATTCAATTCGTGGGCCAGCGCCGCCGCCAGTTGCCCGGCGGTGTTCGCCCGCGAAACTCTGGCCAACTCCCGGCGCAGTTGCTCCGCTTCCATTTCCACCTGGCGCCGGTGCGTGACATCCCGGTTGCTGGCGCGCAGGCCCAGCGGCTCGTTCTGGCTGCCGATGACGGGCACGCAGGAGTGTTCGATCCAGCGGATTTCGCCGGATTTGCGT
>CAIKLQ010000484.1 GCA_903828255.1 uncultured Verrucomicrobiota bacterium
GGCCAGCAACCGCTCCTTTGGATAGCCGTAGAAACTCAGCGCGGCGGCATTGGCATCCACGATCAAGGCATCGGTGGGATCAATCAGCAGCATCACCGTGGCATTGTCGTGGAATTGATTCCGATAGGACTCCTCGCTTGCCCGGAGTTCCGCCTCCATCTGCGCGCTATGAGCGATTTGAAGCTTCAACGGGCGAAACACCCAGAAGTAGAGAACGGGGAAGGTCGCAACTGAGAGGAACGTGGCATCGAGCAACGCTTCGTGCCAGCGCGAGAACTGAGGGAGCACGGTGAGCAGCAACATGACCAGCGCCTCGCCGACAAAGATGCAAGCGCCGATTGCCAAGACCAAGCGGGTAACCGATCGGGTGGGAATTAAAGGCTGGGGGTGGTTCATAGGGTCGTCGTTTTGGAGGTTTGCGATGGGTGCGGATTTTGCTCTGTGGCGGGGAGCCGCCGGCCGGGGTCGGAGATTAAGGCCCGCGCCACCAACCGCGACTGCGGCCGCAGGTCGGCACGCCTTTCCTGGTCGGCCCGCATGACCATCCACCCGGTAAACAGCCCCCCGGCGATGAGGAGTGGGAGGAGGCCGATGAGGGCGGAGCACGAAAGGCGAAATGGTGCCGGGATCATAATCGGGATGGTTTCAACTTTGGGAGCCGGTTTGAAAAGTAGCCGCCGACGTCAGGAGGCTCTGACTCACTCTGGAGCGTGGCGGTCCCAAATAACCAATAGGTTTGAGCCTCCTGACGTCGGCGGCTCCGCCCGAGTTGGGAGGTTTCAAACCGGCGCTGCGGCGCTTGCACCCGCGGGCGGCGGAGCGCCGGTCGGGGGGCGGCGTGGCGCAAAGGGCGCGGCGTGGCGCGCGAAAAATCGGCGCGGCTCCGCCTGGCTTTCAAAACTGGCGGCTGGCTGGCAAAGCGCAGCGTTGGTTGCGAGGTGGATCGCGTATTCGGTCTTTGATTAAGGTTTATGTCCGCTCAACTTTTGAGCGTCTGAGGTTTTAATTTAGCCAACCCAACAGAATTTGCCTACCAAGAAAGGTGGATTCTCTTGTCAGTATTTTCCCTACAAGCCACTCGGGAAGCGGCCCGTTGTTTTTGGTCGGCACGGGTTGAAAAGTAGCCGTCGCCGTAAGGAGGCTCTGACATCGGAGCGTGCCGGCCCCCAAAAGCCAAGAGGTTTGAGCCTCCGCACCTCGGCTGGTCGGACCAAGTGGGGAGTTTTCAAACCGGCGCTGACCCAATTTGCTGGTTCACAAACATCGTTCCGGCGGATAATCTTCCAGCGTTACGTGAAGGCACCTGAACCGATGATCGAATTGAGCCGCCTCGCCGCGCTCCAGCGGTATGCGGTGCTGGATACGCCGGCGGAGCTGGAGTTCGACGACTTCACGCAACTTGCCGCGCAGATTTGCCAAACGCCCATCGCGCTGATCTCGCTGGTGGATGCGCGGCGGCAGTGGTTCAAGAGCCGGGTGGGATTGGACGCCTGTGAGACGCCCAGAAACATTTCCTTTTGCCAGCACGCCCTCCACGGACCGGGGTTGCTCGAAATCCCCGATGCCCGGCAGGATGAACGTTTCCAGAATACTCCGCTGGTGAACGGGGCGCCGCACATCCGCTTCTACGCGGGGGCGCCGCTGATCACCCCGGACGGCCACAACCTCGGAACGCTCTGCGTCATTGATCGCACGCCACGCCAGCTCACACCCGAGCAGCGCGACGGGCTCACGCGGCTGGCCCGCCAGGTGATGGCGCAGTTGGAATTGCGGCGGTCCCGAGAGGGATTCCGCCAGGAGTTGACGGCGCGGCAGAAGGCTGAGGGGCGGCTGCAGCGGGCGAGCGATTTGCAGGCCGCGGTGGGGCAATTGCAATCGGGATACATCAGCCAGGCCAAGCTTGACGCAACGGAAACGTTCGCCGCCCTGCTGAAGCTTATTTTGCGCTTTACGGGCAGCGAATATGGCTTTGTGGCGGAAGTGCTCCGCGCGGCCCAAGGCCAGCCCTACCTCAAGACTCACGCGATCACGAACATTGCTTGGAACCAGAAGATGCGGGCTTTTTACGAAAAGCACCAAGCCGCGGGTTTGGAATTCCGCAACCTCAACACCCTGTTCGGGGCCGTCCTCACCACCGGGGAAACGCTCATCGCCAACTCGCCGGCCACCGACCCCCGCCGGGGGGGGACTACCGCCGGGGCATCCGCCCATGAACTCCTTTCTCGGGGTGCCCATCAAGCATGGCGGCGAACTAATCGCCATGGTGGGCGTGGCCAATCGGCCGGGGGGCTACGATGAGAATTTGGTGGGGGAGATTGAGCCCCTGCTCTCCACTTACTCAACCATCATCCGGGGCTTCCAGTTTGCGCAGCAGCAACAGGCCGATCAGCAACGGATCATGGCCTTGAACTCGGACCTGGAAGCCCGCGCCAGCGAGCTGGCGAAGGCGCGGCTGGAGAAAGCGCGGCTGGAGCGCGAGCGGTTGGAAGCCCTGCAGGAGCACTCCGCCAGCCTGGAGCGGCGGGTCGCCGAGCGCACGGTGGAATTAGAGCAGACCCGGCGGCAGTTTCAGAATCTGTTTGAGTTTTCGCCGGACGCGCTGGTGATGGCGGATCAGGCGGGGAAGATTCAACTGATCAACCGGCAGGCGGAGCAGATGTTCGGTTGGACGCGGGCGGAATTGGTGGGCCGGTCGGTGGAAGTCCTGATACCGCGTTCGCTGCAAGGCGGCCATCCTGGCCAGCGCACGCGTTTTCTCAAGCGGGCCCAAACCCGTCCGATGGGGGCGGGTAAATCCAACCTGCTGGGCCTGCGCAAGGATGGTACGGATTTTCCCGTGGAAATCAGCCTCAGCCCGGTGGAAACGGAAGCGGGCCCGTTGGTCGCCGCCGCGGTGCGGGACATCTCCGAACGCAAACAGTTGGAACAAGAGTTGGCCCGCATCAGCTCGCATGAACAGGAGCGGCTCGCCCACGAGTTGCATGATCATTTGGGCGCCTATCAGGCTGGCATTGCGTTCCGGGTCAAAGCGTTGGCGGAAATCCTGGAGAGCCGCTCCATTCCCGAGGCGAGCACGGCCCAGCAACTCGTCCTCCAGGTCAACGCGGGGATTGATCAGGTTCGCAATTTCGCCCGGCTGCTGGCCCCGGTGGAAATGGCGGCCGGGGGGTTGGCGGAGGGGTTGGCCCGGCTGGGCAAAGAGCTGGAGACGGTGTTCGGCATTGTTTGCCGGGTGGCAGTGGCCCGCAAGCTTCCCCCGCTCACTCCGGAACAGAGCCTGCAACTCTACCGCATCGCCCAGGAAGCCACCCGCAACGCCATCCAGCATGGCAAAGCCCGCCATGTGACCATCGGCGTTCAGTTTGAGGCGCATTGCCTGCTGCAAACAGTTTCGAACGACGGCCGGAGCTGGAATCCCCGACCGGAGGCCGCCCCCGGAATGGGCCTGCGGATCATGCGCCATCGCGCCGCCGACCTCGGCGCAACGCTCACCATCAATTCCGACCCCGCCGGCCAAACCAAGGTCGTTTGCCGGCTGCCGTTCCCGTCTGGGAGGGCGGCGCGGAAGCCGAAAGTTTAATTCATGGGAAAGATTCGCGTGCTGGTCGTTGACGACCATCCCTTTTTTCGGAGCGGTCTGGCGCAGTGGCTGAATCAGCAGGAACGGGTGATCTGCTGTGGCGAGGCCGGCTCGGTGGTGGAGGCCCGGCGCGCCGTGGCGGAATTGCAGCCTGATGTGGTCCTCATGGACTTGCGCTTGGGCGATGGCGAAGGCTTGGAGTTGATCCGGGAACTCGCGCCCCAGCAGCCGCAGCTTCGCATCGTCGCGTTGTCCCAATTTGATGAAAACAACTACGCGCATCGCGCCCTGCAAGCCGGGGCCCGGGGCTACCTGATGAAATCCGAGGCCACCGAAACGGTTCTGGCCGCGATCCACACCGTGATGCAAGGGCGCATCCACCTGAGCCCGCGCATGGCGGCAAACCTCCTTCAGAATATTTTCCCGGATCCAGTTTCCCCCACCGTTGATCTGGCCAAGCTATCGGATCGGGAACTACAGGTTTTCCAACTGCTGGGCGCGGGCCTAAGCACCCTCGAAATCGGTAAACGGCTGAAGATCAGCCCCAAGACGGTCGAGACCTACCGCCAGCATCTGAAGGAAAAGCTCGGCGCGGCTGACGGCTCGGCCCTGTTGCGCGTGGCGACGGTCTGGGTGGAATCCGGCCGGTTGGAGCCAGACCCTCCCGCGCCCAGGCCACGGCGGAGTCGTTGAGCCGCTGCGGAAACTACCCCAACGCGATCCCGCGCCCGCCAGCGGGCCCGCCAGACTTCTGCCGCGACCTCCACTGCCCATAGGGGCCACCCTTACTCCGAATCAGGGCCGCCCCTGATGGCGCACCCCCGGCGTTCTGTTAGGGTGGGCTTTGGAAGACCCCTTTGTTCTGGTTCCAAAGCCGGGAGCTTTTGACTTGGGTGGCCCCGGTGTCCCGGCGGTGAAACTACGGCTAACGA
>CAIKLQ010000485.1 GCA_903828255.1 uncultured Verrucomicrobiota bacterium
CCGCTGGCCTCTCCGGTGCGCGCGGCCGGTCGTCCGCAGCGGCGTGGACGACGGCGACCTGGCGGTAGAGTCCGCGCTTGAACCGGACGAGCGGGATCATGACTTGGTGGCGCTCACCTTGATGCCGGCCTTCAGGACTTCGGCGCAATCCCAAAGCTCACTGAACACTTGACTCCCATGCCTGCGATGCCACCCTCCGCACATGAGTTCGAACCAAAGCAGTTTTCCGGGAACGCGGCACGGCCGGAGCCAAGCCTCCCCAGGCGAACTTGTCAATCTGTGGGACTGACCCCTTTCTGACCCCTTTCCTGGCTTCCTTGCCGACCGGAGCGCCGTTCTCCGATTCGGCGCGTTGGAGGTCGCAGCTTGGAAACGCGCCGGACCGGAGACCGGCGCTCCGTTCCCGAGGCGCAACCACCCCGTAGGACAGGCGTCGCGCCGGTCTCCATTTTCGCCGGACATCGCCTTGAGGCGGGCAACCCCAGTTAGAGCCTGTTTGAAAACTCCAATTGCGGTCGTGGCAGCCGACGTACGGAGGCTCAAATCTCTTGGTTTTTGCGGATCTGGACGACTAGAACGGTCAAAAGTTAGAGCCTCCTTACGTCGGCTGCTACTTTCAAAACAAACTCTTAGAGACAGGCGCGACGCCTATCCTACGGGGCTGGCTGGAGGCGCTCCGCCGTTTTTGACCGCATCGTTCTGACTGCGCCACCCTCTTGCCAAGCCGCTCGCCACTTGGATTTCCTCCGCTGCCGGGATATGCTCGACTCCACGGAAACGCCATGACAACCGCACTCGACGACGATTTGAAAAAACTCCAGACCCGCGCTTTTGACCGGGCGGAATGGGCTGCGGATTGTCTTCGGCGTTACCATGCGGCTATCCCAAAACTCGACGCTGCGGTCGCGCAACAACTCCGGAGGCTTTACGACTGGATGTTCGTCCCCACAACGCTTTGGCCGTTCAATGTCCAGGATGTCCTAGAGGATATCCTGACCGCTCTGGAAAAGGGGAAACGCCTGAACTCCTGCCACCGTCTGCTCATTGACCTGCTGCCTGAGCCCCCGGACGAAACCATCTGCGCGGCGGTGGCCGACCACGAAATCCACGTTCAGAAAGGCACCTACGAAAACCTCGTCAAAACGCAGGCCAAGTATTCCCAGAACGAACTCGCCATCCGCACCGATCCGGAACTTCATCGCCAATGGGGGCGCATCAAGGCGGCCTTCGACGTCCAAACCTACTGCGACCACAAGGGCGTCATCCGCCGGACCATGAGCGCCGAGCGCAACCTGCGCCCGTGGTTTTCCGTCAACCTGCGTCGGCGCGCAGAGGTTTTTCACGCAGCCTTCGACGCCTTCTGCCTGCGTTGGAATCTCTACGGGATGCAGCACGATGAGCCGCTCCCGCTCAAGCTCGCCGTGAACCTCACGCCGTACGGCACGCTGATCCACATTCCCGCCTATTGGTCGTTTGATCCCAAGCGCGACATCCGGTGGGACGCCATCGCCCGCCTTCACCGCGTCCGTGTCCCTGGGCGGCAAGGTTCGGCCCTCGCCGAAGGACTGGCCGAACGGATGCGCGCCGCGGAAAAACTGCGCCAACTCGACAGAGAAGTTCTCCGGCTTGGTTTGAAAGGGGAGAAGAAACACGACTTCCTCTGCGCTGGCCTGGGTTGGGTGCCGGGCACCAGCCCCAAACGCCTCAGCCGACTCCGGGCGGAATTCAAGAGCAAGCGAGCGGAGCGCCGGTCTGTGACCGGCTTTTCATCGTCCAAGCCTTCAAAGCCGGTCACAGACCAGCGCTCCGCCGAAAGCGCGTGAGGTAATCCGGGTTGGGACAAGGATTGGGGACATTCAGTTCCTTTGAACCGCAGTCGTGTCCGGCGCATGCTTTAACCAACAGAGCATCACCGTATGTTCAATCCTAAATTCACTTTCGATTCGTTTGTGGTTGGCACTCACAACAACTTTGCCTTTGCCGCCGCCAAAGCGGTCGCCGAAGCGCCCGGCAAATCTTACAACCCGCTGTTGATTTACGGCGGCGTTGGACTCGGCAAGACCCATTTGTTGCACGCCATCGGCCAACATGTTGCCTGCAACCGAAAAGACGCACACATCGCCAGCTTAACAACCGAAAAGTTCGCGGATGAATTCATTAACGCCATTCAGAACAACCAGCCCAGCCAATACCGCGAGAAATATCTCCAGATGGATTTGGTGTTGCTTGACGACCTCCAATTTCTTGCCGGCAAGGAACGCCTTCAGGAGGAATTTTTCCACCTCTTTAACGCGCTCCACGAAGCGCACAAACAGATCGTGCTGGCCTGCGGTCGTCACCCCGGCACGATTCCGGGGCTGGAACAACGTCTGGTTTCACGCTTCGAGTGGGGACAAACTGCCGACTTGCAAGTGCCGGACTTGGAAACACGCCTCGCGATTCTCGACAAAAAGGCGCAGTGGATGGGCATCCAGTTGCCAGGCGACATCCGGAATTTTCTGGCCGACCGCATCCGCACCGACGTCCGCCGTCTCGAAGGCGCGCTGATTCATGTTCAGTCCTATGCCTCGCTCACCGGCAAAAAACTGACCCTTGAAGTTGTTGAGCGGTTAATGCGCGAAATCCTTCATCAAGAATAGAACCATGAAAACAACCGACTGCCAGCACTACCGCCAAGGCGATGTCCTGATTGAGCGCATCGTCAGAATCCCCGCCACCGCTGCGCCGCAGAAACCATCCAAGCGCATCATTTTGGCGCACGGCGAAGCCACCGGGCATCATCACGCGCTGGAGACCGATGACCGCGTGGGCTGGTGGAAAGCCGGAGAAATCGCCACCACCAACCAGAAGCCGTCAACTCTCGCTGGCGAACTGTTCGTGTCGCTGCCGGCCCGTGGCGTGGTGACCCACCAGGAACATTCCGCGATCCAGTTGCCTGCCGGCATTTACCGCATCACCCGCCAGCGCGAGTATTCACCCAAAGCCATCCGCAACGTGGCGGATTAACCCACTGTGAAGACTGAGGAATTATCAGAAGCGCAGCGGGCATTGATCCCGCAGGTTCGGGCCGAGTGGTTGAAAATCGCGCTGGACACCGCGCCGGTTGATCGCGCGCGAGTCCGGGAAATCCTGGGCCGGCTCTATGGCCTTGCCAATAAGCCCGCCCCGAACCATATCCTTCATTTTGAAAGCCCGCTTCAAATCTCAATTGCCATCGCGGAATTGCGCATGGCGGACGAACCAATCCGCAGCCAAGTCGCCGCCGGGGTGGACAGCGAAGTCCATCAACAAGTCTTCAAACAAGCCGCCGAGCGAGTCACCGGACAGGTCACCGACTCCTTCAACGGCAAAGTCGGCTTGAAGCTCACCGCTTCCGCACTCGACCCGGATTTACAAGTCATCGGACCTCTCCTCGATCAAGCCAGCGGGGGATGCCGGGATAAGTTTAGCGGGTTCAGAGCCAGCCTATTGGAGAATCACTTCGGACAGTTCGACCCATCGCTGGCGTGGTGGGACTTCATCGGGCGCTTGGGATTCGACGTTTCTCAGTTGGTGCCTGCGTTCGACCTGGCACGATCTGCCGGTTGGTCGGTGTTGTTCTGGGATTGGGCGTTTGTTTCCGCCAAGCCAGAATGTATCCACCGCGATGAACTGCAACGCCTGCATTGCGAAACCGGCGCGGCGGTTCGTTATCCCAATGGCTTTTCCGTCTTCGCCATCCACGGCGTCCGTGTGCCGGAAACAGTCGTCGCCGCGCCGGAATCCCTGACCGTTCGGGAGATTGAATCCGAGACCAACGCCGAGGTGCGGCGGGTGATGATCGAACGCTACGGGCCGCAGCGATACCTGATGGATTCCAGGGCGGAAGAAATTCACCGGGATGATTTCGGCATTTTATTCCGCAAATCGAGCCTGGTTGATGAACCGCTGGTGATGGTGAAGGTGGTCAATTCCACACCGGAACCGGATGGCAGCTTCAAAGACTACTTCCTACGCGTGCCACCGACCATGACGCGGGCGCGGCAGGCGGTGGCGTGGACTTTCGGCAAAGCAGAAAGCGATTATGCGCCCGCATGCCAGACCTGAAGCAACTGGCCCAAACACCATGACCATCACCAGCATAGATTTTGAAACGGCCAATCCCTCACGCGTGAGCATCTGCGCCGCCGGGCTGGCGGTATTTGAGAATGGCGAACTAACGGAAACTCCGTATTGGCTGGTGCGGCCACCCAAAGGTCACGGCTGGTTTTGGCCAAACTTTATTGAATGTCACGGGCTGACGCATCTGGATGTTCTGGATGCCCCGGAATTCCCCGCCATTGCGCCGGAGTTTCTGACGCGATTGGCCCGCGCCGACTTCGTGATCGCGCACAACGCGGCCTTCGACATACCGCATCTGCGAGCCACGTTGGATCACTTTGGCTTGGTCTGCCCGGGATTTGATTACGTTTGCACCTTGGAACTCGCGCGGCGTGTCTGGCCGGAACTGCCAAGCCACAGTCTTGACACACTCGCTGCGCACATCGGCCATGAATTTCACCACCACCACGCCCAGGCCGACGCCGAAGCCGCCGGTCGTGTGCTGCTGGCGATGATGAAATATGCGAACGCAAGTACGCCGGCCGAGTCGTTGCAGCAGGCGGGCATTAAGCCGAAGCGGTTTTGTCAGTAAAATGAAACGGCAGCGGCGGCTTTGCCGAGATGCCCAAGAATTTGATCAGCGAACAAAGAAGTCGGCGCGTCGGCGCGATGCTGATTGCCGCGAACCGGCCGGGTTGGTATCAATGCCGGCAGAAATGTTTTTAGAGCCAACACACGCATGAAACAAGAAACGACAATTCAAGAAATCTTTAGCCCGGCGAATTTGACGTTTCGTATTCCGCCCTACCAACGGGCTTACGCTTGGGAGACAGCGAAGGATCGGAAGCAAGTGTGCCAGTTCCTCGACGACCTGAAGGAGCACCCACAGGCGGGGGGTGAGCGTAAAAGCTATTTTCTCGGTCATTTCCTATTCGAGCGGAAACAGGCGGAGGAAAATGAGGTCTTCGTCATTGATGGCCAGCAGAGGCTGACGACAGTGGTGATCTTTTTTCACTGCCTGTCATTCGAACTGACTGCCCGTAAGCAGGCCGGCGAACTTTTGCAGGCATCCGACGGCAGAGAGGTACAATCCGGTTCACTTCAGCGGACCTATGTGATGGACGAGAACAGTCGTCGGAAGCTGCAGACGGTGGATTACGATGACGATTTGATGCGGACCTTGCTTCTGCACGGCACCTCCCCCGCACAGCCGAAGACGCACTCCGGCGTGCGGCTAAAGGAGGCCATAGAGTATATGGCGAAGCGGATGCGTGAAGAGAAATCCACCGACGAGCTAATCCGCTGGATGGAACTGGTGGAGAGCGCGGTGGTGACGACTTTCGAGGTTCGCAGCAAGGAGCAGGCGACACAGATCTTTGCTTTCCAGAATGATCGCGGCAAAGACCTGACCAACCTGGAAAAGCTAAAGGCTTATTTGATGCATGTCGTCTATGTCCACAGCCCATCGAGCATCCAGAGTGAGTTCATCAAGGATGTGGAACGTAAGTTTTCGGAAATCTACCGGTTGACTGAGGGGATCAAGTTGCTCAAAGAAGATCAGGTGCTCATGCACCATCTGATCGCCTTTTTGCCTTGGGGGGAAGCAAACCCGGTGAACGTGCTGAAAAAGGAACTGAAATCGAAGAGCGGCGGGCTGGAAAGGGTGGAGTGGATTCGCGCCTTCTGTGCCAACCTTGTCCAATCTTTTCAAAATGTGGCGACGGTTGAAGACCTGAAGGACGGAAGCACCCAGCATGAGCGATTGTTTGGTGATGTGCTGCACCTAAACGCGCATGCTTCGTGGCCGCTGCTGCTGAAGCTGTTACATTTCCACGCGCATGAACTCCCACGGCTGGTGGAGGTGCTGCGGTTGATGGAAATCACGCTCTTCAAACTTCAGTTTATGAAAGGCAAGTCAACCAACCGGCTGCCGAATATCGCCAACGGCTATCGGTCGGCTAGTCTGGAGGCGCTTGAAGAAGAACTAAATCGTGTGTCTCAGAATGGATTCCAAGACTGGTGGGACTTCAACGGCGAGTTCCGGCGCTTTCTCGAAGGCTCCTACCATTACGACCATCCGACCCGTTACCTACTATGGAAGTATGAGAACGATCTGCGGGCTGGTGAGCGCGGCTGGCATCATCTCTCACTACAGGAATACCTCAACGAGACGGAGGGACAGAACTTGGACGGCTCGATTGAGCATATTATGCCTCAAAACCCGGAAACGCGGGTCCATTTGGAGGAATTCAAGAGGGATTATCTCCACAATCTGGGCAACCTAGTGCTGATGACGAAAGGCATGAATTCCAGCCTGAAAAACAAGCTGCCACAAGAGAAAGCAAATTCTCTTGAATATAAGACGCCATACCTGTCGCAGCAGGTGGTCGTGAAGACCATTAAGGAGCGAGGTTGGAGTGAGGTGGAGATTTCCGAGAGGAAAAAACTGATTGTTGATTTTGCACTCAAGCACTGGCGGGTGGGGAGCGGAACCCAAGCCCTGGTACCGCAACCATGAAGAAATGCTTGTCTCTGTGCTGCGCGACCACGCTCGCGTGGTCGGCATTCGGCGCGGCCCACTGGCCGCAGTTTCGCGGGCCGGGCGCGAGCGCGGTCGCGAACGACGGCGAACCACCGATTCACTTTGGGCCGGCGTCGAATGTCCTGTGGAAAGTCGCGTTGCCGGCGGGAAATTCTTCGCCGGTGATCTGGGGCGACCGGCTTTTCCTGACCGCCTTCGACAAACCGCGATTGCAGACGCTTTGCCTGAATCGCCGCGATGGCAAAACGCTTTGGGCGCAGTCCATCACGCCGGACAAAATCGAGCCGGTCAATCGTACCAGCACGCCAGCGGCGCCGACACCGGTCGCGGATGGTGAGCGGGTCTATGTCTATTTCGGCTCGTTCGGTCTGCTGGCCTACGACTTCGAGGGGCACGAACAATGGCGGCTGCCGTTGCCGCCGCCCGTAGTGGACTTCGGCACCGGCACGTCACCCATCCTCGCCGGAAATTTGCTGATTCTGACACGCGATCAGGATCTCGGCTCGGAACTGCTCGCGCTGGACAAGCGCACGGGCAAGACGGTCTGGCGCGTGGCGCGGCCTGAGTTCCGGCGCGGTTTTGCCACGCCCTTCGTCTGGCAGCACGACGGCCAGGAAGAACTCATCGTGCCCGGCTCGCTTTGGCTCAGAAAGGAAAGGGGTCAGTCCCACAGATTGTCACATATTGGCCCATAGCCGGGACCTCTTTACGGCTGGCACAGCCTTGCGCCGTTGGTTGGCAGTAGCTTTCCGCCACCAACCTCGCCTCGCCTACGAGTTGGCAACCGTGGCCCGGCCCGATTTTCACCAAGCAAGGCGAAGTCTTCACCCCGCTCACGCCAACCAACGCGAATCTTTTTTCCGCCTGTGCAGCCCCGGAGTTCAGAGTGTCGTCACCTGCGAAACATACCGTGACAGAAACCGTTTGCGCGCCGCCATCGTCGGCGTATGCTTTTGGGCCATGAGCACAGTCCAGGAAATCGAAGCAGCCATTCGCGGCTTGTCGCCTGAGGAGCGCCAGCGGCTGGTGACGGATTTGCCGGACCTTTTGCCCGAACTCGACGGGGACGCGGCTTGGACGCGGATCATCAACGACCCGCGCCCGCGCCCGACGCTGACGGCGCTGTTGGACGAAGTGGACGCACAGGTGGATCGTGATCCAACCACATTCCCGGTCATGGAAGACGCCGACTTCGAGCGGCACGCGTGAGATCACCGGGCACACCGCGGTTCTGGGTGCTTTACCGGCAGCTCCCTGCGGAGGTCAAAGGCGCGGCTCGCCGGGCCTATGCGCGGTTTTGCGACAATCCTGCGCATCCGAGCCTGCATCTGGAGCGGCTCCGGATGCGATGAGCGGGCTTGGTCGGTGCGCGTGACCCGCGAGTATCGGGCCGTCGCGCGACGCGGGGCGGATGAGTGGGTTTGGGTCTGGATTGGCAGTCACCAGGAGTTCGACCGGCAGTTCCCCTCGTGACCGGGCTGCTGGGGGCGCAAGCATTGGCACTTCATCACATCTGTTTTTCCGTTTCGTCCTCGTCCTCGTCCTCGTCCTCGTCCTCGAAACCAATGGAAATTCGGGGACGAGGACGAGGACGAGAACGAGGAGGATTCGGTTCCGGCCGTTTCCGGCCAGACACTAAAAAACCCTTGCGATGCGGGTTCGGAGACCGATACTGGGCCTGAGATGATCACGGCGCAAAAGCAACTCTCCCCAAAACGCGGCGCGTGGAAATGCAAATCTCTCACTGCGCATGAGCCGGCGCGGGGGCAGGCAGGGAGGTGGCTGTGACTTTTGCGAAGGGCCATCGTCACCTGTGACCGGAAACGCCATCCAGTTCGACCGGGTCACCAAGGTGTACCAAGGTCGCCAGATTGCCCTCGCGGACATTTCCTTGGCACTCCCGCTTGGATCTACCGTGGGATTGCTGGGCGCGAACGGATCGGGCAAGTCCACATTGCTGCGCCTGACACTGGGCCTCATTTCTCCGAGCGCCGGGGACATCTCAGTGTTCGGCGAACGAATGCGACCCGCCGCGAAACGGCTCCGGCAGCGCATTGGTTTTCTCCCGGATAATCCGGCCTTCCCGCGGGACCTCTCCGCCATCGCTTACCTGGAGTTTGTCGCCGGTTGCTTCGGCTTGGACCACCGCGACGGCAAGGCTCGCATGGGCCGGCTGCTCCGTGCCGTGGGTCTCATGGACGATGCCGGACGAAAGATCGGCACCTATTCCACCGGCATGGTGACGCGGCTGGGCATCGCCGCGTCTCTCATGAACGATCCGGAATTGCTGGTTTGGGATGAGCCAACCGCAGGCTTGGACCCCATCAGCCGCAGCCAGACGCTGGAGTTGCTTGAACAGCTTCGCGGGCGCAAGACCATCGTGCTCAGCTCGCACATCTTGGGCGACATTGACCGCGTCTGCGATCGGTTGGTCATTCTGAACCAGGGCCAGTTGCTGTTCAACGGCTCGCGGACCGAGCTGGAGGCGCGCCTGCCGAAGTGCCAGCTCGAACTCCGGGTGACCGGCGCGGTCGCCCAGTTTCGCGCGGCCGTGCAGGAGCGACTGAAGCGAACCGACCTCTCGCACGAACATGGGAAGATTCGCCTGGAACTGGGCGTTACCGAGCCAGCCGGGGCCGTGCTGGAACTGCTGCTCCAGATGGCGCGCGAAAATGGGACGACCATCGAGGGCATCAACTCGACTGGCCGGCAATTGGAAGATGCCTATCTCAAACTCATCACCGATGACGAATTCCGCGGATTCCGCCGCGCGGCCACCTGAGCCTGAGTCGGCGGGTGGTCGCGTCGAGGCGACGGACGGCGGTGCTGCTGCCGCGCCCCCACCGGGCGGGCGGCGGGCGCCGGGCCGTTGGGCTTCCGTCCGCCTGCTGGCGGTGTCGGACTTGGGCGGGATCGCGCGTTCCTGGTTAAGCCGCGGATTCCTGCTGGCGAGCGCGTTGTTGACCGTGCTGGCCCTGAAAGGAATGCAAGCCGAGCAGAAGACGGCCGGCCAGATGCTCGAAGCGGTTTACGTGATCTACCTCCTCATCTGGATGCACGGCGTGATCTTCGTCGCGGGAGGATCGTTCGCTCGCGAACAGGATTGCTTGAACGACGCCATCCTCAGCCGGGGGTTGACTCGCGGGGAATACATCGGCGGCAAGCTGTTGGCCCGCTGCTTCGCCATGCTGCTGATGATCGGCGGCGTGCTGCTGCCGGCCTCGTTCTGGGCGATCCGCCAGGATCAACTGGTTCGTGCCGAAGCCGGCCAGGTCGTCTCGAAGGCGCGCAACACCAAGATCGAAGCCTGGGACCCGCAGACGCTTTTCGCCGCGGTTGACGCCATGGTCGTCGAGCGAAAGCTGGAGGTCGGCGACGCCGTCAAAGCCGGCGACGTGTTGGTCGTGCTCGACGACCGCCAACTTTTCGATCAACTCGAAACCGAGCGCCGGGCCGAGGAGACGGCGCGCA
>CAIKLQ010000486.1 GCA_903828255.1 uncultured Verrucomicrobiota bacterium
ACCTCTATTAAGGATATTACCAGCCTCGTCCGCGCAAGTAAAGTAGGCCCTCCGCTGCGCAAAGAAACAAATCAACCTCCTTGCAACCAATCCGTCACTACACATAAACCTTAGCTACACATAACACAATCATCCCAGCGGGGACCCGACGCCGAGCGAGGCCGACATCAAGGTGACCCGGGATTTGATTCGCGCCGGCCAGATTCTCAAGATCGAGGTGCTCGATCATGTCATCCTCGGCCGCGCGACCGTGGAGCGGGCGAAGGATTATTCATCGCTTCGCGAGTGTGGCTACTTCTATAGCGACCATTAAGCTAATACACTCTTGGCCAATGCTTTATTGCGACAATAAAGCCCTTCAAACCAGCGCCGCTTTACGCTCATCAAGCCAGTCCACCGCCGCATCAAGGCTGGACAAAGTCCCCAGCGACTTCACCCGAAGTTTGGTTTGCAGTGCGCCGCGGTCAAACAGGGCCAGGCAGGGTTGGTCCAGGAAACGGCTCGAATACTTGAGCGCCTCAAAATTGGCCGGGTGCTTTTGCACCGCCAGCCCCCAAGCCTGCGGCACCGTCAGGTCTGCCGCCAGGAGGCTGGCCTTGTCCATACTCATGGCGTCCCGGGTCCGCTCCAGGTTGGCCGCGCACACCTGCAGTTCCGGCACGAGGATTTGACTGAGTTCGCAGCCGCGCCATTTCCCGGCGGGAATCGCGCGCTTCCCCTGAAACACGTCATCTCCGAAGTATTCCCAGAGGCATGTTTGGATGGTGGCCCCCAAGTAGAGCAGGGGGAATGGGCAGTCGGGATGCGAGAACCGGTGGTGCGGGAATTTTCCGAACCCCATCGCTGGCGAGCCGGATTTATGCACCCGGAACCAACTGCGCTGCGGTTGGCGTGTGACCGGAATCAGCCGCTGACCGGAATCCGCACCGGGCCGCAATTGGGCGCGCGTCGGTTTCGCATCACTCGGCATACGCATGGGCGGTCAGGCAAACTTCCTGCAATCGGCCTTCGCGCAGCAAGTCCAAGGGACGCCGATCCGCCAGGCTGGTCTTCTCTTGCAAAAAGAACAAAACCTTGGCCCAGGCATCGAGGCGTTCATCCTGGTTGAGAATGGCGAGCACTTCTTCCAAGCCAGGGAGCACGTGGCCGTGGGCATCGAATTGCCAATGCGGAAACCGGGCCGCTTGCAGTCGCTCTTCGCGCCACGCGAGCAACCGCCCGGCGTCGAGGCGTTTCAACACCGCAGTCTTGGAAATCCGGAGCAACCGGGCCGTCTCCTCCGAGGACAGACTGCCGCCTTCGGCTTCCGCCAATTGTTGCCGGACTTCGAGTCCTCGCACGGTCGCCCGCGCCAACTGGTTCGCGCGGGTATCGCGCGGCCCGAGGGAAAGGTCGAAAGCCACGTTCAGCAAGCGCGCCACGGTGGTGGGATTCTCATCCCGATGTTTGCGGATCATCCCGGTGAATTCATCCACCATGGCTTGTTCGTGGGACGGCAGTTTGATTTTGGCGCTGGCTTTCTCAAGGGTCGTTGGCATAACGATGGCAGTCTGGCTCGGACCTTTTAAACTGTCAACCTTGACAACCTCGCCAACCCGCCATGAGGCCTGAAGATTTGGGCTTGCGACCCAGTCCTAAGACCGCAAGCTGCGCGAGATGGTGAAAGGCTAAATTGAACCCACCGCGAGCAACGACGTGACACGCTTATGAAACCGCCCAAGAGAAAAACCAAGAGTAAACGCAATCCTGACTCCGCGCTGCGCGAGATCGAGGCCAAGACGAATGAATTGATGCTGGCGTTTTTCGCGCATGTGCGGGAGTTCCAAGCCGCGTATCCGGGCGACCACGATCTCCGGAAGATATTTGAAGCCTGGGCCATTCAGAAGATTGCCGGGCTACAGTACACCGTGCTGCACTTGGGAGACAAGATCAACGAGCTTGCCGCGCGGCTGCCACCACCGTGAGCCCGCGGGCGGACCGCTCCGCCAGCACGATGGCACGCTTCTGACTCGGGGAAGTTACCTCACCCTGGCCCCGGATTCTGCCAGGGTTTGCGCTGCGGGCCCCGCGCGCCGGTGAACGGACCCGAAGCTCCCTTGCCATACCCGGTTGTGGTGTGCTACGACGGAGTCATCGGTTTCACAAGGAGGAGCAGAAACATGGTTATTCCCAAACGGCGCATCACCCGGTCTACCGGCGTGACGTTGGAAGTGGCGGTGCTGGATTATTTGCGGGA
>CAIKLQ010000487.1 GCA_903828255.1 uncultured Verrucomicrobiota bacterium
GCCCCACCGAGCCTTTGCGCTTGCCACTCTGGTGACTGCCCGGGGCCACCCCCAACCACGCCGTGAAGTGCTTCTCAGTCGGCCACAGACTCAGGTCCGTGCCCACCTCGCCGAGCAACTGCAACAGGCTGTAGTCGGTGTGCGCCGGCAGCACCGTCAGGTCTTTGCCGCCACAGAGCTTGACCAGCAATCCGTGCAGGCCCTCGATCTGCGGCGCGTTGACGCCCGGTCGCTTGGCCACCGGGGCGGGGACGCCCGAAGTGGCGACGGCCGGAATAGCGGGTTGGTTCGGGCCGCTGATCGCACGCAACACCTTTTCAATCTCCTGATCGCACGCCGCGATTTGTTTCTGATAGTGCTGCCAGTTCTCCACCGCCTGCCGCAAAGCGAAGAGATGTTCCTCCGCCCAGGTGCCCCGCAGCGCCTCCTTCACCCGATCGGCCTTCTTCTGCTGAATCTGTACATCGCACAACGCCAGCAACGCGGCCGGCTCGCGCTCGCCCTTCAGGATGGCGTCGATCACTTTGCGCCCGCTGGCCCCGACCAGGCTGCTGATCACGTCGTGCAACTTCACATTCATGCGCTCCAATGCCTTCTGCTGATGCTGGACGTTGGCGCTGGCACTGACAATGTGATCGGCCCGCAGCCGCAGATAGTCCTGCAGGCGGCGGATCTCCGCCGGCGGCACGAAGCCCGCCCGCAACAACCCGTGGGCGTGGAGCGTGGCACCCCACTGACAGTCCTTCATGTCCGTTTTGCGACCGGGCAAGTTGCGCGTGTATTTGCCGTTGACCATCAGGACTTCCAACCCGGCGGCCTCCAACACCCCGTAGAGCGGCAGCCAATAAACCCCGGTCGCCTCCAGCGCGATGGCTTTGACGCCGCGCTCCTTGAGCCAGTCGCGCAAGCGGTGCAATTCCGTGGTGACAGTGCCGAAGACCTCGGGCGGGCCACCGGCGATGGAGACGTACATTTGTTCACTGCCGACATCGACGAAGGCCGCCAGCGAGTCCAGAACGGGAAGGGTGGGAGTCATAGGTTTGGTTTCAACAAGCTGGACGCCGAAAGCCCGATGGTGTTCTGGAGAAGACAAATCTTCCCAACGGGAAAACCCACTTGGGCCTCACCAAAATGCGCAGAAGTCCACCACCGGAACCAGTCTTTCCACCGGGCACCAGGCACCAAAGGACGACAACGGCCACACTGCTTCCAACGTCGCACGGCGCGGAGTCTCTCAGGTTCATGGCCGGTGAGCAGGTCAAAAAGGAACAGGAAGCTTTTCAGGGACGGTTGTTTAGCAATTTCTTTTTCCCTCTGCCTGTAGGGCTTTCTTAACTGCCAACCAAACACCCTGGTTTGATAGTAGTCCAGGAGCGCCTGGTGTTGTTTTTTCACAAACCGGTCTTGATGATGTTCGGCTTGGCTTTTGGTCAACGTCTGTGACTGGACCAACTGCTTGAGCCACTGGGTCAAAGCCACCAACTGCGGTTGGACTCGGGAAGCCTGCGGGGTGGGTTTAGGCTGGTAGCGCCGGCCATAGTCGGTGAGCATCGCGGCATCGATCCGGTCGGTTTTGGCGCGCTGGCCGCAGGCGCGCGCGGCGGCCCGCACTTGCGCTGGGTTGCCGACCGGGACCGGGATCTTGGCCTTACGCGTGCCCCGCCGCGCTCGCGCCGCGCCCTGGAAAACGGGCCCCGCGACCGACGATGACGCCGCACTCCGGTACGCTGTCAACGCCGCCGTCCACGTTCGGTCGGTCGCCTCGGCCTCGCCCCACTCCGCGCGGGGCCAATGAAATATCCATGCGGGCATGCCTCCCCGACATTGAATTGACTTGCGCTCGCCTCCTGCGGCCCCTAGTTTCCGCTCGCCTATGGGCGCACCCATAGCTCAATTGGATAGAGCGTCTGACTACGGATCAGAAGGTTGTAGGTTCAACTCCTGCTGGGTGCACCA
>CAIKLQ010000488.1 GCA_903828255.1 uncultured Verrucomicrobiota bacterium
GAGGAACGAACCGAGCACATACCAATCCGTCGCGCGATGCCCGACGCTGGCGGGCCGCCGCGTCCGCCGCCACAGGAAAAAGCTGCAACCGATCAGAAACAGGAGTCCGAACACATCCAGCGTGAACTCGTAAATGACGTAGTAAGTGCCGTGGTGGAATTTGAGCGAACTGGAAATCCAGCCCACGATGTGATCCAACTCCAGCAGCGTCGTGCCGAGAAAGAGCATCATGAATCCGGCGAACAACGCGATATGCGCCCAACTCGCCAGGCCGCGGCCCCGCACGCGTTTCTGGCCGAAGCCCTCGGTCAACAGCCGGCGCAGGCCGGGATTCACCCGGGCCCAGATCTGTTTCGCATTGCCAACGATCAGTTCCCGGACGCCGATGGGCGTGCCCTGCCGCCACAATTTGAACCGCCGCCAAATCCCGTAGGCGAAAGCCGCCATCGTCACCACCGTCAGGCCGTAGAAAATGATCTGCGACGAATTGGGGATGTTGCCGAAAGTTTCGCGGGTGGGAGTCATACTCAGGCTGGCGATTCTGGGAACCCAGCGTTCCGATCCGAGCAAATCTCATTAACACCCCGCTTCAGCGGGGTGATCAGCGGTGTAGAGGAGGAAAACCGTTTCAACGGTTTTCCGCGCCGGGGCCAAACCGTTATCACGGTTTGGCCATCCTCCACGCTGCCAACACCCCGCTGAAGCGGAGGGTTAATGAGAAGATTCGAGATCATGCCGAGTGTATTCCTGACGGGCTTGGCCGAAAGACCCAAGCTCAGCGACGGCGGCCACGAGAGGCGCCGGTTGCAACCGCGATGGCCCGCCGCCGCCCGCAGCGCATGGTTAGACCACGTCATTGAGAACTCCTCATCGCAATAGAATGAACTCCCCATAGCAAAAGCAAAAACCCAACGCTGAACGGTGCGACAATAACAAACCACAATGGGCCGAGATTGCTATCCCGGAGAACCGAATAGTAAAGGCATCCTCCGACTCCGACGAGAACTGGAAGAGAAGCAACGATGCGCCAAGCACCCCGCCATCTCGACCAAACAAAAGCCTGCAAGACGAGCCACGCAAGAGGCGAAAGTATGGCAATCAGAATGTAAGTCATAAACTGGCGCGTCGTGGCCTAACAGGTCGTCGGCCAAACGTGGGTTTGGCCTAGCGCGAACCGGTTTGGCCTGGTTTGGCGGTGCATGGTTGTCACGGGCCGCAGTCCGGGTTTGCCGGCGGCGAGCAAGGGGCAGTTGGCTCCTGCTTGATCGTGAACCGTGGCGATGCGGCTATGAGGAACCCGCTTCATTGGCTTGGAGGCTGCCCGACGCGGCGCTGGCGAGTCAAGGGGCTTTGCATTTTGTTCTGGGGCGGAATCATGCCGCTGAGAAAACGGCGAAACGCAGCCGGGGCACGGCATTTTCCGCCCGGCGATTTTGTGTCATTACTCCGGACTGACCCGTTCACGGATCAATACCCATACTGCGCGACCGCGCGCGCTCCGAATCTGTGAGCGGCACGCCAAGCTGCTCGAACTGCCGATCAATATCTGACCGCAGCCCGCGAATGAAGCCAACACTCAGCGCGATGCCCGCTTTCTGAAGCGCCTCGCGCAGTGGCGAACTGCGCTCCAGACTGCCATCAATCGTCTCAAGCATCGCAGCGAGGCGATGCAGTTCTTTTTCGTCTGAAGATGTCATAGCGTGCGGAGCGGCCTAACTTTATGATTAGGCATCATTGGTGTCGCCTCGATAGTAACTCACAGCCATGCTCGCGCCAAGCTCCGCCACACGCTCCAGCGTATCTGAACGAAGCGTAAAACGAGACGAACGCTCGGATGGTCGCAACTCGTAGCCAACGTCAAACTCTCTCCGCGCAGCGTTCCAAACCCGGCGTGAGGCCGGGGACAACCTCTCGACTGCTGAACAAAGCGCGTGAATCGTGGCGTCGGGGCTTCTGTGCTGACGTGAACTCTCAAGCACAAGAAGATGCCGTCGCGGTTTCGACGCCGGGCCGGAATGCAGCACAACCACGCGCTTGCCCAACTCTGCGGCAAGCGAGTCGAGCTTCGATGCTGATTCAATCTCCAAATCCACGTTGAGGAAATAGGGCTGCACGCGTGATGATCCCTAGACCAAGCTCAGCGACCCGCCCCACGGGACGCGTGGATTGCAGACCGCGACGCCATGCCGGGTTCGATGCGCTCTGTTAGGCGGTGAAATCATGACTGCAATCTCGGCGGCTTTCGCGCTGGCCAAAAGAAAACTATGAGGCCGAGCAGCGCAAGGAGGCAGACCGCGCCCAACGGCCAATGCATCTTGTAAGATGCGACCGTCATAACAGCACCACCGGGAACGGAACTAGTATGCGACTCCTGCAATGACAGCAATGGTGTGCCGGAGAAGTAAAGCGCCACCGCGACCAGCGGCGAGATGATGAGCACTGCCGCCCCTAACTTTTTACGGGATGAAGTTTTCATACGCGCTCATCCGCCAACGACCCGGCGCACGGGACGCCTGGATTGCAACCGGAGCGCGATGGCCGGGTTAGCAGCAGCGCATTTAGTCGGCATCATCCGAACTCCCTCTCCGTAGAATGCCTCGCTCTCCGAAAAGCCAGTGCCAACCTGCGATTGAACTGAGGATGCCTGCGACCATGACAACCGGAGACATTCCCGCCACCAACCAAATCAAAATGGGCCAGTAGCGCGCAAACAGCGCGAGAATCATGTAGGCAAGAAGGACGGAGAACCCCAAAAGAAGGAATTGCCGGTGGCGTGGAGAAACATTGGCGAACAACTCCCATCGCTTGGCACTTGCTCGAACCTGCTCGTAAGGCGCGAACCGACATACGAACGCCCGAATCACTCCCCCGGCAACGTAGCTGAAGACGACGAGAAAGAGCCAGAAAACCCAAGAATGAATGATGTTGGGGCCGCAAATGAGGATGATGGGCACAAGAATCACGGCACCAATGAGGCCGCCCGTAGCGCCGAGTCGCTGGGCTGACTCGATGGTGAACGCCAACTTGCTCTTGCAGCGTGGGCAAACGTGGGAGCGACACCTGATGAGGACACGCCAGAGCGGATACGGCGACTGACAGTGGGGGCAAGTGAGTTTCGAGATATGCATAATATGCGCGGTCGGTGCCGCCTAACGACCCACCTCAGCGGCCCGGCGCACGGGACACGTCGGTTGCAACCCGAGCGCGATGGCCGGGTTAGATGCAGCGCCCTGGTTAGCCCACTCGTTGCTCATCTCTTCAACTTGTCCTCTCGAACGTTGGTCATGCGGTTCGTGGCAATCACTACGCCGTTCGTCACTTGAAGCCTCGTGACCCGCTCGTAAGTGTAACGCCCCTGCGCCAATGTCTCTTTGCCGCTGACGATGTGAAGCGTGCCGGAATACCAATCGGCGTGAATCGGAAGCTTGCGTTCCGGGAAGAGCAACGAAAGGGAATACGGCTGCTGGTTTGTGGTTGCGCGGAATGTCGCCATGTAAAGTCGCGAATCCTTGACCTCCCAACTGGCGGTGTAGCCTTTGTAATTAGCTGTGTTTGGAATGTCAAAGCGCGGACTCTTCGGCAAGCGTCCCAAGAAATCGTTGAGAGGGCACTCAAGTATCGAGTCCTGCTGACCAGCAAATGTGATCTCGTCGCGACCCTGCTCAGTAGCGAACGCCTGGACGACAGCTAAGACGATGGCGGCTGCTACGAAAACTCTGATGACGTTTGGAAAGTGCATGGCGTTCAAGTGGGCTAACAGCTACCTACCCAACTTCGCAATGAGTTCCGGCACGACGTGATACACGTCGCCCACCAGTCCGTAATCCGCCACTTCGAAGATCGGCGCTTCGGCGTCCTTGTTGATCGCGACGATGACCTTGGTGTCTTTCATGCCGGCCATGTGTTGAATCGCGCCGGAGATGCCGACGGCGATGTAGAGGTCCGGGGCGACCACCTTGCCGGTTTGCCCGACTTGCAGCGAGTTCGGCGTGATCCCGGAATCCACCAGCGCCCGCGACGAGCCGACGGCGCCCTTCAGCACATCCGCCAAGCCGCCGATCAAGCGCTCGAAATCCTCGGCGTTCTTGATGGCGCGTCCGCCGGAGACCACCACGCGCGCTTCGGTGGAGTCGGGCCGGCCCGCGACTTTCGCTTCGCGTCCCACGTA
>CAIKLQ010000489.1 GCA_903828255.1 uncultured Verrucomicrobiota bacterium
AATCTGTGGGGAGTCTTCGCGGGCCTGCTGTTGCTTGCGTGCATCAACCCGGCGCTAACGCATCTGCATGTCGAAGCGTTTTGGGAGAAAGCCATCCAAGGTGCGATCATCCTGCTGGCCGTCGTGGCAGACGGTCTGCGGAGCCGGAAGGCAGAACGATGAAAACCACCGGACCGTTGGCAGAATGATTGATGACAGAATAATGAAGAAGCCACTTCCTATCATTCTGTCATCAATTTTTCTGTCAGGTATTCTGTCAAGTCCCTATGCCGATGGTAGTGTCAACTGAAATCCTAGTGTTCAGCCAACCGGAGTTTCACACGTTGAGCGCGAAGCTGCTGCGGATCATTTTTGACGTTCACAACGAATTCGGTCGGTTTCTCGACGAGTCACTTTACAAGAACGAGATTGCGGCGCGTTGGGTTGAGTCCGGTTACGGCATCGCGGAGCGCGAAGTACAGATCACCGTCACTGAGTTTGACAGAATGATTGATAACAGAATTATTGGGAAAGGAGCTTTTCATCATTCTGCCATCAATCATTCTGTCATCCCGGATGGGGCACGGGGTAGATGAACAAAACTATGGCTTACTCCGGTAAAACATCTCTGAAGTCCATTCTGCTTCGCCACGAGACGATCCTGTTGCTCGTGCTGGCTGCAGAGTGGTTCTATTTCAATTCTGTCGGCCCGCGGTTTGGTTCGCTCGACAACTCGTTCGACATCGTCCGCCACTCGGTGGAAATCGGGCTGCTGGCGCTGGTGATGACGCCCATCATTCTCACCGGTGGAATTGACCTCTCGGTCGGCTCGCTGCTGGGGCTATGCGCGATTCTATTCGGCAAATTGTGGCGCGACGCCGGCCTCCCCATTCCAGTCGCAGCCGTCTGCACGCTCGCCATCGGCGCACTGGCGGGGGGACTCAACGCCACATTGATCACTTGGCTGCGGTTGCCGCCGCTCATCGTCACGCTCGGCACGTTTTCCCTGTTCCGCGGCCTGGCCGAGGCGATCACGCGCGGCGTGGATACCTTTACGAATTTCCCAGCCTCGTTTCTGTTCCTCGGACAAGAGCGCTGGCTCGGCGTTCCAGCGCAAGCCCCCATCTTCGTTCTGGTGGCCTTGGCGGTGTGGCTGCTCGTGCATCGAACGACGTTCGGGCGTTCTTTCCGCGCCATTGGCTTCGCGCCGGAGGGGGCGCGTTACGCGGGGATTCCAGTCGAGCGGCGGCTCGCTTTCGCCTACGTGCTCGCGGGCGTCGTCGCGGCGCTGGCGGCGATCATTTACACGGCGCGGTTGGGTCAGGCAAAGGCCGACGCTGGCACGGGCTACGAACTTTTCGCGATCACTGCCGTCGTGCTTGGAGGCACGAGCATCTTTGGCGGCGTAGGTTCGGTGCATGGCACGCTGCTGGGCGTGGCGGCAATTGCCGTCCTGAGCAACGGCCTGGTTCACGCGCGTCAACCCCGCGAGATGGCCGGAATGCTGACGGGCGTGCTGCTGATTCTCGCGCTTTCGAGTTCGGTCGTTCCGAAAATGCTCGCCTCGCTGCGCGCGCATCGGCAGATTTCCCGGGCGGAAAAACAGCAATCCAACACAGCATGAAAAAATTCCTGGTTCTTCTCACGGTTGCCGGCCTCGCGTTAGTGACCGGTTGCGGCAAATCATCCGAAGCCACCGGGGGCGGCTCAACCGGCGGTGGCGGCGAAAAGAAACTCACGATCGCGCTCATGCCCAAGAGCAAGGGCAACGCGTATTTCATTTCGTGCAAGAAAGGCGCGGAAAAAGCCGCCAAGGACCTCGGCGTGGAGTTGTTGTTCGACGGCCCGACTGATCCCGATCCCGCGAAGCAGAACGAGATCGTGGAGAACTGGATCACACTCGGCGTGGACGCCATCGCCGCCGCGTGTGAAAACAAGGAAGGCATTTCCACCGCCTTGCGCAAAGCCAAGGCCAAGGGCATCAAAGTCATCACCTACGACGCCGACGCGCTGCCGGATGCGCGGGAGTTTTTCGTGAATCAGGCCACGCCGGAAGGCATCGGTCAGGGGTTGATGGACGAGGCGGCGCGGCTGTGCGCGAGCGAGGGCGAGTTCGCCATCATCACCGCGAGCCTCACCGCGGCCAACATGATCGAATGGCAGAAGCACATCGAAGCGCGGCGATCCTCGAAATTTCCGAACATGAAAATGGTCGCGCTCCGCCCCTGCGACGATCTCAAGGACAAGGCCCAGAGCGAAGCCACCGCGCTGATGAGCGCCAACCCCAACCTCAAACTCATCATGGCTATCTGCTCGCCCGCCGTGCCTGGGGCAGCCGAAGCCGTGAAGCAGGCGGGCAAGACCGGAAAGGTCAAAGTCATTGGCCTGGGTCTCCCCAATGAAAACAAGCGCTACGTCCACGAGGGCGTGACGGACACGGTGATGCTTTGGAACACCGAGGAACTCGGCGCGCTGGCGGTTCAAGCCGCCACCGCCGCTGCAAAAGGCCAGCTCAAAACTGGCGATAGGTCGTTCAAGGTTGGCGCGAAGGAATACGAAATCCAGGGCGACAGTATCCTGCTCGGCAAGCCCTTCATGTTCAACAAAGCCAACATTGACCAGTTTGATTTTTAGCCGGAACGCCGCTGGACCAACGTCGTGCCAGTCCTGCGTGCTCGCCGGACGGAAATGCGTTTCCCCTGCTGCGGTGCGCTTGGAAGTGGTGGTCAACCGGCATAGCGTCAGGCATCCTTGCCTGACGTAAAAGGCGCGCTTCCAGCCGCCAGGAAAAAGGCGACTGCCCCCCCCCAATGCGCAAGTGAGCTTTTCCGCCGGGCTGGGAAGCCCGGCTCCACGGCAGGCAAGGCTACCACCCGCCACATTGGCCACCATTTCCAATCGCACCTCCCGCCTACCATTGTCTTGACCGCCCGCCAGTTGGCGTGTTTCCTTGCCCGCATGATTTGCCGCCGGCCCCTTGCCCATCTGATCCCTCGCTTCCGCCTTCCCCTCCTCAAGCTCGTTTTGCGGCTTGTGATTTTTGCTACAACTCCCCTGCTCTGCGCCAGCGAATTGCGCATCGAGCGGCTCTTTGGACCGGAGGTCAAAACCGGCCCCTACAAGCACCCAGCGCGCATCGAGGAACTGCGGAACGGCGATCTCTACGTGGTCTATTACGGCGGCGAGGGCGAATACGCCACCGCGACCGGCGTGTTCGGCTCGCGTTTGAA
The DNA here is from genome assembly GCA_903828255.1 of uncultured Verrucomicrobiota bacterium. Lineage (GTDB taxonomy): Bacteria > Verrucomicrobiota > Verrucomicrobiia > Limisphaerales > JADLHS01 > CAIKLQ01. The sequence goes on from CAIKLQ010000489.1 coordinate 3,210, forward strand.
GAAGGGCAGCCGCAAGTGGACGCCGCCGGCGCGCATCGCGCACGATCCCTTCCGCTCGCTCGGCAACGGCATCCTCTGGCAAGCGCCGGACGGATTGCTGTGGCTCTTCTATGTGGTGCGCTATGGCGAGACGTGGTCCACCTCGCGCGTCCAAGCCAAGGTCTCGCCCGACAACGCCGAGACGTGGTCGGACGCTTTTCCGCTCGTAAGCGAGGAAGGCATGATGGTCTGCAACAAACCCATCCTGCTCCACAACGGCGACTACCTGCTCCCGCTGTATTTTGAGGGCGGCAACAACCCCGAGTTCACGGGCCCCGACAGCAGCGGGCTCTTTCTTCACTACGACACGAAGAAGAAGGAGTGGAAGCAAACCGGCCGCATCCGTTCGGCAACGGGCAACATCCAACCGGTGGCGGTTGAGGTGCGCGAAAACTTTCTCGTCGCCTACTGTCGCCGCGGCGGCGGTTACGATCCGACGACCAACGGCTGGCTCGTCCGCGCCGAGTCGCGCGATGGCGGCTGGACTTGGAGCGAAGGCGCCAACTCAAAGTTCCCGAATCCGAACGCCGCGGGAGACTTCATCAAACTACGCAGCGGCAATCTGCTGCTGGTGTTCAACGACAGCATGAACGACCGCACGCCGCTGACCGTCGCGCTCTCACCGGATTGCGACCAAACCTGGCCCGCGCGCCGCAATGTCGCCGATGGGCCTTACGACTATGGCTACCCGATGGCCGTGCAAACGCGTGACGGAAAGCTTCACCTGATCTTTACCTCGCACGCGCGCACCGTGGTGAATCACGCCGTGCTCGATGAAGCCTGGATCAAACAAGGTGGGCCGGTAAAGAGTTGGTTGCCCAAGCGGTAGCAGCCAGCCCCACGGTTACCAGCAACGCCGCCACTGTTTCGCATGAAACAACGCAGCTTCAGTCCTTCGACAAAAGTATTTGCCGTGGCGTGGTGGTTAGTGTTGGCAGCCGTCTTTGCAAATGAGAACCTCCATGCCGGCGCCGATGCCCTCGTTGTGTCCGACCAGAAGCAGCTTTTCATTGACGATCTTTTCCTGAAACAGGCCAAGCAGGTCCGGTTGCGGATGCACCCGGCGCACAAGACCGGCGAGCGAACGCTGGAGCCCAACCAGCCTTGGGAGAATGTGTCGCTCAACTGGTTCTCCGTGATGCAGCACGACGGCAAGTTCCGCCTCTGGTACGAGTGTTACGACGTGGCAGGCTGGCCCACCACCAATGACACTTCCTTCTGCTACGCCGAGTCCGTGGACGGCCTCCGCTGGGTAAAGCCCAGCCTCGGCCTGTTCAACTACCACGGCAGCCGCAGCAACAATATCCTCTTCCGCCAAACCGGCCCGCCCGGTGCGTATTCCCGGGTTCACGGCGCGGGGGTCTTCCTCGATCCCACGGCGCCGGCAGACGCCAGATACAAATGCGTCTCGCAAGGCATGTTCGCCCAGTCGTCACCGCCCTATCGCGTGGCTGGCATGAGTTCCCCGGACGGCCTCCGCTGGACGCGGCTGCCGAACCTGGTCTGCGACCTTTTCGCCGACAGCCAATACTCGGCGTTCTGGGATGGGGACCGCGACGCGTATGTCCTTTACGGTCGGGTAGGTGGCCGCGGGCGCGCAATCGGGCGCGCCCAGAGCCGTGACTTCTCCCATTTTGAACCACTCCAACTCGTCCTGGAAAACGAAGCGACTCGCGACCTCTACAATCCCGCCGCGGTGAAATATCCCGGCGCGGCCAATACCTACCTGATGTTCCCCAGCATCTACGATCACAAGACCGACACGCTCGAAATTCACCTCGCTGTCAGTCGCGATGGCCTCCACTGGAGTTTTCCGAATCGCACCACGCCCTTCATCGCCCTGGGAAAACCCGGCCAGTTTGATAGTGGCAGCCTCTACCTGGGCCAGGGATTCGCGCAGGTTCGCGACGAGCTTTGGCATTACTATAGCGGCTCCCCGCTCAAGCACCAGGAAGCCGAACTCGAATTCCTTACCAACGCCGTCAACCACCGCATTTTCAGCCGGACCAAAATCCGCCTCGATGGCTACGTCTCCGTGGAGGCAGGCGATGACGAAGGCTCCTTCGTAACGCCACCGCTTCGGTTCAAAGGCGACTCCCTCGCGCTCAATGTCGCCGTTCAAGCTGGCGGCAGGGTTCGAGTGGGTCTGCTAGACGAAGCGGGCCAACCTATCCCGGGCCGGACACCCGCCGACTGCGTGCCGATCACCGGCGATCACATCCGGCATCGGGTGGTTTGGAAAGCAAAAACGCCTCTTTCATCCCTTGCCGCCCACCCGGTTTGCCTGTCCTTTCAACTGACCAAAGCGAACCTCTTCGCCTTCCAGTTCATCGAGTCAGAATAGGCAACGCCACATTCGCGGCGAGATCGCGTTCGCGGAAGGGGTTGCACTCAATTTGAACTCCTGACCCGCGTTGTAGTCCAAGTCCCCTGTGCCCCGGCGTGCTGGACCCGCTCCCTTTCCAGGGGAGTTCACCCCCCTGCTGCGAGTCAGGAGCGCTGAAGCCGCTCCCGCCTTGCAACGACGATCCGGCGGCCCGAATCGCATCGGAAGCGGCGGCGGGAGGGAGGGAGGAGTTGTCAGGGGAATGTGGGTCAGGGGAATTGGAACAATGCCGGGTTGCTTTCAAAACTGTAGGCGAGGACGTGAGGCGGCGGTGATTTCCCAATGATCTGAGCCTCGTTACCTCGGTGCCTACAGACCGATCAGTTTTCCGTCCGGCCCGATGAGCACGGAAGTGTTGTAGCGCAATTCGCCGGCGAGAAGCGCAAGCCGTTGAAAAACATCAAGGCTTCCCAGCCTCAGACCAACGCTTCAGTCCGCGCCGCAATTCGTCTTCGTGCAAGCCGATCCGCTCAACCGGAATCCGCAGGAAACCCAGGGTCCAAGCCGGGGAATCTTTCTTCAATTCGAAATCCGTCGCGCGGGATTGGTCGTTGGGCAACGAAACGAGGCTGGGCGCGGCGTTGGTGAGGTTGCTTTCGAGTCGCAAGATTCCCGCCGAGGCATTCCAGCCGGCTTCGAGCCATTTGCCGGCGCAGACGTTGCGGACGATGGCGTTGTCGTCCGGAGGCACGCCTTTGAACGCTTCGCCAGTGAGCGCCGGGCCTGCGGGCGGGCCGTAATAGCGGTCGAGCGATTTCATCTCCGGGTAGCGCTGGCGATAGAGTGGCAACGGCACTTCGGCGAGTCGCTTGCGCATGGTGTCATCCACCATGTTGTGCCAGACCGGCGATTTATCCAAGCCCCGGCCATCCGCGCGCACCGCCGGGTCGCATTCCACGAAGAGGTTGTTCTCCACGCGATGATCGCGTCCGCCGCCGATGAACATTGCCCAGTGAACTTTGTAGAACACGTTGCCGAAAACTTCCGTACCGCTCACGCAATCGTCCATATAGACGCCCATTGAACCCATGCCCACCCCGCCGGTGTGATGAATGAAATTGTGGCGCACCTGGTTCCCGCGAAACGTATAGTCGCGTCCGGTGTAAATCGCGCCCACGTCGCCAGTCTCCAGCGCGATGTGGTGAATCTCGTTGAACTCCATGACGTGATCGTTGCCCCAGTAGAGGATCGCGCAGTGCGGGTGATCGTGGATGAGGTTGTGCGACGCCCGCAGGCCGACGCCGGTCATAGCCACTGCCGGCACATAGCACTTGGACCAGCGACCCAGGCGTTGGAAGTGGCAGTTCTCGACGAAGTGGCCGCCGGGCGTCAGCGTCTGGCGGTCGCCGCCGGTTAGTGACACCCCGCCATCGCCAGCGTCACATACGTCACAACTCACCACCCCGTGACCGGTGCCACCAGCGATCACGACCCCGCTATCACCCACATTTCGGATGAGGCAACCGGCGATGCGATTGCCCGCGCCGCCGTTAATCTCGATGGCGTTGCCACGCGTCGCTTCCAAGGCCAATCCACGGAAAGTGACGTGGGAAACTTCCGTGAGCTTGAGCAGCGGTTGGTCGAGGAGGGAGAGCAAAGTCTCAACGGGAGCGTAGGTGCCTGCAGGCGGGTTCTTGATTGCCGGCGGCCAGAAATACAGCACCCCGGATTTGCGGTCGAGAAACCACTCGCCCGGTTGATCGAGCTCTTCGAGCAGGTTGAGGAAATAAACCCGCTGGTCCTTGCGAAACCCGTAGTGACCGTAGGGCGGCGTGGTCTTGACGAGGCGTTGCTCGACATCGAGCGAAGCAACCTGCTCGTAGGAGTTCGCCCAGTCGTAGGCCCAGTAGCCGTGAACCCAGAGATCACTCGTATCCTGCCAGCGACGAGGGCGGTCGCCGCTGTAGAAAAATCCGCCGGTCAACCCGCCGAGTTGCCCGCCGTGTTCGTCTTTCTGTCCCGCAGGATAACCCGCGATCTTCGCGAACTCGCCTTCGTTCGGCCAACGAGCGAGCGTCATGGGCCGGTGGTCGAAGAACAACTCGCAATGCGCCGGCACGGTGGGCCGGCCAAAGCCGCGTGATTTCATTTCGCCAAAATCCGCAATGCCGAGCGCCCGGAGATTGAGTTGCACGACGCGGCCGCGCGCCGGCTCGTCGAGGCGCGCAAGGACGCTGGCATCGGAGACCGGAGTAAAGCCGGTCAGCGCCCGCCCACCAAGCAGGCGGACGCGTTCGTTTTGGTATGCGCGCCAAGTGATCGGGGCGGCGGCGGTGCCGGAGTCCGCAGCGGTAAGCTCAAACGCTTTGGTGCGAAGGTAATCGCCGCCGCGCAGCCAGATAGTGATGGGCTTACGTTTGCCGGTGCCGCGCGCGATGCCGGCGCGGATGGTGTCGCGTGCGCCTTCGAGCGTGGCGAAGGGTTTCGACTTGGTGCCGGCATTGGCATCCGCGCCGGAGGGCGCGATGAAAAAATCGGCGCGGGCCGGACTTAACGATGCAAGGAACAACGAGAGAACTAAAATCAGGCGAATGACCATACGCGGAGGTTAGCGGAATGGATTTGAGAAAGCATCTGGAAAATCCTGCGCGCTCAGAGCGCCGAGCCCCGCCTCGGCAAGTTGCCCTTCAATTCCAGAAACGGGCCGAGGCGGTACTCGGCGCTCCGGCCCTTGGGAAGTTGGCGCGCGCGCAGGTTGGGAAACCTGCGACACAGAGACCTGGAAGTCTGCGCTACACCGGAAGCGCTCGCGGAACTACTGGGCCACCACGCGGTAGAACCGTTTCTGGTTAGTGGCCGGGTCGGTAAAGGTCACGACGCCGCCCGTGCCGCTGAAGTTGGTCAAGATTTGCCAGTTCACTGGTAGCACGGCGTCGGAGTATTGTACGAGGTAGTCTCGGCCTTCTCCAGTGCCAAAGGAGCACTTGAATTGCCCCCCGGTGATCAGTGGATTGCTGAGTTTCGGCGCGGCGTCGGGCGAACAGTTGATTGCGCAGTAAGCGCTGCCCGGCTGGCTGACGCCAGCGCCAGAGCACAGATCGAAGCCCGATACTGTCACAGTGGTGACCACCGCCGGCCCACAATCCGTGGCGAAGTAGAAGCTGAAAAAGTCCGCGGTTTCGGTTGGGGCAAGCATCCCGATCTGGTTTGTAGTGCCAGCCTGGATGTCGGTCACAATCACGTCTTTCACCATCACGTCGCCAGCATTGCTGACGGAACCAGAATAGAAGAACAACCCACCCTGCGTCGTTGGCTCGGCTGGACAATCCACCGTGACTGCAAGACGCGGGGTGGTGCGGCCCGGGCAGGACGTCGTCGCGGTGGCGGCGACATTGCTCCCGTTGCAAATCTGCGCGCCGGTGACTGAAATCGTATCCACATAGGGCGGACAGCAATACGCACACACATTGTAGCTGCCGCTATAGTTAGTGGTCTGATACGGGGCCAAGGTGAACGGCCCAAGCACCGGCAGAGTGTTGGTCACATGATCGCTGCCGACGATGACATTGGTCAACGTGACGGTGCCAGCGTTGCTGATCGTGCCGGAGAAACTCAGGAGTCCACCGGGCGCGACGGGACCGCCCAAGCAGTCCTTGGTCACCACCAGCAGCGACAGCGGCTGGATCGGGCACGAGTTGGTCGTGCGGGCGGTGACATTGGTGCCGCCACAAATGCTGGTCCCCGAGGCGCTCACCACGTCGGTGATGCTCGCCGCGCAAGCGGCGGCGGGAACGGGCACCAGGTACGAGCCAGAGAAATTCGCGGATTCACCCACCGCCAGACTGATCGGCCCCAACACCGGCACGTTGGTGGAAACCTGATTGTTCAAAATGGTGACCTCGGTGAGCGTAATGTTGCCCGCATTGCTGACCACACCGGAGAACAGAAGTGGCTGGCCGGGCAATACCGGGAAGGGGGGACAGTTTTTGATGATCGCCAGCCCGGGATTTACGGCCGTCGGGCAAACCGTTGGAACGCTGGCCTTGCCGGTGTGCCCATAGCGTGCGTCCTGTCCGGTGGCGCTGACCGTTTCCACATAGCTGCAACGGTCGGGCGGCAGCCGGTAGCTGGAGAAAAAGTTCGTCGCCTGACCCGGCCCGAGCGTAATAGGGCCGAGCAATTGCGTGTTAGGATCGGGCTCATCGTTGTAAACAAAAACATTCGTCAACATGACGCAACCTGCGTTGCTAACCACTCCGGAAACGGTGGTGAACTGGCCCGGAGCCGCCGGCACAAGCGCGCAGGTCTTGATGAGAGCAAGGATCGGAGGCGTGCAAATCGCACAGCTTGTGCTCAGGGAATTCGTCACGGCCGCGTTCGGACCGCCGATGACCGTCGTGTCGCGGGCGGTCGCGGTGACGGTGCTCACGGCGTCGCCGGCACAGATTTCCGCAGGTGTCGGCAGGAAGCTGTTGGAGAAGACCACGTAAGCGCCCCGCGGGAGAATGACGTTACCGATGAGCGCCGTGCCGTTGGTGGGGTTGAACAATTGCAGCGGTCCCGAACGACTATCCCTCGCGACCACGTTGGTGAGCGTAATGTCGCCACTGTTGGTCAGGTAGCCGCGTAAACGCACCGGCGTGCCGGCGTTGAAACACGGTTGTCCCGGCGGCAAATCACAGGTTTTGAACACCTGGATCCGCGGCGTCACAATGTCTATCGAGGCGCTGTGAAAATCGGACAGGTGATCGTTGAACACGCCGGCCAGCACGGTGCCGAGCCCGGTTTCCACCGCCCGCACCCTCTTGGGAAAGCCCGACGCGCTGCCCAGCGGCGTGTCCACCCCGGCGCCGACCATGTTCGACGTGATCAAAAGATTGTACGGCCCCGGCTGGCAAAGGGCGTTGGCCGGGCAGGCCACCAAGCCGCCCGGAACCAGCGTCACGTTCACCAGAAAGTTGGTCAGTGGCCCGGTGGCGACGTAAACCACGCCCGTCACATTGATCGCCTTACAAGCCCCGGCCACCATGCCCAAACTCGGGAACACGGGGACGGCGTCGCCGACGTGAGCCTGCGCCAGCGTGAAATTGAGGCCGCCCTGGCTGGTGTTGCCGGTGCCGCCGTTGGCCAGACTACAACCCGGCGGGTCTTCTTCTGCGCTCACCCGCCCCAGCGACATAAGCAATCCGACCGTCAACAGGCAACCGAGATCCCGCGCCCGGTTCTTGGAATTCAGAGGCTTCACAGTCAAGTTTTGCATACAAGGTCCTTTAAGTAGCGCTTCATTCAACCAGCACGCGGTAATACCGCTGCCGCGTGCCAGGCGAGTCGGCGACCGTCACAGTGCCGCCGGTGCCGCTGAGGGTGCTCAACGACCGCCAGGTCACCGGTCGCAATGAATCCGTGGCTTGCACGACGTAGGTCCGGCCCAGTTCGGTGGCGAAGGAGAATTTGCATTGACCGCCCGCGACCACCGGTTGGATCAGCACCGGCGACACGGTCGGCGGACAGAGAATTGAGCACGCGACGCTGGCCTGGTTGCTCACGCTGCCGCCAGTGCAAGCATCGAGGGCGGTGGCCGTCACCAACGTCAGCACTCCCGGCCCGCAGTTCGTCGCCAGGTAGAAGCTGAAGAAGTCGGCGGTCGCGCCCGGCTCCAAGCCGGTGAGTTCCGTTGGGTAGCCGCCGTGGTTGTCGGTGATCAGCACACTGCTCACCATCACGTCGCCCGCGTTGCTGACGGAGCCGGAGTAGAACAACACTTCCCCGAGCAAGGCCGGCGCCAGCGGGCAATCCACCACCAAGTCCAACCGCGGCGTGGTGACGCCCGGACAGGACGCCGTAGCCGTGGCGGTGACGTTGCTGCCGTTGCAGATCTGCGCCCCCGTAGCGGTAAGAGTATCCACGAACGGAGGACAACACACAGTGCAAACCCGGTAACTGCCGCTGAAGTTCGTGCCCTGACGCGGCGCGAGGGTGATCGGGCCCAAGACCGGCGTGCGGTTCGTCGGGTGGTCGTTGATGATGATGATGTTCGTCAACGTGACGTTGCCGGCATTGCTCACGGTACCGGAGAATAGGAGCACGCCGCCGGGCGACACGGGGTTGAGCGGACAGCTCTTCGTCACCACCAGCAACGGCGTCGCCTGAATCGGACAGCTTGACGACTGGCTCATGGAGACGGTTACGCCGTTGCAAACGCTCCGGCCCTGCGCCGTCACGGTGCCCACGAGGTTCGAGCAGGTGTCGAGCGGCACGAGGTAGCTGGTCGTGTAATTTGCCTTCTCACCGGGGGCCAAAACAATCGGCCCCAAAACCGGCGTGTTGTTTGTAGGTTGGTCGCTCACGACGATCACGTTGGTCAACGCGACGTTGCCCGTGTTGCTGACCACGCCGGAAATGACCAGCGACTGGCCGGGCGTCCCCGGCAACGGCGGACAATTCCGCGTGACCGCGAGTTGCGGCGTCGTGGCGGTCGCGCAAGCCGCCGACGCGTTGTCCGCGACGAGCCGGCCAAAACACTTGTCGCGGCCCGTGGCGCGCACGAGATCCACGTAAGTGCAGCAGTTGGGCGGAGCCGGGAAGCTATTGGAATACGCCACCGACTGGCCGGGGCTGAGATTAATCGGCCCCAGCACCAGCGTGTTGTTTGTAGGTTGGTCGTCATAGACGATCACGTTGGTCAGCGTGATGTTGCCCGCGTTGCTGACCATGCCAGAGATCGTCGCCACTCCGCCGGGGGCGACCGGGATCGTCGGGCAATTCTTCACCACGAAAATCCGCGGCGCGTTCGTGCCCGGACAAGACTTGGTGTCGCTGTCGGTGATCAAATGGCCCTGAGCGACGTCGCTGGCACTGGCGGCAAGCGTATCGGCGTAGGGCCCGCAAGTATCCAGCGGCACAGTGTAGCTGTCGGTGAAATTGGTTCCCTTGCCCGGGGCCAGACTGATCGGCCCCAGCACGCGCCGCGACACGTTACCCAAGGCGGCAATCGTATTGGTCACCACCACATTGGTCAGCGTAACGTTGCCGGTGTTAGTCACCGTGCCGGCCACGATGTTGTTTTGTCCCGGTTGGATCGGGCTGGCGGAACAGGCCTTAACCACATCCAAGCCCGGTCGGGAAATGTCATTAACGGTTACCAGGAACGTGCAACTGCTTTGGTTGCCGCTCGCATCGGTCGCGGTATTGGTCACGGTCGTCACGCCGATCGGGAACGTGCTGCCGCTAGCCGGACTGCTCACCAAGTTCGGCACGCCACAATTGTCGGTGGCGAGAACCGTGAACGTCACGTTACTCCGGCTGTTCTGGTCCGGATCCGCCGTCATCACCAGATTGGTCGGACAAGTGATTGTCGGGTTCGTCGTATCCCGCACGACTACCTGTTGCGTGCAGGTGTTCGTGTTACCACTGGTGTCCACCACTGTCCACACCACCAGGTTCGTCCCCGGGCCATAGCTCGCCGGGGCGTTGTTCGTCACCAACAAAATCCCGCAGTTGTCGTTCGTCGCCAGTGGCGCGCTCAACACCACGTTCGTCGCACTGCAACCGGAGTTGGCCGGCACCGTCACGTCGGTCGGACAGGTGATCGTCGGGTTCGTCGTGTCACGCACAATCACTTTCTGCTGGCAGGTCGCCAGATTCCCGCTCGGGTCCACCACCGTCCACGTCACCAGGTTCGTGCCGGGGCCGAAGCTCGTCGGGGCGTTGTTCGTCACCGTCAGAATCCCGCAGTTGTCGTTCGTCGCCAGCGGCGCGCTCAACACCACGTTCGTCGCACTGCAACCGGAGTTGGCCGGCACCGTCACGTCGGGCGGACAGGTGATCGTCGGGTTGGTCGTGTCGCGCACAATCACCTTCTGCTGGCAGGTCGCCAGATTCCCGCTCGGGTCCACCACCGTCCACGTCACCAGGTTCGTGCCGGGGCCGAAGCTCGTCGGGGCGT
>CAIKLQ010000490.1 GCA_903828255.1 uncultured Verrucomicrobiota bacterium
CCGCGAGAAAATTCGCCGCAGCTCCGCCTGGGTTTCAAAAGTGGCCGCCGGCTTGCAAAGCGCAGCGTGTGTTGCAAGGTGGATCGCGTATTCGGTCTTTGATTAAAGGCTTTGATTAGCTCACCTTTCGGTGTGCAAGTTTCTATGTTAGCCACAACAATGGGATTTTATCTATGAGGAAATTCCTGATGCTTCTGTAGGGTGTTCACCCTACAAGCCGCGCGGGCAGCCGGTGAGTAGTTCCAATGCATAGCTGCCGTTGCCCGGCTGATGTTTGGTGGCGGGGTGATGCTTGGGTTTCAGGGGTTCAAGGCTTGTGGAGGCGGTAATACTTCACCAGGCCGCTGGCGGGCACGGTGATGGGGGTGGTGGTCCCACTGGGAGAATTGGTCCAATTGGGTGTGCCGAGGTTCAGGTTCTCTTGCAGCACAAAGCCGGCGGTAGCGGGCGTCCAGGAAACCGTGGCCAGACCCGGGGTCGCGCGGGCAATCGTGAGAGTCGGGGCGTCGCTGACTTGCACCGCTTGCGGCAGCACCCAGAAGCCGCCGGTGACGGCATACTGGCCGTTGGTCAGCGCGCCCCCGGCCTCCGGTTGGCCGATGGTGCCGCTGACGGAATACACCCCGCCGGTGCTCGTGCCGCCGCCCCCGGCGATTTTCGACCAGTCAATGGAATAGGTTTGGGCGTGAAGCGGGGACAATGCCAGCAGCAGGCCGGCAATCATCAGCCCCAACGTTCGTAGTGATGGTTTCATAGTGATAAAATAATTTCGCCGCGGCGCGGGCTTTTCGGTTTCCTGGGCGCCCGCTCCGCAGTCAGGCGTCGCTCGTCCCTCGCTCCGCCTCGACTGCTCCGCTTCACCCGTTCAGCTCACTGACCTGGGGGCAGGGCGGAACGGAAACCCAGGTCGCCGTACCGGTACGACGGGAAGCTGATGCCGCGGCCCGCCGTCCGGCAGCCGAACGCGTAGCTGTACCAACCGCCGCCCCGAAGCACGCGGCGCGAGCCTGAGGAGTCGCCTCGTGGATCAGCACCTCCTGCATAAGGTGTCCCATACCAGTCCCAACACCACTGAAAGACGTTTCCAGCCATGTCGTTAAGACCATAACCGTTCGCCGCAAAGGAGCCGACTGGACTTGTCCCCGGGGACGTTCCCCCAACGCTCCCAACGGCGTTGTAGCCATCCGGCCCCAAATCGTAGGTAAAGCTGCTGGTGTATCCGTAGTAGTTGGCGAGGTCTTGATTGATGATGTAGCCCCACGGAAACCGCCGCCCGCTCAAACCGCCTCGCGCCGCTTTCTCCCACTCCGCTTCGGTCGGCAGCCGATACCCGGCGGCCGTCCAGTTCGCATAAACCGTCGCCTCGCCATTCGTATAGACCGCCGTCAACCCCACATCCGTGTAATACACCGGAGTCTTCCCCGTCTGCTGCGACCGCGCATTGCACCACTTCACGCAGTCATACCAATCCACCGTTTGCACCGGGTGGTTCGCCGCCCTGCCCGCACCGGGATTAACAAAGCCATAGCCGTGATTCGTCGCCCAATAATAGTACAATTCCCATTGACTCAAGGTCACCAGATTCACGTCCATGTAGAACGCCGACACATTGACGGTGTTGGTGGCGGCATCCGTGATGTCGGAATCACCAATAGAGTTTCCCATCGTGAACGCGCCGGCCGGAATCAGCACCATGCCGGGTGGAGCCGCCACCACCGCGGAGGCGGGAATGTTGGTCAGGCCTGCGCCGTTCCCACTGACGTTGCCGGTAAAGGTGCCGCCATTGGTCAGCACCGCCGCCGGCAGTTGCGCCAGCGAAATCTTGTTAGTCATTGAGGTGAAACTCAAATTGGTTAACCCGCCGCCATCGCCGCTGAAGCTACCGGAGAAGTTGCCAGATAAGGCCGTCACACTGCCCCCATCCATCACCGCGCCAGCCGGCAGTTGCGGCGGCGAAAGCGCGCCGTTCAATTGCGCGAAGTTCAGATTGGTCAAGCCGCCGCCGTCGCCCGCAAAGACCGAATTGGTAATAAAGGCATTCGTGATGGAGAGGCCGGCCACGACGTTGGTGGCCAGCGCCGCGTTGCCCCCG
>CAIKLQ010000491.1 GCA_903828255.1 uncultured Verrucomicrobiota bacterium
ATTTCATCGGTCGCCATTTTTTCATCAAGGCAGAACTGGCTGATAATCCCGAAGGCGACTTCCTCGCCGTGCATCAAACCTTTGCACTCCGGCAAGCCGGGCAGGCAATTGGCGATCATGTGCGCGGTCGCCACGCCGCAGCTTTCAAACCCCAGCCCGGACATCAGCGTGTTGGCTTCGATGACTTTTTCCACCGCAGGAGTGACGACCTTCTGCTCGACCGCGCGCTTGGCCTCCACGCCGTATTTCATCAACGTGTCGTAGCCCAGCCGGGCGATGGCCATGGCCACCAAGGTCGCGCGACCGCCGGCTAGATTCGCACTGCCCGTGGAATAGACGACCTCGGCTTCCACCCAGGTCGAGAGCGCGTCACCCATGCCCGCCACAAACGACCGCACCGGCGCCTCGGCAATTACCTGGCTGTCCACCAGCACCAGATCGGGGTTGACGCCCCAGCTTTCAAATCCCTGACAGGCGCCGTGCTCGTCGTACCACACCGTGTAGGAACTGGTGGGCGCGTCGGTCGAAGCCATCGTCGGGCAGGAAACCATTTTGACGCCCGCTGCGGCTGCGGCCGCCTTGGCGGTGTCCAGCACTTTGCCGCCACCGATCCCGACGATCATGTCCGCGCCATGAGCCCGGGCGATCTGCGCGACCCGAGCCACCTCAGCCTTGGTGGAGTCGCCCCGGAATTCAACGGCCACGGTTTCCAGCGCTGCGGCCTTCAAGCTGGAGAGCACGCGTTCGCCCAGGAGGGCCTGCACGCGTGGCCCCCATAAAACCAAGGGCTTCTTGCCCAGCTTGCTGATGTGGGTTCCGGCTTCGCGCAGCACGTTGCGGCCCTGCACATATTTTCGAGGAGCGAGAAAGGTGAAGTTCATTTGAGCAATTTCATGACTGGGTTGGCGGGTTCTCAGAATTTGATTTTCGCATCCGTGAATTTCACCGCCTCCCCCGTGTGGAAGGTGGAGAACTCGGTGAAGATTGCGCCCTGCGGCCCGGCTTGCATCCAGTGCTTCTCCAGCGGTTGGGAGATGCCTGCGATGTCGCCCACGCCCAGAATCCGCTCGCACTTCACCGTGACATTGGCGGCGTCCGCGCCGGCGAGCTTCGCCTTCATGTTCGGCGTCGGGGCGCCTTCAGCGTAGGCGTAAATCTCCCCGTGCCGGACCAACCAGGACTCCATCTTCGCGGGGATGTCTCGCACCTGCACGTGCCAGTGCTCAGGAATGATCTGGCCGGGAAGCAGGAAGGCATCGAGGCCGCTGAAGTTGTGCGGCTCGTCGCCCCACCAGAGGATCCCGCCCAGGCCCGCTTCGGTGAACCGGCCCAAGCCGAAATCCGAAACAAATAATTTCCCGGCGATGGTATCATTGACGGGGTAGCCCGCCTGCTGGAGAAAGTCCAGGTAGGCGCGCTTGGCGGCCTCCTGGTTGAAACTGCCGTTCGCGTCGTAGAACTGTTGGTTGTCCGGCGCGGAGCCGCCGCCGGCCCGCATCTGTTGGAACAGGTTGCCGCTGTCAAAAATTTCCCAGGCCTCGGCCAGCTTGCCGTCCTCGATGCGGAACGTGCTGACCGCAGGGCAACGGATGAGGTTTCCCTTGGGTTTGATGCCAGCGAACTCGCCCGTGTGCCGGGCCACCAGCGCAAAGTGGCATTCCACTTTGTCCCCTTCGGCCAGCATGAAATCGTGTTCGATCTTCATGTCGCTGAAAATGCTGCCGAGAATGTTCTGGAAAAATTGCCGCACCCCCGCCGGCCCGGCTGGCAGGCCGGGCGGGAAATGATGATCCACGAACTTGGAGCTGATGACTTGTTCGATGTCCGAAAGTCCGCCCAGCGCCTCGGCGTAATACCGTCGGACTAGAGCCTTGTTTGCGTCTAACATAAGATGTCTCCGTGGTTACTTTGTGAGTTTGATGACCGACAGCGTGGCGGGCAACTGATACTTCGTGTTCTTAAACTTGGGGAATGGCCAGTCCATGTTGGAGACGATGATTTCGTTGCCGCGCACCAACGCTTCGCAGGGTTGGTCGAGCTGGCCGGTGAGCTTGTCGGCCACGTCTTCATTCTGACAGAGCGTCTCGACAGTGCCGTCAGGGTGGACGACCTGGATGGCGTTGGCGGCGGAGTCGGCCACGTAAAGGTTGTCGGCGGCGTCGCGGTGCATGCCGTCACAGTTGATCAGCTTGCCTGGAGCTTTCGCGAAAACTTCGTTGGCTTTGACGCTGCCGTCCTTGTTGAACGTGATCTTGTGCATCACGCCCTCGCCGAAGAGGCCGACGAACAGGTTGCCCTTGCGGTCGAACTCGAGGCCGTCCGCGCCGAAGCGCCAGTCCTCGCGGTAGCTCTTGAACGTGGTGATGATGTGCGGGTCGCCCTTCAGCGGGGTGCGGAGCGTGACGTTTTCCTCGGTGAGCTTGAACCGCAACACCGCGCTGGTGAGCGGGTGCGAATCCTCTTCCAGCACCGACTCGGTGATATAGCAGTAGCTGCCGTGAATCGCGATGCCATTGGCCACGTTGAATCCGCTGGCGACGAGCACCATCTTGTCCACCTGGCCGCGCTTCAGGACGAGCTTCCACAGGCGGGATTTCTGGTTCTTGTCCTTCATGTATTGCATGTCGGCCAAGTAAAGCGCGCCCGACGGGGCGAACCCGATGCCCATCGGCGCGATGCGGTCCACGCCCTTCGCGAGGCCGTGATAGGGCGTGGGGAACTCGTAGAACTTCTCCGCCTGGTTGGCGGCGGTGATTCGCATCAGCAGCGGCGGTTTGGTCTCGTCGTTGAAATTGGGGATGGAAACGATGATGCTCTGGTTGGGCATCAGACACATGCCGTCGGGGGTGTTGCAGTAGTCCGGCAGCGCGACGAGCAACTCAGCTTTGGCCGCCGCCATCAAGGTGGACGGCGCACCGCCAGCCACGAGGGCAGCGATGACCAGACCACGCAACAAGCTTGGGGTGTTCTTCATAGGATTCCTTTCCGGTGTGATTTCATGGCGATAAACAATGGATTGCTTCGGAGATAAATACCGGAGGAGAGGTTGGCGAACCTTCTGGACCAGGTCAAGGCCGGACCGAGACCCCAAAACCTCGCCTAAGCAGCGGGCAACAAAAAATCCAGGAGGGAGGCCGTTGGCGCGGGGGTCGTTTTTCCCGCGACCGCTCAAAATCCACGCCCTAACCGTTCAGAGTCGTCATAAACAGTGCATTGAGAAACACTTCCTGCGTCCCGCATTCTATAGTGCGGGTTTCCACAACCGCGCGGGCCTCACTGGCGAAGCAGTTGCATGTGCCTCTGTCTGGCTCCATCGTTGCGGCCTTTGCGAGCGCCTCACGGTAAAGCTCGCGGGCAAAATCGGCGGCTATGGATCTGATTTCCCCCGTCGTATCCCTACGCTCCTGATAAGCTGTTGCATAACCTGTTGAGCCGCAGAGTCTGCCTTTGTCAGCTTATCAAGTTATTGCCCCGCCCCGGAAGCGGGTGGAGTGCTAGCCAGCAGCATCGCTGAACACCAACCAGGTATTTTCGTCCGCGCAAAAGAGGATAGTTGCGGCGTGCCGTTCAATCAGGGCGTCGGAATATTCAATGTCGGATTTGTAGTGGCTCTGCGCCTCGGGCGGATATTCGCCGCGCCGGGCGCTCTGGTTGGTGGCAGGATCACGCGGCGACTTCTTGTAGGCGCTCGCCACCTTCAACCTTGCTTCATCTTCCGGGAATGGCGGGTTGCAATTTCGGGCAAAGCTCAAGACGGGGCGCTCCGCATCGGATTGATTCAAGCCAGCGTCGCGACACTGACCGGCGACGGCAAAAGCTGCGGTGTCACGCTGGCCTTCTGGCGCTCCGTTGGTGATGAGTTGCGCGACGCTGGGCGGCAAAGTGCCATCGCTCTTGGCGGGCGCGCGCACCGTAAGCTGGGGCTGAGTGGCCGGCACTTCAACCGGCGCCGGAAGCTGGGTCGCGGCGGGGTTCGTCCACGCCAACGGATCGTGAGAGACGAAGCAAAGGCGCAACCAGTCCTTTACGCTGGGGTGCAGCTTGCAACCGTAAGTTTCGAGAAAGTATTTTTCAGCGGCGGGAAAACTTTCCATGTGCCGGGTGCCGTCAATTCGCAAGCCGAGTTTCAAGCCGTCGCCGGAAGGCGAGACGTAGCCAAACGCAACGTGCGGGTCCGCCTTCACCTTGGCGCGGACGGCTTCAAGCGTGCCGTTCAGCTTGGCCAGGTCGCCTTGTAGCAAGCCGGAATGTTCCAACGCTTCGGTGCGGCTCGCCGCGGTGCCAGAAACGAGAAACGCGGGCAGTTTGCGTTTCTCGTTCTGGTAAAGCTTCCGGGGTCACGGCGCGGAGTTCGCGAAGCCTTGCCACTTGTGCGGCGTAGCGTCCGGTGCGGGCGGCTTCAATAACGGCGGCTAACTCGCAATCCTTCGGTGCCTTCGCGAAGGCGTCCGCGAACATTGAGACTTTGGCGTTCACGGCGAAATTCGTTGCCGCGAATTTGCACGCGGCGTTTTGCCAACCATTCGTCCAAGTCGCTTTTGCGATACCTGGTGACTTTCGACGTGATGCGAATAGATGGCAGGCCCCTGGTGTGCCGCCAAAGGCGCAACGTGCGCGGTGGAATTCCTCCAAGGTAGGCTCCCGCCTGTTCGTCGGCCCAAATGTTTTCAGTTGTGTCTAGCATAGTTCTCGCGCCTTTTTGTGGCGCGTTCAACCAATACCACGGCGTCTTTTATTTTAGGGTCACTGCGGCGAAGCAAAAGCGGGCAGCGGGGAAGCAAAACCGGACACAACGGAAGCAAAACCAAAACGCCGCCAAGCAAAATGCTCGGCGGCGGAAGCAACCGGCGGATTGTTACGGCGTGAAGTCGGGCAACGCTTTTTCTTCAATTTTCTGGGTCTTCGCGTACTCGAGTGGGTAAATTTGAAAGGCAAAGCAGCATTTGAGGCCCTGTTTACAGCCTAAATTAAATGTTTTTGTGCCCTTCAAATCGGTTACGCTTTCTCGATGGCAAAATTGCGATTGCGGCG
>CAIKLQ010000492.1 GCA_903828255.1 uncultured Verrucomicrobiota bacterium
GCGGCTCACCGTCGTCCTGCTGGCCATGGGCACGGTGCTCGTGTTTTGGGGCACGCTGGCCCAGGTGGACCTCGGCCTCTACAAGGCGCAAAACGATTTCTTCCGCAGCTTTTTCGTCTTCTTGCAACTGCCCGGATCGAAAATGCGAGTGCCGGTTTTTCCCGGCGGCTACATGGTCGGCGGTCTGCTGATGATCAACTTGTTCGCGGCCCACTTGCGCTACTACCAGCCGGGCAAACGAAAATACGGCATCATCATGATTCACCTGGGAATCGTCCTGTTGCTGCTCGGGCAGTTGCTCACGGATTTGCTTTCCACGGAAAGCAGCCTCCACTTGCGGCACGGCGAAACCAGCAATTACACCGAGTCCGGCAGCCGGTACGAACTCGCGGTCATTGACACGACCGACGCGCAGACCGACAAGGTCGTCGCGATTCCCGGCAGCTTCTTGCTCAACGGCGGCGACATCAGCCATCCGGAACTGCCCTTCAGGGTGAAGGTGAAAACTTTTCACGGCAACTCCGCGTTGAAGGAAGAAGCGACTCCCGGCTATGAACCCGTCGGGACCACGGCGGGCTTTGGCGCGAACATCTTGTGGCGCAAACTCCCGCACGAAACGGTCATGGACCGGCGCGACATGCCCTCCGGCATCGTGGAACTCGTCACGCCGCAAAGCTCGTTGGGCACGTTCCTGGTTTCCGGCTATCTGACGCGGCCGCAGACGTTCACGGTCAATGGCCGCCAATACCAGATGGATTTGCGCTCCGAGCGTTACTACAAGCCTTTCACCCTCCACCTCATGGAGTTCAAGCACGACAAGTATCCCGGCACGGAAATCCCGAAGAATTTCTCCAGCCGCATCCGCCTGCAACGCCCCGACACGGGAGAGGACCGCGAAGTGTTGATCTTCATGAACAACCCGTTGCGCTATGCGGGCGAAACGTATTACCAGTCGAGCTTTGACCCGGACAATCAGGGCACGATTCTGCAAGTGGTCCGCAACCCCAGTTGGCTCACACCGTATTTCTCCTGCCTGCTGGTGGGCGCCGGCATGGTTTATCAATTTCTCTCGCACCTCACCGGCTTCGCCACCAAACGGAAAACCGTATGAAACTACTTTTGAAACTTTTGCCCTGGGGTTTCCTCGCCCTGTTCGCAACGGAAATCGCCGTTGTGATGATGCCGAAAAAAGACGGCGAATTTCACACGCGGGAATTCGGCCGCCTGCCCGTGCTGCTCGGCGGGCGCATCCAGCCGTTCGATTCCGTCGCCCGCAATGCCCTCCTGCAAATCCGCAGTACCGGCGACGTGCCGCTCGAAATGGTGCCCTCCTGGCA
Organism: uncultured Verrucomicrobiota bacterium; assembly: GCA_903828255.1. Classification (GTDB taxonomy): domain Bacteria; phylum Verrucomicrobiota; class Verrucomicrobiia; order Limisphaerales; family JADLHS01; genus CAIKLQ01. Next base: position 1,338 of record CAIKLQ010000492.1, read on the forward strand.
GTTTTGGCGACACGCGAAGAAACTCAAATCCACCGAGTGGCTCTTGGAAGCGATGTTCCGCCCGGACGTCGCCAACACGCGGCCTGTTTTTCTCATTCACCATCCCGATCTGATCAGCGAGTTGAAGCTGAGCGACAAGGGCATCGAGAAATCCGGCTTGCGGTATTACACCTACGATGAAATCACCCCCGTGCTGGAACTCATCCACCAGCAGGGCACCAATGCCAGCGCGATCAATGACGCCAACCGCACGCCGTATCAGAAGCAGGTCCTGAAGGTCGCCAACGCCGTCGTCCTCTACCAGCGGATTCAAGGCAGCATCCAGCCGCTCGGCACGAAGGATTTCGTGAAACTGGTGGACGATTACAAGGCCGCCCTACCCGCCGGCGTCGCCGCCTTCCGCGCGCAACAAGCTGGGGAAAAGCCGGACGAGGAAGCGTTGCGCCGGCTCGCGCGCTCCGCGCAGTTGTTCGATGCCCTTGCCGGCTTCGCCTACCCGATGGTCATCCCGCCGTTGAACCCCGAAGAAAACCGCAACGCCTGGGTCAACACCGGCACCAGCTTGCTGAGCGCGATCCAAACGGGAGAAATCCATCCCGTCGTCAATTACTTCGCCCGCATGGCCAATGCTTACGGCCGGACGAATGCAACGGAGTTCAACAGCGCCGTCGCCGGTTACAAGCAGTGGCTCACGCCGAAATTCGACAAGGAAACCAAGAAGGGCCGAGCGGAGTTTTACTACAACGACGTGAAGGCGTTTCTCCATGCCACGATCATTTACATCTTTGCCTTCGTGCTCGCCGGCGGAGCGCTGCTGAGTTTCGGAACTTTGCCCAATCTTTCGGAAACCCTGCGGCGCTCGTCGTATTACCTCATTGCGTTGGCATTCGTCGTTCACACCTTTGGGCTAATTTACCGCATGGCTTTGGAAGGCCGCCCGCCGGTCACGAATCTCTACTCCTCCGCCATCTTCATTGGCTGGGGCGCGTGCCTGCTCGGCCTCTTTCTGGAGCGCGTTTACAAGGTTGGCCTCGGCTGCGCGGTCGCGGGCTTCACCGGCTTCATCACGCTGCTCATTGCGCACAACCTCGCACTCGGCGGTGACACAATGGAAATGATGCGCGCCGTGCTCGACACGAACTTCTGGCTCGCGACGCACGTCGTCGTGGTGACGTTGGGATATTCCGCGACGTTTTTCGCGGGCCTGTTGGCCGTTGCTTACATTCTGCTAGGGCTGTTCACCTCGATCTTGTCAAACCGGTTGGGCAAGCGCGAAGGGACCGGGGGTGCGGCGACCAACGGCAACGGGGCCGCAACCGCAGGGGCCAAACGCCCCGGAGACCTCGACCTCGGCAAAGCGCTGGCCAAAATGGTTTATGCCATCGTCTGCTTCGCCACGCTGTTCAGCTTCGTCGGCACCGTGCTCGGCGGGATTTGGGCGGACCAATCGTGGGGCCGCTTCTGGGGCTGGGATCCGAAGGAGAACGGCGCGTTGCTGATCGTGTTGTGGAACGTGATCATCCTCCACGCCCGCTGGGGCGGCTTGGTGCGCGACCGCGGCCTGATGACGCTGGCGGTGTTTGGCAGCATCGTGACGAGTTTCTCTTGGTTCGGCGTGAACATGCTGGGCATCGGCCTGCACAGCTACGGCTTCATGGACGCGGCGTTCACTTGGTTGATGATGTTCATCACGAGCCAGCTTCTGCTGATCGGCGACGGACTGCTGCCCGCCAGTTGCTGGCAAAGCTTCCACAAGGACCGGAACGCCCTGGGCACGAAGGTGCGTTGGATCGCCGTGGGACTGAACGTGCTGGTGATGGGGATCGCTTCCCTGTTCGACTATAACCTGTATTCCTGTCTGGGTCTGGTCGGTGGTTTCTACCTGTTCGTGCTGGCCATTTCCCTGACGAGCGGATCCGCCACGCCTTCCGCTCCGGCGGAAACCAGTTCTGGTGGCAACAAGACCGCTCCCGCTCCCGCCGGCGCGTGATCCCCAAGTTGAGGGAGAAGCCCGCTTAAACGCCGCGAAGCTGGAGCGATTTCGTAGGCCAGGCCTCATGCCTGACTCGCAACCAGAAAACTCGCGTGCCAGCGGAACTAGAAGTTTGAGACCGGCGCGACACCTATCCTACGAGCTTGGGCGCGCGGGTCCAGCGATTGGGAATCAAATTGTTTCGGCGGGGCGAGGTCTCGGACGTGATCTGGTCATTGTGACTTCGGGCCGCTGACTTCCGTCCCGCGCACTCCCGCGCTCAACCACCTCAGCACTGGCGGCACAAGCTCGTTGAAGTAGTAAGTCACCGCTTCGTGACTTGCGTGTGGCACCACGACGAGTTCGCTGCCCGGCCCGGCCGCGCCGTAAAGTCTTTTTACTTCCTCCGCGGGCGCGATTCGGTCTTCCGCTCCAAGCGCAAACAGCGCGACCACAGGATTCCGGGCCAGCACGGTCGCCGGGTCGAGTTCCGTTGGTTCCACCCTCAAGACCCGGGGCAGTTTTCGCAACCCAGCCCTCACCAGTCCGACCGGCACCCAACCCGAATAATCGCGGCGGATGTTCAAGACGGCATTGGATAACACTGCGTACGGCGCAATCGCCACCACGCTCCCGATGCGCGGTTCGACCGCCTTCCAGCGCAACGCGAGCGCCCCGCCGTAGGAATTGCCGAGCACGGTCACCGGCGCCGCTACCAGACCAGCGCGCGCAAGCGCGTCCAGCAACTGGCTCAAGTCGCGTGTTTCCTGGACGCCAAAGTAAATCCGCCGGCCCGTGGATTTGCCATGTCCGCGCAGGTCCACCAGCACGCAACGCCAGCCTTCCTCCGCCAGTCGCAAGGCCCAGGGCGTCATCGCAAACTGGCCGTCGCCGTAGCCGGGTAACAACGCGACCGTGCCACGCGGGGCTGCCGTCCAGGCGTTCGACTGCCCTGGCACGGTGGTCGAAAACCGGAACAAAGCATGGGAACGCCCATGCGCCAGCCAATTGGTGGCGGAAAATTTCAAGTTGAAATCCTCCGGCTCGACGATGCGATAACGCAGCCGCGCCGACGGCGGGCCGACGTCCACAAAGTGCGCCGGGAAGTTGGTGAGCAAGTTCGGATCAAATCCCAGTTGCACGCGCGGCGGCGGCGCGAACCACCGGGGATAAGTATTGGGCGACTGCGCAATCCGGCGGGCCACATAGCTGCCACAGCCTGCCGTAGTAAGGGCGAGCACGAGAGCGATAAGCGCGGCACAGAAATTTCGACGCATCGCGAAAGTCCTTAACTGGTTTCCGCCGGTTTGCCAAAGGAAACTTCTAGCCGTCGGGACGAATCAATTCTGGGTGGGATTAGAACTGGGTGAGAATTCTCCGACAGAAACTCTCGCGCTTTGAACCCCGAAACCGGAGCCGCTGACGTCCCTCGACCTCGACTTCTCACAAAGAGATATGGCGCGGACTCACGACCACAGCTCCGAGGTTCAGGGGATCTGCGACGTGCAACTTTGGACGCGCATCGGGGTCATGGACCGAAGTGCGCCGGTCCCCGGGCGCAGCAACTACCGAATCATGGCGCGGAAACAGAATTTCCAACCCGCTTCAACCTCGGAGTCAGCTGCGCCCGAGGACCGGCGCACCCGTGCCGCCCACGAGCGCGAAATCGTTCAAGTCCACGGTCCCGTTGTCCGCCGTGATCGTGATACCGCCCGGGCCGGAACTACCGGTCAAATTTCGCCACCACCCTGATCCGCATTGCCGGGCGCCGGAGCTTGCCCGTTTGTGCGCAGCAAATAAATCGCCCCCGCCAATAGCAAGACCGCCCGGAAGAAGCCGAAGCCCACCGACTCAAACACTTTCGCCAACGCGCCGGTCGGGTCCAGATCACGGAAGTCTAGGTTGAAACAGCCGCAGCCGATCTCCAGTCCGCGCGCCCAGGCCTGGCCGGTCGCGAGCACGAACACCGCGAAGAGTGCCGTCGCCCAGACCAGCGCCGCACGCCGGGCGCGGCCCGTGACCAGCAGCAGGCCGGTCAACAATTCCAGCCACGGCAGCACGCCGGCGGTGAATCGCAGGAGCGCGTCGGGCAGCGGCAGTTTGTAGGCAGCGAGGCTGTCCTGAAACTCCGTGGGGTTGGCGATCTTCGACAGCGCCGCCAGAATTAGCAACCCCGCCAGCACCCAGAGCACGATGGTTTTGAGATTGAGTTTGAGCGGGACCTTCATCGTAACTCTGGCAGTTGAATCCCTATGAGAAGCACGGGAACGCCTGACCTTGCGCCCAAGTCGTCGCCGCAAAAGCGAGTAACAAGGCCACAAGAGATGAACGCTTCGGGGTGAACATTGCGGGCAAAGATTTACGACAGGGCCGGGGCGCGGGCAAGCTCAGAGCCGGTGTTAGAATTCGTCGCCGCGGACGTAAGTCCGCGCAAACTTCCACCCAAACCGCCGAAAAGTGTGCCGACTAACATCGGCGGCTCCGGCCGAAGGGATTTCCCCAACAGTCTCCCAGGGATGCCGGCCGGCGGGTGCTGCAAGTGGCGGTCTGGCGACCGCCGCCAACCGCTCCGGCGGGAACTCCATCCCAGACCGCCCACCGTCAGCTTGCCTGAGCGGACTCTGGGTGGTGCAGGGCTTCATTTGGTTAATCTAAACCCCTTGCCTCCGCTCTACCTTGGCTGGGGACTTGCCTCCCCTACCCCATTTCCGCAATACTTCGATCCGATGAAACCGAAATCAACCGCGAAAAATTCACGCATCACGTCCACCCTCCGCAGGGCTGCTCCGGAGGCCGGGCGTCACGCATCACGCCCGCATTCCAGCATCGTCGTTGACGGCCCGGATCGCGCGCCCAGCCGCGCCATGCTGTATCCCGTCGGCTTCAAGTCGGAGGATTTTTCCAAACCGATCATCGGCATCGCGTCCACCTGGAGCAACGTCACGCCGTGCAACATGCACATTGATAAACTCGCGCTCGAAAGCGAAATCGGCGCGAACGCCGCCGGCGGCAAGGCGATCATCTTCAACACCATCACTGTATCCGACGGCATTTCGATGGGCACGGAAGGCATGAAGTATTCGCTCGTTTCGCGCGAGGTCATCGCCGATTCCATCGAAACCGTCGTGGGCGCGGAAGGCATGGACGGGTTCGTGGCCATCGGCGGTTGCGACAAGAACATGCCCGGGGCCTTGATGGCGATTGCGCGCCTAAATCGGCCCGCCGTGTTCGTCTATGGCGGAACGATTTTGCCTGGCTGCCTCACGGCGGACAACAACCGCAAGGTGGACGTGGTTTCGGTATTTGAAGCCGTCGGCCAACACGCGGCCGGAAAACTCGACGACGCCGGATTGCTGGCGGTCGAACAATGCGCCATTCCCGGTCCCGGTTCTTGCGGCGGCATGTACACCGCGAACACGATGGCCAGCGCGATTGAAGCGCTCGGCATGAGCTTGCCCAACAGCTCCGCGCAAAACGCCATTTCGCCCGCGAAGAAAGACGATTGCCGCCGCGCCGGCGCGTGTGTCGTCGAGATGCTCAATACCGGGTTGCGCCCGCTCGACATCCTCACCAAGAAAGCCTTCGAGAACGCCATCACCGTCGTTATCGCACTCGGCGGTTCGACCAATGCCGTGTTGCACCTGCTGGCCATCGCGCACACCGCGCGGGTGAAGCTCGCACTCGACGACTTCACGCGCATCGGCAAACGCGTGCCGGTGCTGGCCGACCTCAAGCCCAGCGGCAAGCATCTCATGTCCGAACTCGTCGCCATCGGCGGCATCCGCCCGCTTATGAAGACGCTGCTCGACGCCGGCCTGCTCCACGGCGACGCCCTCACCGTCACCGGCGAAACGATGGCGCAATCGCTCGCCAAGGTGCCGCCCTATCCCGCCGGGCAAACCATCATCCGCCCGCTTCACGAACCGATCAAAAAGAACAGCCATCTCGTCGTCCTGCGCGGCAACCTCGCCCCGGAAGGCGCGGTCGCGAAAATTTCCGGCAAGGAAGGACTCCAGTTCAGCGGCAAAGCCATCGTGTTCGAGTCCGAAGAAAAAGCGCTGAAAGCCATCCTCAACGGCACCGTGAAGAAGGGCCACGTCATCGTCATCCGCAGCGAAGGCCCGAAAGGCGGACCGGGCATGAGGGAAATGCTTTCACCCACGAGCGCCATCATGGGCAAAGGTCTCGGCAAGGAAGTCGCGCTCATCACCGATGGGCGCTTCAGCGGCGGCAGCCACGGCTTCGTCGTCGGCCATGTGACGCCGGAAGCCTACGTCGGCGGCCCACTTGCGCTCGTGAAGAACGGCGACCTGATCACGATTGACGCCGAGAAGCGGGAGTTGACCCTCACGGTCTCGGCCGCCGAATTGAAGCAGCGCAAGCAGGCCTGGAAACAACCCGCGCCCCGCTACACCCGCGGCGTGCTCGCAAAATACGCCGCCCACGTCACGAGCGCCTCGCTCGGCGCGGTGACGGATATGGATTTGAAGTTGTGAGCGAGAACCTCTGTGGCGGCAAACCATCGTGACAAGCACGAACCGCCTGTAGAACCGGTTTCGAATCGGGGGGACGGTAGTCGCGAAGCGTGCCCGCGCACGGCGGCTGAAACTCCGACAAGGCGGCGGGCTTGGACTATTCGGTTACGGCTTCGCCGCGCTGTGACCGCTGCGCCACTGCGTTCGCGTTTTCCGACGGCGTGGATCCGATTGGAAGACTCCGCCTGGAGGCGGGTTGGCTCTACAAAAAAAGCTGGAGACCGGCGCGACGCCGGCCCTACGAAAACAAATCCATCTGCGGCGGAGGGGCGAGTTGCTGGAGCTTCTCGCGCTCTTGCTGGCGGCGCGCGGGCCGCACGTTGCCCTCGGGCGTGAGTTCGGAGGCTTCGAGGTTCACCAGGATTTGCTTCGCCCGCTCCAAGACTTCCTTCGGCACTCCCGCCAGGCGCGCGACGTGGATGCCGTAGCTTTTGTCCGTGCCGCCGGCCACGATCTTGCGCAGGAACACAATCGAGTCGTGCCACTCGCGCACGGCGACGTTGAAGTTTTTCAAGCGGGGCAAGCGCTGGGCGAGTTCGGTCAGCTCGTGGTAGTGCGTGGCGAAGAGGGTCTTCGCGCCGACCTGATTGTGCAGGTGCTCAACGATGCTCCACGCAATACTCAAGCCGTCGAAAGTGCTCGTGCCGCGCCCGATTTCGTCGAGCACTATGAGGCTGCGCGCGGTGGCGTTGTTCAGGATGTTCGCCGTCTCGCTCATCTCGACCATGAAGGTGGACTGGCCGCGTGACAGATCATCGCTCGCACCGATGCGGGTGAAGATGCGGTCCACCAAATCAATCCGCGCCTCGGCCGCCGGCACAAAACTCCCCGTGTGCGCGAGCAACGTAAGCAACGCCACCTGCCGGATGTAGGTGGATTTGCCCGCCATGTTCGGGCCGGTGATGAGGGCGATTTGGGGCGTAGTGGCAAGGGCTGCTTGGCCGGGTGTTTCTTCAGGCGAACGCACAGGCAAGATGCCGGTGCCACTAAGCCCCGTATCATTCGGCACGAAGCGTTCGTCCACCAACTGCTGCTCCAACACGGGATGCCGCCCATCGCGGATTTGCAGCACGCCGGCATTGCTAACTTGCGGGCGCGTGTAGCTGTGCAAGCGTGCGGTTTCGGCGAAGCCCGCGAGCACGTCCAGTTGCGCGAGCGCGGCGGCGGTTTGCTGAATGCGCGCCATTTGGCCGAGCACTTCCTCCCGCACGCGCTGGAACAATTCGTATTCCAGCTTCACGCTGCGTTCTTCCGCGCCGAGGATTTTGCCTTCCATCTCCTTCAGCTCGGGTGTGATGTAGCGCTCGCCGTTGGCGACGGTCTGCTTGCGGATGTAATGCGCCGGGACTTTGTCCAGGTTCGCCTTGGTGACTTCGATGTAGTAGCCGAAAACGGAATTGAACCGCACCTTGAGCGACGTAATGCCGGTGGCCGTGATTTCGTCCGCCTGCAATTTGGCGATCCAATCCTTTCCACCGCGCTGGGCGTTCCGCAGTTCATCGAGTCCGGCGTCGAAACCATCACGGATCATGCCGCCTTCCTTCACCGCGAGCGGCGGTTCGTCCATGATGGCGCGGCCGATCAACTCGACGAGGTCGGGCGCGGCGGTGATTTGAGAATTCAATTCTTCAATCAGCCCGCCGGGAGGAGCGTCCTCCAATTCCTCCGTAGCAGCCGCCGGGAGAAGGCTCTGACTCCGATCCTTCAGGGGGAGAGTCCTCCCGTCGGTTGCTACGAGGGTAGTGAGGACTCCCTTCACCGCGGGAATTTGTTCGAGCGCCAGGCGCAATGCCGCGAGATCGCGCGCGTTGCCGCCGCCCCCGCTAAGTCGCCCCAGCGTGCGCTCCAAATCGCGAACCCTCGCGAGTTGCGTCCGGAAACCCTCCAACCCCGCGGAGTCTTCCACGAATGTCCCGACGACTTCCTGCCGACGGCAAATCGGTTCGACGGCGGCAAGCGGCTGCGAGAGCCAGTCGCGCAAGCGCCGCGCCCCCATCGGCGTAACGGTTCGGTTCATCGCGCCGTAGAGCGAGGCATGACGCGGCGCGTCGCGGTGCATCGGCTCGAGAATTTCGAGATGGCGCAACGTGCCGTAGTCGAGCGCGAGGAAATCGCTGCGTTGATAGAACGAAATGCGCGTCAGATTCCGGGCGTCGCGTCGCAGATGTTGCGTGAGGTAATGCAGCGCCGCGCCCGCCGCCCCAATGGCAGCGGGGCGATCCTTCAATCCGAAACCGTCGAGGGATGCGACTTTGAAATGCTCGCGCACGGTATAAAGCGCTGTCTCGGGCGCGAACGTCCAGCCGTCGTAGCCGCTCAGGATCCAACCGTGTAGCTGCGATGCCCCGTCGCTGGAGGGTGGCGACGACGCCCGGTCGCCGGGGGTAACGCGCGACGAGGGCGGCGCAACCACCCCGCGAAGCAAATCGCGCACGGTCACATTCTCAACCGGATAAATAATTTCCGCCGGGCGCAGGCGCTCCAGTTCCGTCAGCAGCGCGGCGGCGGATTCCAGTTCGGTGGTCTGGAAATCGCCGGTGGTCAAATCCACCAGCGCCAGGCCGAAGATTGTTCCCGCCGGACAGACTGCGGCGAGGAAGTTGTTTCGCTCGGCCACCAGCATCCGCTCATCGAAGTGGGTGCCGGGCGAAAGGATTTGCGTGACTTCGCGCTTCACCAGTTGGCCCGGTCGCGCCTCTTCTACTTGGTCGCAAATGGCCACCTTCCGCCCGGCCTTGAGGATGCGGGAGATGTAATTGTTCGCCGCGTGAAACGGCAGGCCGCACATGGGGATGCCGTTGCGCGCGGTGAGCGAAAGGTTTAGCAACTGCGACCCCGCCTGCGCATCCTCGAAAAACATCTCGTAGAAATCGCCGAGCCGGAACAGCAATAGCGCATCCTTGGGCAGTTCGCCTTTGATGCGGCGATACTGCGCCATCATGGGAGTGAGTTGAGCTTCGGCGGACATTGGAGCGGAACGTTATTCGGGAACGGGAGCGAGGTCGAAATTTTTCTTCGCCGTCCGTTGACACTGCCGCAAGTTTCTGGTGAGCTTCGCGTGCATGAATTCCAGTCACCGCTGCCGAACTGCCGCGCTGTTTGCCTCACTGCTGCTGATCTGGTTCAGCGGCGGCGGGTTACTCTTCGGGGCGGAAGTCGCCGCCCCGTCGTTGGAACAGCGTGTGGCCCAATTGGAACAGGCCGCCAAAACCGCCACCGCCGCCAATTCTGGGGACAACGCCTGGATGCTGGTCAGCTCGGCGCTCGTCCTGATGATGACCGCGCCGGGTCTGATCCTGTTTTACGGCGGACTGGTCCGCACGAAGAACGTCCTCTCCACCATGATGCACAGCCTGGTGCTGATGGCGCTTATCTCGGCGTTATGGATGATTTTCGGTTACAGCATGGCGTTTGGTGAAGGCAATGCCTTTGTTGGTAATCCGTTCCAGTATTTTCTGTTGAGCGGATTCTCACCCGATCCAGATAGCCATAGTTTGTTCGGCAAACTATTCAGCGGGGGTTTCAAACTGTTCACGTCGGGAGTTGTGCGCGTCGGCAGCGAGCCAGACGTGGATTATGCACCCACAATTCCGGCGCAGACGTTTATGCTGTTCCAGATGATGTTCGCCATAATCGCGCCTGCGTTGATCAGCGGAGCGGTGGCGGAACGCATCAAGTTCAGCGCCTATATCGTCTTCATGCTGCTATGGGTGACGATCGTGTATCTGCCGCTCTGCCACATGGTCTGGGGCAAGGGCGGCCTTTTCAATTGGGCGCTCGGCGGGAAAATTCCCGTGCTCGATTTCGCGGGCGGCACGGTGGTGCATATCAGCTCCGGCGTGTCCGCGCTGGTCTGTGCGCTGGTGCTCGGCAAACGCCACGGTTTCCCGCACGCGCCGATGATGCCGCACAATGTGGTGCTGTCGCTCATCGGCACCGGCTTACTGTGGGTTGGCTGGTTTGGCTTCAACGCCGGCAGCGCCGTGAGCGCGGGCGGGCTGGCGACCAGCGCGTTTGCGGCCACGCATTTTTCCGCCGCCGCCGCCGCGCTGAGTTGGGCGGGCATGGAATGGTGGTTGAAGGGCCGGGCCAGCGTGCTCGGCGCCGCGTCGGGCATGGTGGCGGGACTCGCCACGATCACCCCGGCGTCGGGATTTGTGAACGTGCCAGCGGCGTTTGGTATCGGACTGACGGCGGGCATCGTCTGCTACCTCGCGGTGACGAAACTCAAGGCCACCTTCGGTTACGACGATTCGCTCGACGTGTTCGGCGTTCACGGTGTGGGGAGCATCACCGGCATGTTGATGCTGGGACTGCTTGCCAATCCCAATGTTAACCCGGCCATCGCCACGACTTTTCAAGTGAACGGCGCGGTGGTTTCGCTGGCGGGTGGTCCGGGCCAGTTCCTAAACCAGCTCATAGCCGTGCTGTTCACCGCGGCGTTGAGCGGGAGCGCTACGTTCGTCATTTTGAAAGTGGTTGATCGCGTCATCGGCCTGCGGGTGGATCAGGAAGACGAGAGCCTGGGCTTGGACCTTTCCCAGCATGGCGAGCGCGCCTACAATGAATAGCCGAAACTGAATTATGAAAAAAATCGAAGCCATCATCAAACCGTTCAAACTCCAGGATGTGAAGGACGCGCTCAACGCCCTCGGCATCCAGGGCATGACCGTGACCGAGGTCAAGGGATTCGGCCGGCAAAAAGGCCACACCGAGATTTATCGGGGCAGCGAATACACGGTGGACTTTCTCCCCAAGGTCAAAATCGAAACCATCCTCCCCGATACCCAAGTGCAAGCCGCCGTCGAAGCCATCATCAAAGCCGCGAAGACCGGCAAGATCGGCGACGGCAAGGTGTTCGTCTCGACCATTGACGAAGCCTGGCGCATCCGCACCGACGAGCGGGGCGACAGCGCGGTGTAGCAATCTCCTGCCTTGTCGGGTCAAGCGCCCAAACCCAGTGCGAGCGGAGCGCCGGTCTCCGACCCGGCGTGTTTCCAAGTGGCCGTCACCAGCGCGCCGGGGCGGAGACCGGCGCTCCGTAAATTCTGCGCCACAACTTCTCTTGGTTGGCTGTCCCGATAGCAATTGATTCGGACAGTCCCCAAGAGGTCACATTTCTCTCGCCGGGCTCCGTGGCCGGGAGCATTCTGCACCCGTCCGCGTCTAACTGGACGAATTATGAAAGCGCTCACCACCTTTGCCCTCGCCCTCATTTGGGGTTTCCAACTCCATGCCGCCAACCCGTCGGAGTACGAATCGCTCAAGACCGAGGCGGAAAACTTCTACGCGGACAAATCCTTCGCCAAAGCCCACGAGCTTTACGGGCGGGCGATGGTCATGTCGAACATCACCTCGAACGAGGTGCGCTGGGTTTGGTTCCGGAATTACGACACCCAATGGCGTTCCCAAGCCGCCACGGAAACTGCCGACACCACCAAGCTCGATCAAGCGCGCGAGGAGTTGGAGAAACTCGTCCGCGACGTGAAGCGCGCCGACAAGCGGGGTCGCTTGTGGGTGGAGGTGCAGGAGTCGCTCGGCGATTTCCACTGGACGCGGCGCAGTCAGCAGAACTGGGGCGCGGCCTGGCCGTTCTATCA
>CAIKLQ010000493.1 GCA_903828255.1 uncultured Verrucomicrobiota bacterium
GAGCGAACTCTCTCCAGAATCCTCCCGGGGCGGCTTCTTTGTCTGGCCAGCCCGGTTTTCCGCCGTCGTCGGTTTGGTTCCAGCCGACGGAGTAGAGCACAAACCGTCCGTCGTCGGTGCGCCGGTATTTCAGGGGCTGACCGCTGATCACGTCGGGTGGAATTCTTTCCATCACCTTCGGCGCGAGTGCGGCGAGCGATTCCGGAAAATTTCCCTGCGCCAGCCGATACCGCTCCAGGGCGCAGGCGACGCGCGCCAGGTCGGCGGCGGTTTGCGCGTGGGCAAATCGGCTGGAGCAGGGGATCAGCGCTGGCAGCAGCAGTCCGACCGACCAATTACAAGGTGTCACGCGAATTTCCTGGCAAACATTTCTCGCCCGCGCTTCGGCGTCGGGCGAGACGATGCGGGTTTCGGGATTCACGAGTGGCGTCAGCAAGTCAAAACTCATGCGGCAATACGCGACCTTGTTTTGCTCGATCCAGCCACCGGGGCCAACCTGGACTGCCCACATCGGGAACCTGGGAGGAGTGAAGCGCCAATCGGCGTCCATCCAGGAAAGAAACTCTCGATTCCAATTGCCGTGGGCGCAATCGAGCATTCCCACATTGCAAGCTCGCTCGCCACGCTTGGCGAGCGGGTAATCCGCGAGAAAGTCCAATTTGCCTAGTTCAGTCCCGAGCGCGGCAAGTTGCGCGTCGCTCCAACGATGATCGCCCAGCCCTTCCCAGACTGGCTGCAGCACGAGGTCCAGCATCGAAATGCGAACGAGGTGCGAGACCAAAAAAGGCTCTGTGCGAATCGCGGCGGTCAGCCGCAGCATCAATCCAATGTCGTCCAAAGCCTTTTCCGCCTGGCCAGCCTGCAGTTCCGCCAGCGTGCGCAATTGCACTGTCATCACGGATCTTTTTAACGCGCTCAGATGCGGAAGCAAGATGCCCGCAGGATTGGCGTCGGCATAACCAATCGGAAACCGCGAATACGGCAGGCGGCTGGCGCGACGGATTTCCTCGATGGTTGTATCGTACCGGCTCAACGCGAGCAACACGTCCTCGGCAGGCGTTTGAGCCTGCGCCGCAACCGGGAAGAAATTCGTGATGGCGGCGGCCTGGCGATAATAGACCTGCCGGGCTTTCAAATCGGCCTTCTCGGCTTTCTGCCAGTTGCCGCCGTCCGCTGGAGCCTCCAGCTTTCTCCCCTTTCTCCCCTCAAGCTCGGTTGGCAGATGCAGCCGTTGAACGAAATTTGTGTGGCCCAGCGCGGCAACCTTGTCGCCATACCAAGTCCTGCCTCGTTCCGCCCCCATAGTCGCGCAGACCGTCTCAACCCAGAGCGGCGTCATGGCAAAGTTTTGGTCGTCCGGCACAGGTGCCGGCACGTTGCTGGCGAGATCGAAGCGCTCCCCTTTGGCTTCCCATCCGCTTTTGAATTGCTTCCAGGCATATTTGCCGCGCACGTTTTCCTCGGCATAGAACACGGCGATCACCGTCGCGAGACACGCGAGGCCAAACAGGAAGCGCCGAAAATTCCGCCAGAAGCAAAGCCAGCGGATGAGCGAAACGAGTGCCACTCCCAACGCCGCGACACCGACGGAAATCAAGGCGAATACCGAAGCGGGCGTGTTCTTGTCCGAGAGCAAACCGAGGCAATAGACCGTGAGAAACACCGCGCCGGCGAGCAGCCCGAACCAGGCAAGGACTCTCGCCAGCCCTTTCCACGGCCTACTCCAGATGCTTTTGGGTTTGTCGTTCATAATCATATCAGGCGTTCAGGATTTCCTCGCGGCGCGAACTGCGCGGCTGGGGCGCCGTCGTTCTTGGACGATCGGCCTCGCGATTTAGCTTCGGGCCGACAAGTTCGGCGAACAATTGCTCCTGCTGCTTCAGCAGTTCGCGAATCTGGGGCGAGGGCGGCGATTGACTGGCAACGCTGCGCGGCGGGGTCTCGGGCGCAGCGAAATGCACCGCAAGCAGCACCAGCCAAACCCCGGCAAGCGCCGCCCAAGCCGCCGGGTGCGGCCATAGAAGTTCGCGCCAGAGTTTTTGCGAACCACCAAGGAACAAAGCAACAAAGGAAGCCGGTCCGCTTTGTGCCTTCGTTGCTTCGTTGTTCAATCGTCCCAACGCGGCGCGGCGGATGGCGTCAAGTTTGGGCATGGCGGCCTGATGCCGGGCCAGCAGAATTTCACGCGGGGTCTTCATTCCAGGTTCTTCTCCATTAGTTTTCTCAGCGCACGTTTGGCGTAGTGCAGGCGGGACTTCACCGTGCCGAGTTGTGTGCCCGTGATGCTGGCGATCTGCTCCAGCGAAAAGTCCTCCACGAAATGAAGCAGCAGCACCGAGCGTTGCGGCGGCGGGAGTTGCTCGATCAGGTTCATGAACTCCGCCTCCTGTTCGCGCCGGATGAGCAACTCACTCGGGTCGCTCTCGGGATCGGGCAACACCTCGGCGACTTCCGGTTCGAGCGGCTCTTCGCGTCCGCTCTTGCGCCAGTGATCCACGCATTTCCGATGCGCAATGCTGAAGAGCCAACTGCCGAAACGGTCGTCGTCCCGCAGGCCGCCGAGGTTCCGCGCGGCGCTGATGAAAGTTTCCTGCACGACATCGAGCGCGGTCTGTTCGCTGCGA
>CAIKLQ010000494.1 GCA_903828255.1 uncultured Verrucomicrobiota bacterium
CCAGAGCGTATTCCATCCCGGCGTAATCCTGATCGCCGGGCAGCTTGGCATGCAGCCATTTCACCGCGGCGTCTTCGCCAAGTTGCGCTGCGGGGAGGTGGCCAGCCTTGAGTTCTTCGAGCGAAACCTCCTGGCCCGTCTCGATCAGAAACACATTCCGATCCGCCAGCGCTCGCACCGTGATCTCACCCACAGTCGCCACCGCGCGGCGCAAATCGAGCTTGGCCGCCGTCGCCTGGGCGGGCGGCGCTCCGGGAGTGAGCACCAAAGGACTCGCCTCGCCGGTCAGGGTGATCTCCCGAATGCGGTTCTCCGCGCGCTGGCCGTCCTTGGTCATGATGTAAATGAGGAGGCCGGTGATCTGGCCGTTCGGCGGCGCAGCAAAACCAACCGTTTCTTCCGTGGCCGGCGAATCCTTCCATCCGCTCTCCTTCACGCCAGCGGTGGAGTTGAGCGTGACATAATATCGGGCGCCGGGCGTGCCGGTGATCTTGAACTGGACGCGATTGAAACGCGCCGTTTGCACCGGAGGTTTCGCTTCGTACCCGGCCGAGGCGCCAGCGGTCCCTTCGATCACCATCACGCCGGAATCGGCACTTTGTTGCGTCCATTCATTCACCGTCCCGCCGGCGCGAATGCAGGTCCAGGGTGCGGACTTGTCTCCACCGATTCGGACGATGGCGGCGGTGCGTGGTGACGGATACGGTTTGCCCCAACTCGGCACATTGCCGCCGCCGGACCACTTCTGGTTCGCCACGTCCACCTTCAGCAGCGGCGGATCCGCGGAAGTGTCCACGCGCGCATCCCATACGTCGTTCTTCGCGACGCGCAGGCAAAGCGTGCCGTTGCGCTCCCACAGCAGGGCGTTGAGGTCGCCGTTGCCGACCGTCAGCGCCTCGCGGTCCAGGTTGGAAATCCGCGCTTCGCTGACCGCCGCGGCCTCAAGGGCGGATGGATAGGGG
Organism: uncultured Verrucomicrobiota bacterium; assembly: GCA_903828255.1. Lineage (GTDB taxonomy): Bacteria > Verrucomicrobiota > Verrucomicrobiia > Limisphaerales > JADLHS01 > CAIKLQ01. The sequence goes on from CAIKLQ010000494.1 coordinate 963, forward strand.
ATTGCGGCAGTGGCGGTCGTGGCCGCAGAAACGCCATGCAACACGGCGATGGCAAGGATGATAGCAAGGGTTTTCATAAATCACTCCGGGGTCACAACCGTCTGGTTGAGTTGGGGCGTGGTGGCAGGCCAGTTGAGGTTTTCGCCAGCAGGAGTCGTAACGGTGATGCTGACGGCCAATAGCATTGCGAGCGTTTTCATGGATTGAACTGTCGGGGGAAGTGTTCATTCGATCCCAAACCCCATAAACCCGTTGGCCGCCTCCCTGGCGACGTTGGCGGGGGCGAGACTGCCAGCAAGGGCAACTCTTGTGCGCCGCCGACTCAGGATACCGAGACGATTCATGGGAGGAGTCCTGCGTTGCGCGCGATTTCCAGAATCTCCGGGGCGACGCGTTCCTGCCAGACCGAACGACCGGCGAGGCGGTCAACCAAACCACCCGCCATCCAGCGCGCGGTATTGAAGTAGAGCGCGTCCACGGCTTCGCGATTGGCGGGTGGAATCGGGCCCAGCTCGGGTGGCGGCGGCGGTTTCTGAAGGCGGTCGTGTCGGGCGGCGAGAAGTTCCATTGCCGTTCGCGCCTCGGCAGCTTCGTACGAGTCTTGCCGTCCAGCCTTGACCAACGCCCGGTAGAACGCCGCGATTTTCTTGAGGTCAACCTGCCGGGCCTCCTCCGCCATGATCGGGGGCGGCTGCTGGCCTTGCGCTTCGGCGACTTTCACGCCGTTCAGGTACACGCGCATCAAGCCGTCCGCCGTGCAGGTCGCCGCGAGGTGCTGCCACTTATCGGCTTCCAGAGTCACCGGTCCCTGAGCGATTCCCCACGGAGTCAGCAGTCGGAGCACTTTGCCGCCTTGGAGGTAATCAAGCAGATAGCCATCCATCGTTCCCACCGTCGTGCGGTCAATCAAGCGCGCGCTGTCCGCCAACGCGGTTGGTTTGATCGAGGCGGCCAGCGTGAAGTTCTCCTGAAAATCAATGTCCGCGCTCGCCGGCCACTCCCAGAATTGCTCCCCGCGTCGTGCGACCAGATGCGCCGGGGCGTTGGTGGGCGGCGGAACGCTGAGCAATGCACCTGCAACCACGCCGCCTTGGGTCAGCGAGTTGATTTCGGGCTCGGTCAACACGCGCCGATAAATCCGCACTTCCCGGAACTCACCATTGAAGTTGTAGCCGCCATTCGGACTGGCGCCGATGCGCAGCGGGTTGTAGTTACCGCTGGTCGGCATCGCCGGCATCTCGGCAATTGCGTCGGTAAACTCAACAGCCGGCTCCTCCTTGGGTTTCCACGCGCCTTGCCGTTTCGCGTGGCCGCGGACATTCTCGACCGCGAGCATTTCGGACTTGCCGGTGGGGCGCAACTCCGTCCAATCGCTTGCGCCGCTGCCGGTCACGGTCAGGTAGATTTTCGTTTTGCCAAACCATACTGGGAACTTCTGGACGTACCGGGTGATGTTGGGTGGCAAGTGCGGTCGCACCCGCAGCCGGTCGGCGTGGTAGTCGTACTCGAACAGCCCGCGCAACAATCCGCCGGGCGCGCCCCAGCAATCATAGACGACGCAGTACGGTGCCTTGAGTTTGTCGCCCCACGGCGTCGCGCCAAAACCGGCCAGCGGGGCATCGGCGCGGTAGCCTTCCATCAGCGTGCGAATCTTCGCCCACGCGCCGAACGGATGCGCGAACTCGTCGGCGCGCAAACAGGCGATGCTCATCCGGGCCTGCGTCGTGGTCCAGTGTCCGCCGTTGACCCAGTGCCCGTACGGGCCGCCGTGGACGCTGTCATCGTAGCCCGGGTAGTTCGGAATAATGAGACCGTGAGGCGCGAGACCGCCCGGTGCCTGCGGACCTTTGAGCGCCAGCATTTGCTGAATGATCTTCTTATTTGCCGCATCGTCCGTCACACGGAAGCAACCGGCATCGTGATTGGGCGTCGCCTCGTAGTAACCGTGCTTCGCCGCGCCGAACACGCCGTGCCGCGTGCCGTCAGGATCCTCGGACATGATGAAATAACCGTCCGGCGTCATCAGGTGCGGCAACGCTTCCCGGACATGGCCGGCAGTTTTGCGGTAGCGTTTGGCCTTCGCTGGTTCGCCGCATAGAACACAGACTTCGGCGAGGCGTTCGAGCCCGGCGACGTAGTTGACGGACAACTCCGTAAAATAGGCTTGACCGAACTTGCCGTCGGGTTGGCGAATGCCGCTGTACGACGGCGCGAGCAGGTTGGCCGCCATGCCCCCCTTCAGCAGATTGGTCCTGTCATCCCGGCGCGAGTCGAGGAATGCAGCGACCCGCTCCAATTCAGCCAGACGCTTCTTCGCCGCCGCCACATCGTGACGAACCAGCAGGCGCTCAGATTCCAGAATCAATCCGCCAGCAGTCGCACCGATGAACCAGTCATGTTGTTTCGGATTGCCATCGCCTTGCCGATACCAAATGCCTTCCTGAGCAATCTTCCCGTCAAGTTGCTGGCCGACCCCGCCGCCCGCTTGGCGGAAATCGCCGAAGCCGAGCTGCGACCCGCCGTTCATCATCACAAACGCCGCGTCGCACAGGCAACCGTCCGGCCCTTGGAAGCCGTTGAGGTCCTTGCGCTGGCCGTCACCCATCAATCGGAACCACAGTGCTTGCGAATGTTCCAGCCACGTCGCATACGGCTCGCCGAGAAACGGCATCAGCGCGTATGACGGTCCGAACGAATTCTGAATCCACCAGCACGGCCAAGGTGGTCCCTCCACGAAGCCATCCCAGTCGCGTTTGTAGAGCAACGGCAGGCAGGCCATTTTCGCCGAAGGCTGTGTGCTCTCGAACGCCGCATCAATCGCCTCCAGCGCCGCCGCATCGCCGGCCCCCTCGACCCAACGGCCCTGGTAACTCGCAGCGGCGGCCACGCTGGTCAGCGCGCCGCAAGCGAGGAGCAAGCTGAGAGTGAAGAGTCGTTTCATGTGGTGATCCTATTCAACCATTTGCAATTCATCAATCGTCATGCCCGCGCCGGCGTTGATCAGTTGGGATGCGAAGAGGTGGAGCTGAAACATCTGCGCGGTCGTGGAGGTCACTTTCAGTTCCTTGCAATCGCCGCTCGTAGTCCCCTGCGCCAGTGTCTTCCACGAACCATCGGGCATGGCTGGCGCGGCTTCGGTGATTGGGTATTTGGGTATTTCATCTCACCTCCACCGCGTTGTGCGGACACACCAGCCGGCACGTATCACACCGCGTGCATTTCGCGTCCTCAATTTCGTGCCACGCGTAGGGCGTCATCGGGATTGCTTCCACTGGACATTGCTGCGCGCAGATCATTGAATTGATAGGACTTTGGTTTCTGGGCGCTTCGCGGTTTAGCGGGTGCTGGCGGTTCAATCGGTAAAACATCTTGTCGTGCTTGACCATTGGTTCCCGCAGAAGCACGCGCTCGGAGTCCGCCTTCGGCGTCAATTTTGCGCCACGGTGAGAATAGACGCGCGTTGCGTCGCTCCGTGTGCGCTCGCCGACACCAGGCAGTCGCGCGCTGATGGCACCAGGGATTGAACTCTTGTCTTCCCATGAATGACTTTATTGTCACCGGCGAAACGCAAGTGAAGAAAAACCGGCGGAACGGGACAAACCGTGCCGCCGGTTGCACGCGTTCACGGCAGCGGCAGGCCGGGAATCCCCACTCCGATCTTCAGCAGGCCGGGGCCGGCCCAAGGCAGTCCGGGAACGATCATTCCGGAAATGCCGCCGTTCGAAATGAAGAGACTCCCGCGTTCGCCTTTGCCCATCCCAAAGGCCAAGCTCAACGGCGCATCGGGCAGCGGCGCGACCGGATAGGCCGCGAGCGTTTCTTGGGACAGATCATCGGCATTGATGCGCACGATTGCGGCGCGGGAAGGCACGGCGATATAGACGTTGCCATGCACGTCCAGGGCGAGGCCATCGAGCATCAAAGGAATAAATGGCGAGCCGTTGAAGAGCGACTCGGGCACTTCCGCCACTTGCTTCCATATCTCTAGTTGGCCGGGCGCGCCGTGGTGTAGCACCGGCACCCGCACCACGAGCGCTTTGTCCGTGTTAATCACATCGAGATCGCCGTGGTAAAACGCGATGCCATTGGCACCGACGGGATACGGAAACAACGTTGGCCCCAATCCGGTCAGGAGATCGTCGCGCAGCCACAACTCCGCGAGGCCACATTTCGGGATGCGCCAGATGCCGCCCCGGCCAAACGCCGGCGCGAAGCCATTCGGGTAGGTCACCAGCGGTGGGTCGAAGGAGAACGTCTCCGTGACGTAGAGGTTGCCGTGGTGGTCGAACGCGAGTCCATTTGGCATGACGATTTGCTCCGTGCCCGGCAGCCGAACGGCGTGGCCATGTCGGTCCACCCGGAAAACCCCATTGTTTGGTGCGGTGGCGCGAGCCACATAAACATCGCCGTCCGCGTCCACGGCCAATCCGACGGCCCCCGGCGTGCCGAAGTCAACGAGCACCGATTTATCGCCCTCCGCAGTGAACCTCAAGATCGCTCCGCGGGGACCGGACACACCGCCGATGCTGACGAAGACGTTGCCGAACTTGTCCGCCGCCACGCCCTCGGGATACTCACCCTGAGTCGTGTTCAAGGGGATGAATTCCGGGAAACTGGGGCAATGATGGCCGTTCCGGAACCGCGCCGACGGATTTTCCGCGCTGCCGCACGTCGGGAGGAGCAGGCCGCAAACCGCCAGGCTCAGGAGGGTTGAGTGTGTTGCGTTAATCATACGATGATTCCTTTCGTCGAGTTTTGTAGTGTGGGGTTCGGCGGTCGAGAACTCCCAAAAGGTGGCTCGCGCAATCTGCCGGGCGGCGAGCATATCGCTGCCGCCCGGGCGCGAGTCCCCCGCTCTGGACGGGGCCAAACTTGATCGCGCCACCGCCTGAACCACGCCGTGAGACTGACACTACCGCAGTCATCACCCCTTCCAACGGGAAGACGGGCGAAAGGTAACAGGATTTCGGGCGGGCGGTTTTGGCTCGTGGTCAGCAGCTTGCTGCCCTGAGCAGCGGGCTTGGGGGGAAGCTGTCGGACCCCGCCACTCCCGCCCGTCGGGTGGTCGTCACCGTCCGATCCGTGGCACTCGCCGAGAAGTTCACGGTTATTGATATGAGCCAGGTTGCGCGGATGCCCACCACCGACGCGGAAATAGCTCGCGAGGTCGATAACCTCTATCCAGAGTTCGGAGGCACGTAAAGGGGTCGCCCGTTAGCGTGAGCGGTCAAGCAGAAAAACAGCTTTCCGTCAGCCAGCCTTTCTTTTCTTAAAAGCGGTCTTGGTCTTTTCGGGCCGTTGCGGGCGGCGTCCCAGATGTAATTCGGGCCTGTCATCTCAGTCGTTGATTCGGATGCCCTCCTCCCACTTTGGGAGGTGATCCGTTCCGTCACCCATCTGGTTCCAGCGGGGCGCGTCCGGTCTGGGTCACAGCCCGGTCTGCCGCCGGCGGACTTTCGTCCGCCCGCAGCGCCCGCCCTCCTCCCGGCTGGTCGGGAGCCAGAAAACATTCAGTGCCAAACCGGGTTCA
>CAIKLQ010000495.1 GCA_903828255.1 uncultured Verrucomicrobiota bacterium
GGAGGGTTGCATCCCAGCGGGGTTGGCGAGCACGACGTGATAGCCGTGCTCCTGGAGGCCGTCCACCAGCCAATACCAGTTGAAGGTGGATTCGACGGCGATCGTGGCAATGCGGTCCTTGTAGGGCTCGAGCAGTTTCAGGATCGCCGGCAGGTCGCAGGGAAGTTTCTTGTGGACGAGCCGCTGTCCGCTTTCGTCCCTGAGGCCGCAGAGGGCGTTGTTGCTGTGCAGGTCAATTCCGACCATGATCTTCATTGTGGTTCTCCGGTGGTTGCGGGTTTGGGTTTGAGTTTGTTTTCACACCTCAAACTACTCGCCCGCCTGCCGGATATGCACTTCATGCTTGTTGCCGTCCCCGCCCATTACAAATGGGGCTTTTTGGTGCGGACAGGCCACCAGCGCATGTGGTTACAGGCGTCAACTGCATAGGCCTATTCTGAAAATTTGTTGGCCCCATTCGCGAGAACTTTGCCGCAAAGATACACTTGTGTTGCGGGTTCCCCCATAACTTGTCATCAAAGAGCCGAAATGGTGACGAAAGATTCGGAATCCAAAGGGTTTTCAGCGGTGTCGCTTCACACCTTTTTGATAACTTGTCGCAGGCGGAACGGATTCGACAGCAAGCGCGCCTCATTGAAGGCAGGGATGACGATGGCAATTTTCAACGCGGCCAGTTTTGGCGAGCGTTGCGGAGACTTCAACGGTGAATTCGCTCCGGCGATAGCCTGTCCGAATACTCGTTGGAACTGAGGCCGAAATCCGCTAAGGTGTCGGCGGTGGAGCGATCTAATCCAGGCTCGCCCACCGGATTTTCCAAGACTGTTTATGAATGAAGAGACATCGAAATCTAGTCCCGCCAAGCGGGGCGGATGGTTGCGCAAATTGCTTTTGATCGGCGGACTTTTGCTCGGGTTGCTCGTGGTGGCGTTCTTCGTGGTCACGAGTGGCGCGTTTGTGAAAGCGGTCGTCTTGTCCAAGGTTGGCGCGGCGATCAATGCCGACCTCGCCGTTGGCGACGTGCAATTCAGCCCGTTCTCCCAGCTCGTCCTGCGGGACGTGAAGCTTACGCCCAAGGGCGCCGAGCCGTTGCTCACCGCCAGCCTTGTACGGGCGCGCTACAGTTTGTTCGCCATTCTCCGGGGCAATATCGTAGTGGATGAGGTTACGGTGGAATCGGCCAATGTCACCCTCCTGGAAAACCCCGATGGCACGAGCAATCTGGATCCGGTGCTCAAGGGTCTGCAATCCGGAACCAACGCGGCCCCGGCGACCACCGCAAAATCTTCCGCGCCCCCGAGCATTGACGTGAAAAGCGTGTCGCTCAAAAACGCGACTGTCCGCCGCACGAAAAATCTCCAGGGCGGCGGCCGCGAGTCGTTGGAACTCGCGAACGTCAACTTCACCGCCACCAATCTCAAGAACGGCGCGACCGGCAAACTGGACTTGGCGGCGGCGCTCGCGATGGATAACTCCGCCACCAATAACACCGGCAGCCTCTCGGCCAAACTCAATGGCGAATTCACGTTCGACCTCGCCGCAGATTTGAAACCGGGTCGGGTCAGCGGCAAAGCCGCGTTCAAGCTCGAAAAAACCAGCGGTAATTTCGTCGATTTCTCGGCGCTCGCCCTCGCGCTCGATTGTGACGCCTCGCCCACGGAGATCAAACAACTCGCGCTGCGCTTCACCCAATCGGGTCAACCGCTCGGCGAGGTGCGGGTGAGCGGCCCCTTCGATGCCACCAAGACCGAAGGCAAACTCACCGTCGCGATTTTGTCGCTGGACCGGCGCGTCTTGAACCTCGCAGGCACAGCGAGCGGCATTGATTTCGGCACGACGGTTGTGAACTCGACGAACGTGATCGAGTTGACCAAAGGCGGCGCGGCGATCACCGCGTCCGGCCAACTGGACGCCAGCAGCTTCCGCATCACGCGTCAGGGCCAGACCACGCCCACGCTCGATCTGCGCTGTGCTTACGACGTGACCGTGGATCGCCCGGCACAAGTCGCGGTGCTCAAAACCGTTAACCTCACGGGCATGCAGGGGTCACGACTCCTGCTTTCCGGCGCGTTGTCCAGCCCCATGACCATCCCGTTCGGCACCGCGAACAGCACCGCCCCCGATGCGGCGTTGAACCTCAACCTGACTGACCTGAATCTCGCCGACTGGCGCGCGTTCGCGGCCGATCTTGCACCCGCCGGACTGGTCAATCTGAAAACGAAACTGGCGTCCCAGCAAGGTGGCAAGCTATTAACCTTCGACCTCGACGGCGGCGTCCGCGGCTTGGGCGCCAAGTTTGGCGAACAGAAAATCGCCGCCGCGGACGTCAAACTCCTTGTCCGTGGCAGGGGCACGGACATGAAGCAATTCAAGCTCGACGAATACCGCGTCGAACTCGCGCAGCAAGGCCAGTCGGTGCTGACGCTTTCCGGCACGGGCACGTTCGACAGCGCGGCTCAGGACGCCGATATGCAGGTCGTGCTCCAGGCCACGCTCGTGCGTTTGCTAGCGTTATTTCCGCAGCCGGACGCCAGCCTCACCGGCGGCACGGTGGAATTGAAAGCGCGCGTCACGAGCCACCAAACCAACCAAACCGCCGTTGGCCAGTTCACGCTCGCCAATCTGAGCGGTCGGTATGGCACTTTTAGCTTTGCCGACTTCGGCACGGCGGTAGAGCTCGACGTGGCGATGAAGGCCAAGCAGCTTGAAATCCGCAAGGCGGCGGGCAGCCTGCGCTCCGGTGACAATGTCGGCGGCGCATTTGAAGTCACCGGCAGCGTGGACACCGCGAGCAAAGCCGGCCAACTCGCGCTCAAGCTCACCGACTTCAATCAGAACGCCCTGCGCCCGTTTCTCGAATCCGCGCTTGGCGACAAAAAGCTGGTGTCCGTTTCGCTTAACACCACGGCCGCGGCGAGCTTCCAAGCCAACGGCGACGCGGCGGTCAAAGCGGACTTGCAACTCGCCAACCTGAGCGGCCAGTTCGGCACTGTTAATTTTGCCGACTTCGGCACCGTTGTGAACCTCGATGTGGCGATGAAGGCCAAGCAGCTTGAGATTCGCAAGGCGGCGGGCAGCCTGCGCTCCGGCGGAAATGCCGGCGGCGCATTTGAAGTCACCGGCAGCGTGGACACCGCGAGCAAAGCCGGCCAACTCGCGCTCAAGCTCACCGACTTCAATCAGAACGCCCTGCGCCCGTTTCTCGAATCCGCGCTCGGCGACAAAAAGCTGGTATCCGTTTCGCTCAACACCACGGCCGCGGCGAGTTTTCAAGCCAACGGCGACGCGGCGGTGAAAGCGGATTTGCAGCTCGCCAACCTCGTCGTGAACGATCCCAAAGGCGCGCTGCCGAAGACGCCGCTGGAAGCCAAGGCGCGCCTGGACGCGAGCGTGACCAAGAGCGTCGCCCAAGTCCGCCAGTGTGAACTCACGCTGACGCCCACGGAGCGCGCGAGCAACAAGTTGAATTTGACCGGCTCGGTGGACTACTCCAAAACCAACGCCACCTCCGGCAGCTTGAAACTCGCCGCCGACGCCCTCGACGTAACGCGCTACTACGATTTGTTCGCCGGCAGCTCCAACGCCCCCGCGAAATCGGTTGCCCCATCCCCTGCCCCACCGGCGGATAAGGAGCCTGACGTGATGAAATTGCCGTTCAGTAATTTTTCGCTCGAAGCCACCGTCGGGAAGTTTTATCTCCGCGAAGTCGAGGCGACCAACGTGCAATTTGTCGTGAAGCTCGACAGCGGCCGGGCCTTGCTCAAGCCGGCGCAACTCGTGTTAAACGGCGCGCCCGTGAATGCCACGGCAGACCTCGATCTTAGTGTTCCGGGCTACAAATACGACGTGACTCTCGGGGCCAAACCGATTCCGCTGGAGCCGCTGGTGAACAGCTTTGTCCCCGAACGCAAGGGCCAGCTTCACGGCGTCACGCTGGCCAACGCCAACCTCAAAGGCGCGGGCATTACCGGCGCGAGCTTGCGCAAGAACCTGAGCGGCGACTTCGGCTTCGCTTCCACCAATCTAAATCTGGCCATTCCGAACTTGCAGAGCAAAGCCGTTAAGGAAGTCATCAACGCGATTGTCGGGATTCCAGAATTGATCAAGAACCCAACGGCGGCCTTGGGTAATTTGCTGGGGCGACTGACTGGCGGCGGCGGCGGCGGCAACAAAAGCGGCTTCGCCGAAGAGCTCATGTCCCGACCGATTGACGCCATTCAAGTGCAGGGTCGGGCGCTGGACGGCAAGATCACTTTGGAGCAGGCGGAAATTCGCAGTTCGGCATTTCAAGCTTCTGCCGCTGGCGTCATTACCCTCGCCGACATCCTGACCAATTCCGCCATCAGTTTTCCGGTGAAGGTGTCGCTCAGCCGGGCGTTTGCCGACAAAGTCGGCCTCGCCGGCAACACGCCCACAAACCAACTCATGGTGGCGTTGCCCGATTTTCTCACCATGCACGGCACGATTGGTAAACCGGAAAAGAAGGTCAATGGAATGGCGCTGGGCGCCGTTGCCCTCAAAGCGGGCGCGGGCGTGGCTTCCCAGATCGGCGGGGCCACGGGCGGGCAAGTGGGTGCCATACTGAACTCACTCAGCGGACTGGTCGGCGGCAATCCCCCACCGGCCACTTCTGCCAACCCCGCGCCGGCAGCCCCTTCTCCCGCGCCGGCACCAACCAGCGCCCCCGCCTCGTCCACGTTGCCGCCCGCAGCCCCCAACGCCAACCGGGTTAATCCCGCCACCTCTGCTCCGCCAGCCAATCCCCCAGCGGCGCAACAGAAAAAGGTCAACTTCCTCGACCTGCTCGGCCCTCAACCCCCGCCCGCCAACACCAACGCCCCGAGAGCCGCCACCAACGCGCCGACTTCCAACACCCAGACTCAGCAGATCAACCTCCTCGACCTCTTCAAGAAGCCGAAGAAGCAGTGACCTTTCCCGAACGGCCTCGATCCCAAACCCCGCAGCCGAAAAGTTTTCAGCTTCCTGCGTGCGGAGACCCTGGCGCGAATGGGTCGCGCAACCGGCTCAGATCCGCACCCGGCTGAAGGCACTGCCACCGCTTGACGAAACCGGCCTTTGGAAAGTCCAGACCAAGGCCATCATCAATATGGATTAGTCCCTTCCGGGGGGCATCGCGCCCCTCACCTCGCCGCCCATTCCCCGATCCGGTCGCAGGCTTCTTGAAAATAGTTCCCCAACGGGTTCAGCCAGATGATCCGGCGGTCCCGCTTGAACCAGGTGACTTGCCCTTTGGCGAACTGGCGAATCGCGATTCCGAGTTGCAGGCGCAAGTCGGCGAGCGTGGCCAGATCGCCGCGCAAATACCGCGTGATGTAGCGGTACTCCAGCCCCAGTTTTTCCAGCCGCACGTCGGACACCCCTTGGGCGCGTAGTCCGGCGACCTCGTCAATCATCCCGTTGGCCAGCCGGTCCTTGAGGCGTTTTTCGATTCGTTCCTCAAGCATTTCCCGCGGCCAGGTTAACCCCAGTTGCCAGCAGTTATAGCGCGGGGAGCTTTGGTGAGCGGCCGCGGGCCTGTGCCCGGCCGCGGCGATTTCAATTGCCCGAATGAGCCGGCGCCCGTTGCCTTTGTCAACGCGGCTGGCGGCGTCCGGGTCGGCCTGCTCCAACCGCTCGACCAGTTGCGCCAGCGGCAGCCGCTCGAGTTCGGCGCGCAGGGACTCGTTCGGTGGCACATCAACCAGTTGATAACCCTCGACGATCGCGCTGATGAACAAACCGGTGCCGCCGACGAGGAATGGCAATTTTCCGCTGCCCGCAATGGCGTCAACCGCTGTGTAGGCTGCCCGCTGAAACTGCGCTAGGGAGTAGTATTCCGCCAGGTCGGCGACATCAATGAGGTGGTGCTTTACCGTCCCCGCTTGCGCCGGAGTTATCTTCCCACTGCCCAGGTCCAGGCCGCGATAAACCTGGCGCGAATCGGCGGACACTACTTCGCCGCCGAAATGCTTCGCCAAGCGAATGCCGAGATCGCTCTTTCCGGAGGCATTTGTCCCGAGTATGACAACCAATTTTTGCATTCAATGGGCGCGTGCTATTTGGGGTTACGACAGTTCACGCCGCCTGCTTAAGCGGACTAGGTTTCCCCCGCTTTTCCGGCGCAATCGCAAACCCCCGCTTCGCCTCCGCCGGTCGCACGAGCTCGCGGTAAGACATCGCGCCCATGAGACGACGTGCAGTAGACGTTGCTGGTGCCCGAACCACGTTTAACCTCGTTTGGAAACGTGATATTTTTCACGCCTCCGATACTGTTAGGAATTTGCCAGGAATCCAACAAAACCTTCCTCTTTCCTCAAAAAAATGGTGCCCACGACAGGACTTTAACCTATTATAAGGGGGTTGCCAATCTGCTTTTCGTTGCCGCTAGTTGCTTCATTTTGTGTCGTCATTGGAACACAGCTATAGGCTACAGACCAATGTTGTCAACGCCTTTATTACAACTACCGGCAAGGAGAACCGGAAAAGTTGTGCGGTTTTGTGTTTTCCCTGTTGGGGCTGTGCGGCAACTGTTGCGGTCGCAAAACTGGACCGGATTCTGTAAGCAAATGGCCGCAATGGGAAGCGCAGCACGCCCGGTTGCGCGTCCGCTTCTCCGACCTGGGTTGCATCAGCTAAGCGTACATGCAGATCCGGGGGGCCGGGAGCGGGCGCCCACAGTTACCGTAGAGCCACAAGGTGGGGAGGGGTAAAACGTTCAGCGTGGCGCTGTCGCGCGAACGCTGCAAATGGTTGCGGGGAGCAATTGCGAACTGCCGCGAAGCGCAGCAGTCAGGGTAACTCGCACTGCAATTTCAGGGAGTGGCCCCTATTGGCAGTAACGCCGCGCTTGGTAGAGTGCCCACATGCGGAGCTAAGCAGGCGCTCTGGAAATCACTTCAATAAGTGCAAGTTCCAGCAAGGGGTAATGATCAAAGCGCACTCAGGCGATAACTGGCAACCATGAAATTATGAGAATCACGCACGAGGGCGCAGGCTTCGGGCTTAGGGCCCAGATAATGGCAACTTTGTGATCGCCAAAACCGGCCTCAAGGCCGGTCGTTTTTGAGTTCTGAGGGCGGGGGCCCGTTGAATAACAGTGTGATAAGGAGGGCTGGGTGATTATGGGAGCTTCGTGGAGTAAAGCTATGTTGAGGATCGGGGCAAAGTCCGCCGCCGGGGGGCCAGCTATTCCCAAAAGCTTTACGTCTTTAAGCGTGAGCTGGCTGAATGAGCAGTTCAAGGCCGTGTCGGTGCAGAAGGGTGTGATCCAGAATTCCTGGGAGCAGTCAGGGCTGAAGGATGGGGCCGCCAACTTCGAAGAATTCATTCGGGAGGCCATCCGGGAAACCGGCTATGCGGGTCAAAGCATCTCGGTGGTCCTGGCCCATCCGCGACTGGTGCAACAGATGGTCGAAGTGCCACCGGTAAAAGCCGCCACCTTCAAGAAACTCGTCCAACGCCAGGCCCTGCAACAGAAGATTTTTCCCGGCGAGGCCGCCTGGACGAGTCAGAATCTGCCTCCGAATAAGGGGCATCTGCGCGTCCTGTTGCACCTGTTGCCCAAACCGATCCTCAACCAGTTGACGGTCGCCTGCCGGCGCAACGGACTGCACCTGACTTCCGTGCTGCCCGTCTCCGCAGTGCTCGAGCAGCAATTAACTGCATTGGCGCTGGATCAGGCCGACATCGCCATGCTGGCGGCCGAAACGGGAGGGTCCACGACCGTCGTGGTCGGCGGCTATGCCGGCCGTTTGCTCCTATCCCGCACCTTGCAGGGGAGTTGGAAACAGGACCCTGCCCGGCTCGCCGTAGATCTCAGCCGCACGTTGCTCTTTGCCAGCCAGCAGTTCGGGGTCACGGTCAACAAAGGAATCTGGCTTTTCGGTCCGGGAGCGGCGGAGGCCATTGCCTCCCTGCAGAGTCAGTTGCAATTCCCGGTCCAGCTCAGCCCGGTGGAGAACCAACCCTTTCATTGGGCGTCCACCGCTCCAAAATTGGTGGAGGACGGGCCCAATTTCATCAGCGAAGAGTTGCAAAAGGCCCCGCAGCGGCGCGTCTTTGCCAAAGTCATCGTCGCCGGCACGACCGTTTTGCTCACCGGGTCCATCGCCCTCACCGCCTACTCGCTGATTCAGAGCCGCAAAGAAATGACCACCCTCGACAGTTGCGCGGCGCAAACCACGCGCATGCAGGCGCGCCAAAGAGTCCTAGAGCAGCGCGATACCGAAATGAAACGCAAGCAGGAGACGATCCGGGTGGTCATGGGAGACCGGCCGCCACCCACTCCGGCCTGGCTGTTGGCGTATATGGGAGAGGCCGTGCCGCCCGATCTCGTGGTCACCAACTTCTCGATCAAACGAGTGGCGGACCATTACCAGGTGAAGCTGACCGGGGTGGCTCAACCGGCCATCAAGTCCCCCTCCGCACCGCTGTTGACGGACTCCATTGCCACGCTAAAGGCGCGACTCGCGGACAAGCCCTTTTACCTACAGGTGCTTGAAACCAACGCCGCGAACCAAACCGCGCGCCCGGCCAAAGATGGGGCGAA
>CAIKLQ010000496.1 GCA_903828255.1 uncultured Verrucomicrobiota bacterium
ATCTGTTCAGACCATGAAATCAAAACTCTTCCGCCTCGCGGTCATCGCCGTTCTGGGCATCGCGTTCGCCGCGCTCGCTGCGGATCGTCCGCCTGCGCCGCCGCCGGTGAAAATTATTTTCGACACCGACATCGGCAACGACGTGGACGATGCGCTGGCGCTGGGGTTGTTGCACGCGTTGGCGGATCGCGGCGGGTGCGAATTGCTCGGCGTCACCATTACGCGCAGCGATGAACTGGCCGGCCCGTTTGTGGCGGCCGTGAATACATTTTACGGCCGGCCCAACGTGCCCATCGGTTTTATTCGTGCCAAACTGGAGAAAGACCCAAGCAAGTTCCTCCCGCTGGCCGAAGTTCGCGACGGCGACCAACTGCGTTATCCGCACAACTTGAAGCGCAGCAGCGACGCGCCGGATGCGCTCCGCCTGCTCCGGCGCTTGCTCGGCGCGCAACCGGAGGGCGGCGTCGTGCTGGTGCAGGTGGGATACTTTTCCAATTTTGCCGCGTTGCTCGACACCCCGGCGGATGAGGCGTCCCCACTGACCGGGCGTGAGCTCGTGAAGCAAAAGGTGAAGCTGCTTTCCGTGATGGCGGGCGCCTTTCAGACCATCGAGCACAACAACCATTTCCTCGAGTTCAACGTCTATTCCGACCTGCCCGCCGCGCAAAAGCTGGCGCGCGACTGGCCCACGCCCATCGTGTGGAGCGGGTTTGAAATCGGCATCGCCCTGCCGTATCCCGCCGTCAGCATCGAGCGCGATTTCCGCTACGTGGCGCATCATCCCCTAGCCGAGGCTTACCAGCTTTACAGCCCCACACCGCACGAACGCCCCACCTGGGACCTGACCAGCGCGCTCTACGCCGGGCAGCCGGAGCGGGGCTACTTTGGACTTTCCGAACCCGGCGCAGTGACGGTCGAGAGCGACGGCTTCACGCGCTTCACGCCGCGGCCAGACGGACGCGACCGGTTTCTCAAACTCGACGCGACACAACTCGGGCGCGTGCGCGAGGCGCTCGTCCAACTTTGCAGCCAGCCGCCGCGGTCCCCGGGCAGATGAAGTTGGGCGATTTTACCCAGCCCCAACGCGCTGCCGAAGGCCATCCGCTGGTGTGCCTGAAAGGGTGCTGGGACAGAACGGTACGAATCCGCTCCCTCGCGGTGACGAGTCGTGAGGTGTCAAACCGTAGCTGCGCCGGAGCAATCCGGGGTGGAGAGCAACGGAACGAGAACGGCCAGTCCGTAACGCCGTCGGTCCCGGCAGCCGGGCAACGGGAACTCAATTCGGTCGGTGGTGGGCGAGCTTGCGAGTGAAAAGCGAAGCCTGTCAGCAGGCGATAGGTGCAGAGGGGCGAGGCGCGGAAGAAAACCTCCAACCCCCAACCTCGAATGGGGAAGGATGGGAATGCAGAGGTCGGCGGTCAGCGAGCAGAGACTGGGGGCAACGAGTCGCGGTTTTTCCGAGTTCAATGCCCATAGGGCATCCGCTCTCTGGGTAGGTAAGCTGCCGCCGGCCCGACCTCGGCGGTTAGGCGGTACATGACCGCCTCTTCGTTGCCGATCTTGACGCGCCGGCCATAACGGCCTTTCCCCGTGCCGCCGTAATTGAGGTCCCGCGTCTCGACCGTGCCGGTCCCTGCATTGATCATCGTGAAGCGAACCGGGGTGATTTTTCCATCCTCAACTGCGACCTCCAAGACCGCCGGAACCGTGACGATCCGATTCAGGAAGGTGACCCGTAAGCGGTGATGTCCCGGCACAAACGCCAGACGCAAAACCCCTCCGGGCGGCACTTTCAACTCCGAGTAGAGGCTGCGAAAGCTCTGCGTGCGGTCATCGAAACGCAGCACTTCCCAATTCAACTCATCGGACGATTCCGCGTAGAAATCCACGTAGCCGGTGTTCGCGCGGGCTTGGGGCGGATTGACGTCAAGTGTGGCGCAACCGGCCACCCACAGCGCGCCGGCAAGCGTCAGCATCCAGAACTTGATCGGTTTGAGTCGGTTCATCCTAAATCCGGGAGTTGAAGGTTGTTAAGCGAGGGGAAACCACCGAGGGGAACAGCGCCGCTCCGACTGGCTGTGGCCCGCGGTGTCCATCGGTGGTTTCAATTCATTTCAACCGGCGGGCGGTTTCGTCGAGAAGCTTTCGGTACGGTCCGGCGCTGAAGCTGGATAGCTTGTGTTCCTCTTGGAACAAAGTATCGCCCGCATGTGCCACCATGTAGGCCTGACACTGCAAGCGATGCGCGCCGTCGGGCAGGAGCACGATTTCCGCCTTCACGCGAACCCGGGTGGTGCGGTCTTCGATCCACCCGCCGTAGGCGAGGTCGTTCGCGCGCGAACCGCGTTTCTCAAAGGTCATCCTGCCGCCCGGCGTCCCAAAGGCATCGTAGCCATCCGCTTTGAAAACGGTTTCCGCAGTCTGCCGGATTTGCGCCTCGCTGCGGTCGCGGATGACCACCGAAGCAAAACCTGAATCCGCACCACCGCTCGAAGACTTGCAGCCTGTAAGGAACAGCGTCGTCAGCAGGGCAACCAGCGTCACTAGCCGGAAGTCGGGAGTCCCAGGAGCCTGACCAGTCGCCCGCTGCGCTTGCAACCCTCCGTAGCCGCCGACATAGGTCGGCGCCAATCTGGGAAAAGTGAGCGCGAACTCACATCCACGGCTAGGATTTTCAAAGCGAGTCGTCTTCATGTCACTTCGACCTCGGCGGCGGCACCGAGCCGACCATCGGCATCTCGGACGCAATGTTGAGGTCCACGAAGATCGCCATCTGGTTCTCCACCTGGAGAAACTGGGCGGCGCGAATGGGCGAAACTGCCTCGCTAATCAGGTGGTGATATTTCTTCCAGAGATCGAGCCGGTCCTGAGCGGTTTGCAACCAGTGCGGGGCCATCTCCTGCGAGTTCTGATCGGTCAACGTGCCCGCCCGGTGATGGGCGAGGAACTCTCGGATGAGTGCCAGCTTGCGGTCGCCGACGCTGGCGAGTTCCTTCTCGTAGCTGCGGTAAATAGGCCAGAATTTGTCGGCCTCGGCGGCGGTGAGCTTCATCACCTGATTGAGCGTCTGAATTTTGGTGGTGTTAAATTCCGAGCGCAACACCTCCAGTTGGGCGCGGGCATCATCCGCCGGGATCCGGGCGGGCGGTTTGCCGGAGGTGGCGCAACCGGGCAGCAACGCCAGAGTGGCGCCAAGGACGAGTGAAAAAACGGTTTGTCTTGGAGTGATAGTTCGCATTTTTGGAAAAGTGCTTTATTGGTTCAACTTGGAATCCAGCCAGTATTTGCGGCCGGAAATGGGGACCGAAAGTGCCACGCTGTTTGCCGTGAACTGCTAAAATTCCACGCCCCGGCACGGTGCCGGTGGCACCCCGGTGGCGGCGTTTCTGTCGGGGCGACCGCGCCACCCACCGCCGCCAGAGCGAACCCGCAGCCGCCAAGCTTCACGGAGCCCTTCACCCTTTGCATCGCGATGCGGAGCGGGACGATGCCGCCTCCCGCCAGTGCGCTGGTGAGGACGGGGCCGAAAGCAACCTTCTCGAAAAAATCCCGGCGGGGGTTCATGTAGGGCTGCGGGTTGCCTGCGCTCTAACGGGCGATGCGCACGTCCTGCAACACCGCGTCCACCGCTTCCTGGATATGCACCGCCCGGACCTCAGCGGTCGGGTTGCCCAACAGGGGGCGCGTGACGTGCGTCCGCTGCAGCAACTTGTAGGTCTTGGCATCAACGATGTCCACCAGCAGCGTGCCGGCCGCGAAGTAATTCGGATTCTTGCTGTTGGTGTAGGCCGTCTGCGCCTTCTCGTGGAGGCCGGAGGCGTCGCGGCCATAGCCAAAATAAGTGTTGATCAGCTCGGTGCTCGCGTTGTTCCCGACGATGACGAGATAGGCCACGATCACATCGCCGCCGGACGCGACTTTGCGCAGGCCTTTGGCCGCCAGATTCCCCGTGATGGAATTCTGGATCATCGCGTGCGCCTGCGCCCGGCTATCCGCGAAATCCGGAGCGGCCTTCATGCCGCCGTCAATAAAACTGAAGCTGGCGGCGTGGATGGGGCCAGAGTTCACCTTGGTGGGCGTGGAACTGCAACCGGCGACCAGCAGGGTGGCCAGACCGAGCGTGACGAGAAATGAGGTTTTCATGTTTAGTGTTTTAGATTTCGATTGGTTGTTGGTTTGATTTGATTTGGTTTGACGATCGGCGCCCTCCGGGACAGGTCGCGGATCAATGGATCAGGCCATCCTTGCGCATCCCGGCCAGGAGTTTTCCCACCAGCTTGGCAAGTTCCGCGACGCGGTCGGTTTCTTCCTTCAACAGGGTGCGGGAGTTACTGGACCAAAGCCGTTTTTCGGTCTTCAAGTCAAAGAGACTGGTCTCCAGATAAACTTCGCGCGTGGAGTTGCCCCAAACCGTGCCCATGTCCGTGAACGCCACCGAGTAAAAACCGAACCAATCCGCGTTTCCGTAGCCGCTGATGGTGGGAGCGAAGTAAGCCGGCGTGGCGCGGACCTCGCTGTCGTGATTGGCCTGACTCTGCAAACGCACGAGCAGCAACGTATCGGCGCCGCTCTTGCGCAGGCTGGCCGCCGCCGCCTCTTTGTCGGCCTTGATTTCGGGGAGGCTCAGCAAATCATAGGTCACGAACGCCTTCTGCCCTTGATCGTTCAGTTGCGCGTTGAAGTGGCACTCCACCGCACTGCGATATTGCTCGCGATCATCCACCGCGAGCACGGCGATCTTTTGTACCGGCCCGCCCTGGTACGCGGGGGATTTCCAAGTCTCTTTGACCGCAGTCGCGGCGCAGCCGCCCAGCATCAGAGTCATGGCGGCCACCGCCAGGGTGCAAATTTTCATGCGGTTCATGGTGGAGGAATTGCTCAAAAGTGCAATGTGAATCCGACCGGCGGCCCGCGGGTTCACGGCCAGTTCACGAAGCGGAGCGGAAGCTTGGCTAGCGGGGCTGGAGGCAGCGGATGGCATAGCGATGATGTCCGGCGTTCATGGCGGTAAAGGAGGCCGTGGTGGCTTTGTGCCGGGGTTGCTCTTGCCGGCGGCGCGAATGCATGAGGCGGCTATTGCTGAAGCGACGGAACCGGCCAATGACCCGCATGGATCGGGGCCGGCGCCCGCGGCATTGCTCGTCGCGGTGGGAGACCTCCAGGCGCTGGTGCAGGCCGCTTTCGATGCCCCAGGCCACCCGGTTGCTGTTAATAGGTATCGGGGGAAACAGGGGTTGGTTTGTGGAAGGTTCCAACCCGCTGGCTACAAGCCTGCTGAACTGGCGTTCTGCGGTGCCGGCTGACTTGGGCGTTGCGACTCACTTCGGAGTTAACTCCGAAGAAAGCGCCCCTCCCCTCCTCCAAATCAGCGCAGATTCAAGACGAGACGCAACTTTTACCTGTGCCGCCTGAGAAATCTTGTCGCTTGATGCTGGTGGTGCTATCCCCTTGCTTGTGCCCTGGCCAATTTCCCCCCCCCCATCATCGGCGCGGCTCAATCGAACCACGGCAACTGACAACAAATGACTCCGGCAGAGTTTAAGAGAAAGTGGGCGCGCTACCAGGGCAAGGAAACCTCCGCCTACCAAACCCACTGTCGCCACCGTGCCGCCCAACTTCACGCCGCGACTCGACACCACCGGCAACGCGGCGACCTTGCCTTCCGTCTTGAGCAACGCCAAATCGTTTCCCGCATCCACCTTCACCACTTTGGCCGAATTGGTGCCGTCCGCCGTGACCAAACGCACTTGCGCCGTCCCCCTGACGACATGCGCGTTCGTAATCAGTAACCCAGCTTCCGAAATAAGAAATCCTGTGCCGGTCAATTCCCCAATCCGCCCTCAACTGACCGCCACTTCCAGTCGCACCCGGTTATGGTTGTCGAATTGACAGGGATGTTCCAGACTGGTTTCCATGAACGAAACGATCCAGTGGCCGCCGGGCGAATTTACGATTGAAGAAGCCGTGAGGTTAAACGCCGCCTTGCCCCAGGCCGCGGTCCGGAAAAAACTGTCGGCCGCACTGGCCGCCAAAGCCATGGTCCAGACGCAGAAAGGGAACGGGAAAATCAAAGGCAAATTTCAGGCGGTCAAACCGGCAGGGGCCTGATAATTTACGATTGAAGAAGCCGCGAGGTTGAACGCCGCCTTGCGCGGAAGCGGCTCTCGCCGCGCCGGCACAATTCGCCCCCCAAGCCTGAATCGGGAAAGCACTGATATGTCACTCTTCGAAACCGCCATTGCCATCGCGGTGGAAGCGCACCGCGATCACCCTGCTGTCGCGTAAACACCCGCGGCGCGTTCGGGGTAGCTCTCGAAGATGTGCTCGAAGCGGGCGGAACACTTTTGCGCGTAAAGCGGTTTGTCGTAGGCGCGCGGCAAACCGGTGTCGAGCCTGTCTTCGATGGTGAGCTTGAGCTGCGAGCGGGCGGTGGATTTTTGCCGCCAGTTGAGCACCAGCAGTTGCTTGAGCCGGTTCAATAGGTCGCGGGCGACTTTCTTCACCTCGGCGCGCTCGGCGGCGCTCAACTCCGGCGCGGGGCGCGTCAGGATGTCGAAGATCACCAGTTCTTCCTCGCTCACGTTTTCGCGGACGTGACGTTGTTGCTCCGCGCTCAGGTTGCGGCTCAACTTCAGCAATTCCTCGAACAACTCCTCAATGTTCCGGCTGCCGGCATTGTAGCTCTCGATCAATTCCTCGAACTTCTTCGCGAAATCGGCGCGGGTTTTGTTCAGGCTGATGAGCCGCTCCAGCATCGCGCGGATTGTGGCTTTCAGGACTTCGAGGTCGGTGTTCTTGTGCTTGGATTCCTTGAACCGGCTGCGCAGTGCGGCGAAATCAATCTTCGACAAATCCATCACCGGCGCCGGCTTAACCGGCATGGCAACGCCGGTGATCGAAGCGTCGAGCAATTTGCCGATGTCGCCCATGACCTCCGTGATGTTCGCCGGGTTGGGATTGAGTTTGGTGCGGATCGCTTCGGCGATGGCCGTGAGACAGGCGACGCGGCCAGCGAACTCCAGCGCCGCCGGATCGGGCTTCACTGCTCCATAGAGCGTCGCCACGAGCCGCTCGTGCCCGAGGAACTCCCGCCGCAGCGGGTCAGGCGAAATCAAAGCGTTGACGGCATCGTCAATCCGTTGCAACCGCGCCAGACTGCCGGCGGCGAGTTGCTCAATGGCGGGCAGAATCAC